>JBFLVN010000148.1:0-9177 GCA_040758475.1 Bdellovibrionota bacterium
CCGCGGCACCCTCTCCCAAGGGGAGAGGGGCATCAAAGCAAGAGCGGTAATTCTTCAATTGGCTTCTTTTCTCTTCTCAAGCGCCTTCTGGATCATCCGTTCGATCTCTTCGACCGGCTGGGCGCCGATGAGCCGAAGGCCCTCGATCAAGAGCACCGGCACGACGGTCACGAGGTCGTCCAGGGCCTTTTCCCGATTGTCTTGCACGGTGTCGAAGAATTCTTCTTCATCGAGCGCTTTGGAGAGCGCCGCTCCGTCGAGCCCCACCCTCTCACCGAGGCCCCGAAGGACCTGGTGATCGCCGATGTCCTGCGCTTCGAGAAAATAGGCCTTGAAAACCAAATCCCGGAATTCTTCGAGCTTCCCCTGGGCGCGGGCGAACTCGGCGGCTTCCAGGGCGAGGTGCGTGTTGGGAAGGTGCTCGGGCCGGCGGATGGGGATTTTCCACTCGGCCGCCAGGGCACCCAGCCGTTCCCAGAGGGCGTCCCAGCCCGCTTCGCCCAAAACCGAGGGGCTCGCCCCGCCGGGCGGGAGTTCGGGGTGAATTTCGAAGCCGGTCCAATGGATGTCGAAGCGGTAGGAAGCCGCGAGCTTCTTGAGATTCTGCTCGAGCAGGTAGCAGTAAGGACAAAGAAAGTCCGAATACAGGGTAATGGCGAGAGGAGTCACGAAAAAACCGGAGGCAGCCGAAGAGGGGCTATTTGCCCTTCTTGAGTTCCTGAAGAACGAGCTTGGCCACCATCTTGAGGGTCTCGAAGACGCCCTCGCCCGAAGCCGCGCAGGCCTCGAAGGCGGGCACGTTGAGGGGATTCAAGAGCTTCTGGAGTTCATCCACCGGCGCGGCGTTGGGAAGGTCGCGTTTGTTCCACTGCATGACATAGGGGACCTTGCCCAGGTCGTACCCCTGTTCGGCCATGTTGGTCTTCAAATTCTCGACGCTCTCGATGTTGGCTTCCATGCGCTCGACCTGGGAGTCGGCCACGAAGACGACGCCGTCCACGCCCTTGAGGATCAGCTTGCGGGAGGCGTCGTAGAAGACCTGCCCGGGCACGGTATAGAGATGGAAGCGGGTCTTAAAGCCCCGGATCTCACCGAGCGAGAGGGGAAGGAAGTCGAAGAAAAGCGTCCGCTCGGTCTCGGTCGCGAGCGAGATGAGCTTCCCCTTGGCGTCCGGAGAAGTTTTTCCGTAGATGTGCTGCAAGTTCGTCGTCTTCCCGCAGAGGCCCGGGCCGTAATAGACGATCTTGCAGTTGATCTCCCGAGAGCTGTAGTTGATGAAAGACACTGCTTGACCCCGCTCGGGTTAGATTCTTCCCGAACCCGTCCGCTCGTTACTCGCTGAACAGGTTGTCGATGTCGTCGTCCGTGATCTCCGCGAAAGGCGTGGAGCCGCCCCCCTCGGCCTCGGCCTTCTGGGCGAGGCGGTCGAAGATCTTGCCCAGCTCATCGCCCGCCTTCTTGACCCGGAGACGGACGAGGCCCAAGGAGCTCCTCTCGTCGAAGATCACGACGAGAATGACGCGCCCCCCGATGATCGAAATGTGAAGATTGTCGCGCTCCCCTTCGTGGAAGAGGATCGAGAATTCCTTCTCCCCGAGGAGCTTGGCGAGGCCGCCCGTCGCGGCGATGTTGCCGGCGGTGAGCGACGCCAGGGAGGTCGTGTCCAGATTTTCGGTTTCGCCCGCGTGCGCGATCAACTGGCCGTTCTTGTCCACGAGGAAAACGACCTTCGCGTTTGCTTCACCGACGAGTTTCTGGATCACGGCCGCGATTTCGTGAAACTCGGCCTCGTACATCACGAAATTCGGGCCAGCCATGAACGCACTCCTTGAGGAAAGATGCTCAAACCTTACCGGCTTTGGGCAACCCGCCGGATCAACTCTGGCTAGATGCGGGAAATCATTACCGAAACCGGCAATTCCCGTCAACCCAACCCCACCTTCACGGGCCCCCCTGGGTTAGCCGATCCGCGTCCGGCCTTCAAGGGCGCGGGAGAGGGTCGCCCGGTCCAGGTATTCGAGTTCGCCCCCGATGGGAACGCCGTAGGCGATGCGGCTGAGTCCCACGCCCGCCCCCTTTAGTTCGCGGCTTAGGTACAGGGCGGTCGCCTCGCCCTCCACCCCCGTGCCCGTCGCGAGCACGATCTCGCGCACGCCGCCGCGCCGGACCCGTTCGAGGAGTTCCTGGATACGGATTTCCTCGGGACCCACTTCGTCCAGCGGGGAGAGGACGCCGTGGAGGACGTGGTAGACACCCCCGAAGCCCCCCGCCCCTTCCAGGGCCAGGAGGTCCTGGACCCGCTCGACCACGCAAACGAGGCCCTTGTCGCGCCGAGGGGAAGAACAAATCGCGCAGAGATCGCCCACGGCGTAGTTGAAGCACTCACGGCAAAACGAGACCTTTTCCTTCACCTCGACGAGGGCCTCGGCCAGAGAGCGGGCGTATTCGGCCTCTTCCCCCAGGATGTGGAAGGCGAGCCGCGCGGCCGTCTTGCGCCCGATGCCGGGGAGCTTGGAGAGTTCGGCGACGAGGCGCTCGATGGGATCGCCGGGAGGGGTCATCGGAGTTTTCCAAGAAGGCCCGAAAGATCGAGGCCCGGAGGGAGGGGAAGGCTTGTGAGGAGCTTGCCGCGTTCTTCTTCCGCGCGCTCGGCGGCGCGCCGGAGCCCTTCGTTGATCGCGGCGAGGAGGAGGTCTTCGAGCATCTTGACGTCCCGGGGATCGACGGCCGCCGGGTCGATCTTCACTTCGCGGATCGTGCCGTCGGCGCCCGCCACGACGCGGACCATGCCGCCACCGCTAGAGGCCTCGACCGTGAGGCGCGAGAGGCCCTCTTCGATCTCCTTGCGTTTTTGTTCCATGTCCCGGGCGATCTGCTGGGCTTGCTGGAAGAGGGCGCCAAAGCCGCCGGGGGAATTGCTATCGGGCATCGTTCAAAAGGCTCGAAAGGCCGTTTTCGGAGTATGGCACTCGCGTTTTTTGAGGGTCAAACTGGGCAGCCAAGCATGCTTGAAAAACCCCTCCAAAGCCGCGCCGTGCGCGGGGCCGTGCTGCTCGCGGCGGGCCTTCTCGGCTTTCTATTGCTCGAGGGTCTCGCCCGTTTGCTCGAACCCGGCGAGAAATACTTCCATGCGCGCCTCTTCCAAAAACTCCCGGCCGCCGACGCCGCGCGCCTGAATGCCCTCCTGGCTTCCGAATCGGCGAAATTCGAAGCGACCTATCGCCTGGGGGCTAGCCAGGTGCTGGATACGGAAAATTTCGTCATCGACCCAACCCTGGTCTACCGGCTCGCTCCTTCGCTTTCCCAAAAGTCCCTCAACTTCACGCTCCGGCCCGAAATCCGAGAGGAGGAGAGATGGACCTATAACGCGAACGCCGAGGGCTGGCGCGGGCTTATTCCTTCTCCCAAGGAACCGGGGGAACTGCGAATCGTAACGCTGGGAGACTCCACGACCTACGGATGGGGGTTGGAGGAAGAAGAAAGCTGGCCCGCGAGGCTCGCCAAGGAACTTGGAAATCCCTGGGGCGTCTTCAACCGGGCCGTGCCGGGATACACGAGTTACCAGGGCTCCCTTCTGTCCACGGAAGCAAATTCCCTTTCCGCCGATATGGTGACGATCGGCTACGGCGCCAACGACGCCATGCCCTACCCCCTTCGGGAAGAAGAAATCGCAAAGCGCATTTCCATCCCCCTGGCCGGAGTGGCCGGCCGGCTTGCCTTGCCCCGGCTGCTCGCGCGGCTTTTCTTCCGGATGTTTCCCAAGCCCGAGCCCACGAACCGGGTCCCCCCGGAGGAGTACGAAAAACGCCTGGGGGAAATATCCAAGCACGTGCGGGAGAAATCGGAGCCCTTGCTCCTTAGCCTTTGCGTCAGCGATCCCCGCTACGAGGAAGCACTCGGCCGGGTATCCAAGACGGAAGGAATCCCGCTCCTCCGTTTCGAGGCCGGGGAAGAACCCACGTGGATCGAACCCGGCGGAACGGCTAAGTGCTCCGCGGCGGAAGTCCTGGAACAGGCGGGAAAATCCGCTTCGGCCCCGAGCGCCTTGGAAAAGACGCGGCACCTGGCGGGCGACGAGCGGAAAAGTTTTTTCGCGGACGATTGCCACCCCACGCCCTGGGGCGCGCTCGTGATCGCCAAATCGATCGCCTGCCGGATTGAATCTCTTCGGAGGAGTCTTTGACGTGACGCAAGAGTTTTCCCTCGTCCACACCTACCGGCGCCCCGACGTACGGAGCGATGGCGCCCCGCCCCTCCTCCTCGCCCTCCACGGGATCGGCAGCAACGAAAAGGATTTGATCGGCCTCCAGCCCCATCTGGACGGCCGCTTCCTTGTCGTGAGCGCCCGGGCGCCGTACGACTACGCCTTCCCCGGCGGTTACAGCTGGTTTGGCCTCGAAATCGGCCCGCAGGGTGTCAAAGTCGATCTCGAACAGGCCGAAGAGAGCCGGAAGAAACTCGTCAAATTCCTGGATGAAATCGTTGCCGTGTACAGAGCCGATCCGGGGCGCGTCTACCTCATGGGCTTTAGCCAGGGATCCATCATGTCCTTCGCGATTCTTTCGAGCGTCCCTGAAAAGCTCGCGGGCGTTGTCGCCATGAGCGGAAGGTTCATGCCCGATCTCTTCCCCCGCCAACCCGATGAAAAGACCTTGAAAGATTTCCCGGTGATGGTCGTCCACGGGACGCACGACGAAGTGCTCCCCGTCCAGAACGCCCGCGCCACACGCGACCTTCTCTCCAAACTCCCCGTGCGCCTTTCCTACAAGGAATACCCCATGGGCCACGAAGTCTCGGCCGAAAGCATCCGGGATGTGCGGGAATGGTTGAAAGCG
The DNA here is from genome assembly GCA_040758475.1 of Bdellovibrionota bacterium. Taxonomy (GTDB): domain Bacteria; phylum JAGRBM01; class JAGRBM01; order JAGRBM01; family JAGRBM01; genus JBFLVN01. The sequence goes on from JBFLVN010000148.1 coordinate 4,836, forward strand.
GAGCTGGATAGGAAATAGACCGCTAAATCAGCCGGAAACTATTTAATCTTCTCGGGATCAAAAAGCCGATGACCTTCGAAGACTGTGAGGATGAATACGGTACCGGATTCAATGCGGTAAACGAGGCGGTAGTTTCCAAAAAATATTTCGCGGACGGAAGGATCATCGATTTCCGGGACTTGGCGGCCTGACTGGGGGAAGCGTGCCACCCGGCGGGCCCTCGCTTGAACGCGCGTGAAAAAGATATCCGCCGCTCCGGGTTTGTCCTTGGCGATGTATTCGCAAACAGCCCAAAGCTCCCGCTCGGCGCGGGCAGACCAACGCAGCCTCATCGAGTACGGCGCGGCTTGCCGAACCGGCGCTTGAATTCCCGCGTAAGCTCCTCATCGCTCACCGTCCGGCCCGCTTTGACGTCGGCCAACCCTTCCTCGACGGCCGCGATGAAACGCTCGCGCTCGGAAAACCGGTCGAAATCTTCGGGCGAGATGAGCACGCCGGCCGCCTGGCCGTGATGAGTGACGATGACGGGGGCCCCGCCCTCGCGCACCTGGCGAAAATAACGGGACGCCTGATTCTTGAACCGGCCCAGGGGAACGATGCCTTCGCGGATGGAGGGGTTTTTCATGGGCTGAATTTTAGGCTGAATAATAGCCTAAATTCAACTACATCTTTTCCTTAAAGCTGGAAATGGCGGCGTGATAACCTTCCCGCCGTGAATCTGACCCCCATCAAGGGCCACCTCCCCCAATTCCTCTTGGGGGCGCTCGTTCTCTTCTTTCTAGCGACGGGCCTTGGGGCGCGGGGGATTTTCGAGGCGTCCCTCCAGGAAGACGCCTGGGCCGAGTGGGGGACTTTCTTCGCGTTCCTGGGCGCCGGGTTCTTTTTCGTCAATGCCTTGAGCGAGACTTTCGGGAAAGACGGCCGCCTCCAGGGCGAGGCCCGCGGCCCCGCTAACCGCGCGGGGCTCCTCCTTCTCGCGCTCTTTTGCCTCGCCGTGGCGGGGGAGGAAATTTCCTGGGGCCAGCGCGTTTTCGGATTCGTTCCGCCCAAAGCCTTTCTCGAACTCAATTTCCAGCAGGAATTAAATTTCCACAACTTCCTTAAAAGCCTGGCCGTCGATACGCGCTGGCTCGTGGCGCTGATCGCCCTGGGGTACGGCGCCATCGCCCCGGGGTGTTCCTCGGAAAGATCGCCCCTGCCGGAAAGACTCCGCGCCTGGGCACGGCCCCTTGCCGCCCCCAAGAGCCTTCGGCCCTGGTGCGTGGCCGTCGCCCTCGTTTCCGTGGCTAATCCGGCACTCCTCACCGTTGAAGCGGCCGAGCTTTTCCTCGGGCTTCTCCTGCTCCTGGATGCCTTCGGGAGGACTTCCGAAACGCCGCCAAAGCCGCTCGCCCAGGGAACCGCTCTCCTCGCGGCCCTCCTCCTGGGGCTTGCCGCCGCGCCGGCTTTCGACCGGTTCGTCTACGGGGGAGATGAAAAGGCCGTCGCCCAGGCAAAAGAGGAACTCAAATTCCTCGAAAATGATCTCAGCCGTGGAGGGCTGAATCCGGTTCTCTTCACCATCGGGAGCCCCCTGGACAAGCGCCTGCTCAACGCGATCCGGGGAAATCTCGTACGCCTCGCCCGCCCGGGATTGTTTCTGGGCGAAGAACCTTCTCCGGATGACCACAGCCCGGAGGCCGCGAAAGCCCGCACGCGCCGGGGCTATCTTCTCGATCCCTGGAACAATTCGTACTGGATTTTCTACAAGCCCGGCGAGAAGGGGTTCCTGCTCTACTCCCTCGGCCCGAACCGCCGCCGGGAAACGATCACGAAGGCCCTTTCTTCCGAAAAGCTCCGGAGCGCCGATCTCGCGGGCGACGACCTCGGATTGTGGGTTGGATTTCCGCAAAAATGAGGAGTGACGCGCTATTCCAAAGGGATCAGCGCCGTGAACGCCGGCCGTCTTCTAAAATTAGCGGTTCGACGCGCCGCAAACTGCAAACGTCCATGAAATCACCGGGGCTGCACGTAACCAGATAGTCAATTCGGGGCTTTCCAGCTTCCACCATCATCCGGATAACCCAATCGACCAAGCTAATATCTTTCCGTTGCCCCAATCGAATCCCAAGCGCTTTTTCCTTGGCCGCGTCGCGATAAGGTTTATCGTCGAACAAAACAATACCAGGACGCTTCAACGCCGCGTCGATCTGAGCGACGCATCCGGGAGTCTTCACGAAATGTCCGTTCAAAGTCTCATACAAGACGGGCCAAGGGACGAACGTATAATACGGCTCGATTGTCCTCGCATATGATTTGGCGGATTCGTGAAATTGATCGCCCGATTGAAAAAGCGCCCGCCAAAACCCCGTATCGGCCAGAACGTATTTCTTGGCCTTACCCAGCATCTTCAACCACTTCGTCTAATTTCTGGGAAGTACCTATCCACGGAGCCGCCCTTCTGCCACCAAACAAGAAACGTCCCTTGACCTTATTGGTTTCAGAATCCCGGTAAATGACGTAAAGGCGATCTTCCTTGCCGACCTTAAAAGCCTTTTTAAGGTCTTTCTCTAGTTCCCGTTGCAAGTCTCTCTTGACATTGAATTCCAACGTAGCGAGGCGATCACCACATTCCTTGGCTCCATGGGCGTCAAACCAACGGTACAAACCGTCGTAATCGCCGTTGAGGCCCAAGTCGTAGGAAATCCATATTTGCTTCGTCTTCATAAGAATCCGCCCCGGAATTATTATAACGGCCCATTACCTCAAGGCAATGAAAGCCGGTTCTGGTACTGCCTAAACAGCTCGCACTTCCGGCAAACTTCCGGCGGGCGGCCGTCGCCGAAGGCCCGGCGGAGCGCGCGCCATTTTTTCCCGTTGTAGATTTCAGCGAAGGATTCTTCCCGCACGTTCCCCACGGCCAGTTCCGCGGGGGCGACGCAGCAGGGATAGACCGTTCCGTCGGGCGAGACTTTGGCCCACTGGCGGGCCTGGTAACAGTTACCGGGGGCTTCCTCGAGAAGCTCCAGGGTGTAATCCGGGTCCCATTCGACAGTCGGAGTCCCTTCGGGCCGAAAAGCAAAACGCTCCACGGGCGGCAAAGCGATCATCACTTCGGCCTTCGCTTTTTTCGCCGCTTCCGCGATGGCCCACCGGCCTTCAGCGATATCCGCCGGAGAGAATTTCGGTACGAGGGAAAGATGCTCGAATTTTCCCGCGGCACCGTAGAGGTTCTGAATCAGGAAGACTTCCACGCCCCATTCTCGTACCGTCTCGATCATTTCAGGAAGATGCGAAAAATTCTCGCTCGTCGCCACGGCGCTTATGACGAGCCGGTGGATTTTCCCCTGCTCCGTCAGAATCCGGGCGGCTTCTTTTAAATGGCGGGTGACTCTCTCGAAATCAGAACCCACCCGGAGCCTGGCATAGGTTTCCGGCCGGTGAGAGTCGAGCGAAACTTGGAGCCGGTAGAGATGGGGCGCAAGGCGCCTCGTCCATTCGGGCGTAAGTTCGTAACCGCTCGTGATGAAGAGGAGGCGGTTTCCATGCCGCTTGACGGCGGCAAGCGTCCTTTCGAGGTCCCCGAGAAAGGGTTCGCTCCCGGCGGAAGGGATCACGATATCGGCGCCGGGGAGGAGTTCGTCCAGAAGGCGTTCGTGTTCTTCGGGAACGAATTCGAGGGGATCGGGCTTCCCCGCGCCGTAGCAGAAGGCGCAGCGCAGGTTGCAGTAATTGTTGGCGGAAATCTCGACATAGAGCGGGCCCGCCCGGGAACGGCCCGCGCCCAAGCGGGCCTCCCTCAAAATGCGGGCCGCCCGCTCAGTAGCGGGAAGATTCTTTTCACTGGAAGACATGGCCCCTCAATTGTGACACAGGGGCGCGGGGGATGCCGCCTAGAGGTCCTTCACCTTGAAGGTCGAAAAAGCCGCCAGATGGCGCTGGGTCAGGTTCTCGTAAAGACCGTCGGCCTTGGGGGAAAAGCGCTTCGCCCGGGCACGGTAAAAACGCGAGAGCCCCTTGCCCGTGGCGTTCGCTGTGAAGACCGCCCGGTGGAAGGACAGGGGCGTCAGCGCCGCCAGCACGCCCGCCGCAACACCCGGCCCGATCAGGAAGGGATTGGGAATCCCCAAGGCGCCGAGTTCCTCCCCGAGTTCCTGCCGGTTCGCGCGCTCGCATTCGTAAAGAGCGGAAGCAGCCTGCCGGGCTTCTCCACGAGCGAGTTTGGACCACACCCAAGTCGAGATTTCACCGAACCACTCCGCGTCGAAATCCGCCCGCAGGGCGAGCCGGTATCCAAGATCGAGGGCCATGGAGGAACTCCTCCCCGCGCCGGAAAAGTCCGCGCGTCCCGGCGCCATTCCAC
>JBFLVN010000149.1:0-9100 GCA_040758475.1 Bdellovibrionota bacterium
TGGCGGGACGGGGGCTTTTAAAAGCGCTTCCGAACTCCCGCCTAGGAGTCGAAGTAGTGGAGGAACTCGATCGGGTGCGGACGCATCCGGAGCGGGTCGATCTCGTTGACCCGCTTGTAGTCGATCCACGTCTCGATGAGGTCCTTCGTGAAGACGTCGCCCTGGAGGAGGAACTCGTGGTCCTTTTCAAGGTTCACGAGGGCCTGATCCAGCGAGCCCGGGCAGCTCGGAACCTTCTTGAGCTCCTCGGGATCGAGGCTGTAGAGGTCCTTGTCGAAGGGTTCGCCGGGGTCCATCTTTTTCTTGATCCCGTCGAGTCCCGCCATGAGCATGGCCGCGAAGGCGATGTAGGGGGTCGCCGTCGGATCGGGGAAACGGACTTCCACGCGCTTGGCCTTGGGGCTCGGGCTGTACATCGGGATGCGGCAGGAAGCCGACCGGTTGCGCGAGCTGTAAGCGAGGTTCACGGGCGCTTCGTAGCCCGGGACGAGCCGCTTGTAGGAGTTCGTCGTCGGGTTCGTGAACGCGCAGAGGGCCGGGGCATGCTTGATGATGCCCGCGATGTAGTGGAGGGCCATGTCCGAGAGTCCGGCGTAGCCGTTGCCGGCGAAGAGGGGCTTGCCGCCCTTCCAGATGGACTGGTGGGTGTGCATGCCCGAACCGTTGTCACCGAAGAGGGGCTTGGGCATGAACGTCACGACGCGGCCGTGGCGGCGGGCGACGTTCTTACAAATGTACTTGTACCACATCATCTTGTCGGCCTGCTCGACCAGCGGGGCGAAGCGGATGTCGATTTCGGCCTGGCCGGCGGTGGCCACTTCGTGGTGGTGGGTTTCCACCGTGATGCCCACTTTCTGCATCACCATGACCATCTCGCTGCGGAGGTCCTGGAACTGATCCATCGGGGGAACGGGGAAATAGCCTTCCTTGTTCCGGATCTTGTAGCCGAGGTTCGGGGATTCTTCGCGGCCCGTGTTCCACACGCCCGAGTTGGCATCGATATGGTAGTAGGCCTTTTGCTGGGCCACTTCGTAACGGATGTCGTCGAAGATGAAGAACTCGGCTTCGGGGCCGATGAACGCCGTATCACCGATGCCCGTGCTCTTGAGATAAGCCTCGGCCTTCTGGGCGATGTAGCGCGGGTCGCGGCTGTACTTCTCCTTCGTGATGGGGTCCATCACGTTGCAGATGAAGGAGATGGTGGGGTACTGCATGAACGGATCGACCACCGTCGAATTCACGTCCGGAATGACGAGCATGTCGGAGGCGTTGATCGCCTGCCAGCCGCGGATCGAACTGCCGTCGAAGCCGTGGCCTTCCGTGAAGAGCTCCTCGTGGTACTCGGTGATGGGGCACGTCTTGTGCTGCCACCGGCCGAAGAGATCGCAGAACTTGAAATCGATGAATTCGATTCCCTGATCCTTGATCATTTTGGTTACATCCGCGGGTGTGGTCATGGGATAATTCCCTCCTCCTTGGCTTTCTTGCCTACTCACACGGAAGCCCGGCGCTCTTTTACGAGCGCCGGGCCCAATGCCCCGTTCAAAAACCCCGGACGGCTCTTTCTAGAGCGCGTCCTTGCCCCGTTCGCCGGTGCGGATGCGCACCACGTCTTCCAAGGGCAGGATGAAAATCTTGCCGTCGCCAATGCGGCCCGTGTTGGCGGTCTTCTGGATGACCTCCACCACTTGCTTTACCTTTTCGTCGGGCACGGCGATTTCCAGCTTGATCTTGGGGAGGAAATCGACGACGTACTCCGCTCCCCGGTAGAGTTCGGTGTGCCCCTTCTGGCGGCCGAACCCCTTTACTTCCACCACGGTCATTCCAAGCACGCCCACTTCCGCGAGGGCGGCCTTCACCTCATCGAGCTTGAAGGGCTTTACGATCGCTTCGATCTTTTTCATGTCCCTCTCTCACTTCCTTGCTAGCGGGCGCCCGCGCCGAGCGCCGCGACCTTTGAATTTTTCCTTCTCACCGAGGGGGGGACCGGCCGAAGCCGGGCCGCCCCATACCATGCACCCCGTGGGGGGGCAACCCCCGTCCCACAAGGGCGCGGCTGTCAGGTGTACCCCACTTCGCCGTGCTGGGTGAGGTCGAGCCCCTGGGCTTCCTCTTCGTCGCTCACTCGCAGGCCGAAGACCATGTCCGCGATCTTGGCCAGGACGAAGGTCACGACCGCCGATACAACGATCGTGATGACGACGCCCTTGATCTGGACGATGAAGGGATCGATCCCGCCGCCGTAGAAGAGGCCGTCTTTACCCGCCGAATTGATGGTCTTGGACGCGAACAATCCGACAAGCAGGGCCCCGAGCGTTCCACCCATGCCGTGAACACCCAGGACGTCGAGGGAGTCGTCGATTTGCAGTTTCGCCCGAAGGGCCACCGTCTCAAAGCAGACGATCCCGCCGATGGCGCACATAACGATGGCGCCCATGGGGGTCACGAAGCCGCAGGCCGGTGTAATGATGACAAGACCACCCACCGCGCCGGACATAAACCCAAGGGCCGTGGGTTTCCCGCGCCGGAGCCACTCCCAAAACATCCAGGACGAAGCGGCGGCGGCGGCTCCTAGGTTCGTATTCACGAAGGCGTACCCCGCCAGGGCGTTGGCGCCCAAGGCGCTTCCGGCGTTAAAGCCGAACCAGCCGAACCAGAGCATCCCGGTGCCGAGAACGGCGAAGGGAAGATTGTGGGGCGGAGTGATTTCCTTGGGGTAGTCCCGGCGCTTTCCAAGGAGCCAAACCAGGACGGCCGCTGCCACGGCGGCGTTGATGTGCACGACCGTGCCGCCGGCGAAGTCCATGGCGCCGTCCTTGAAGAGCAGTCCATCAGAGTCCCACACCATGTGGCAGATGGGAGCGTAAGCAATGAGGGCCCACCCCACGAGAATGAAAAGATAGGACGAAAACTTGATTCTCTCCGCGATCGCCCCTGAAAACAGGGCGGGCGTAATGATGAAGAACATGCACTGGTAGATCATGAACACGCTGTCGGGGATGGTGCCCGACACGCCCGAGCCCACGCCCGAAAGGCCCACAGCCGCCAGATCGCCCACGTATTCGCCGCTCCCGCTGAAGGCGAGCGAATAGCCCACAAGGGCCCAAGCGATCGAAAGGACGCCCATGGCGACGAAGCTGTGCATCATGGTTCCCAAAACATTCTTCTTGCGGACCATGCCGCCGTAGAAGAACGCAAGGCCCGGCGTCATGAACAAAACGAGGGCCGAGGCCGCGAGCATCCATGCCGTATCCCCCGTGTCTGCCGTGGGGGCCGCGGGAGCGGCCTCCGCTGGTGCCGCCGCTTCGGCAGGCGGCACGCTCTCTGTAACTGCTGGAGCCGCTTCGGGCGCTGCATCCTCGGCAAAAGTGATTCCCGCGGATACGACGGAAACAGCTAGAAAAGCGATGGTACCTAAGGCCGCAAGCCACGCCCTCAAGGCGGGCTCGCGGATCGCAGAACGACCCATGGGCTCTCTCTCCTCTGGCCCCGGGAGCAAAAGAAAGCCCGGGGCTCTTCGTTATTCTTCCACCCGGCTTGAAAACGCCTCTGGCCGGAAGGAAGTTCGCGGTTCTCAAGCAACCGCCGGGCCACCGGGCCCCTTTCGTGCAAACTTGCGAATCCATGGGTAGTTTTCAGTTATTCACAGGACTCGAATCAAACTATTGAGCCCAGATTTTAAGCAAACGAATCCTTTCGGCCCAAAAAACAGGCAGCCGCAAAGAAAGAGGCCCCCTCCCCCAAAGGGGAGGGGGCCCGAAGCCTCGCTTACAGCGCGTCTTTGCCTTTCTCGCCCGTGCGGATGCGAACCACGTCTTCCAGCGGAAGGACGAAGATCTTTCCGTCACCAATGCGGCCCGTGTTGGCGGTCTTCTGGATCGAGTCCACCACCTGCCCGGCTTTTTCATCCGGCACGGCGATCTCGATCTTGATCTTGGGCAGGAAATCCACGACGTACTCCGCTCCGCGGTATACTTCCGTGTGCCCCTTCTGCCGCCCGAAGCCTTTGACTTCGGTCACGGTCATTCCCTGGATTCCGATCTCGGCGAGAGCCGCCTTGATCTCATCGAGCTTGAAAGGCTTGATGATCGCTTCGATTTTTTTCATAAGTCGAACCTCCATCCTAACAAAGTTACGAGTGCGAACTCGGGGGCGTTCCGAGGGCGGGCGCCGCCATGGGCGCCCACCCCCGATCCCCCGCTAGGCTTTTCCCGGTGACATACCCGAGACGCCGGCCACGGTATCGCCGTTGTAAGCTTCGAGTCCCATTTCCGAGACATCGAGTCCACGCATTTCTTCTTCTTCGCCGACACGCATTCCCAGGGTGTATTTGATCGCCAGCCAGAGCACGAGGCTTACAACCAAGGTATAAATCACCGCCGCAAGGGAACCTTTGAGCTGAATCAGGAATTGATCCAAGCCGCCGCCGTAGAAGAGGCCGAGCTTGGGTGCCGCATTGCCTTCAGCATTCGCGTAAGGAGCGGCCGCGAAGAGTCCGACCGCAAGCGTTCCCCAAACGCCGTTAACGAAATGGACCGCGAGGGCGCCGACCGGATCGTCCATCTTGATCTTGTCGAAGAAGATGACAGCTGCCACACCGAGGATACCGGCAATGGCGCCGATCCAGAACGAACCCGCTACCGTCACCCAAGCGCAGGGCGCCGTGATGGCCACGAGGCCGGCCAGACACCCATTCAGCGTCATGGAGAGGTCCGGCTTGCCGAGCACAATCCATGCGGCGCCTGTCGCGGAAAGAATGCCCGCGACGGCGGCGAGGTTGGTGGTCATGGCAATGTGGGCGATGGCATTCCCATCGGCCGTCATCGTGGAACCGGGGTTAAACCCGAACCAGCCCAGCCACAGGATAAGCGTGCCAAGGGTGGCGAGCGCCATGGAGTGCCCCAGGATAGGGTGGACTTTGCCGTCTTTCCCAAATTTCCCAAGGCGGGGCCCCAGGATGATGATGCCCGCCAAACCCGCCACGCCGCCGACCGTGTGGACAACCGTGGACCCAGCGAAATCCCAAAAACCGCCAGAACCCAGCCAACCGCCACCCCAAATCCAGTGGCCCACCACGGGATAAACGAGGATCGTCAGCAGAAACGCGAAAACGATGAACGAAATGTACTTGATACGTTCCGCGACGCACCCGGAAACGATGGTGGCCGCCGTGCCGGCGAACACCAACTGGAAGAAGAATTTGGCTTCCACCGGCGGGGTCGCCCACGAAAGGCCTGGGTATTTCTCCGGACTGGCTACGTCGACGAAGAGCGCGAGGCTCCCGAGCCATGCCCCTCCCTCTCCGAACATCATGGAAAAACCGATCAGCCAGAACGCCAACGTAGCGCACGCGAACACCACGAAATTTTTCCCCAAAATGTTCGTCGCGTTCTTGGCCCGGCAGAAACCGCTCTCCACCAGGGCGAAACCCGCGTTCATCCAAAATACCAAGAACCCGGCGATCATTGTCCAGATCGTGTCCGCGATCACCTTGTGGTTGGCGACCGTAGCTTTCAGCTCTTCAACAGCTGCCGGATCAACAGCAGGCGCCGCTTCGGCGGCCGGGGCCGCCTCGGCCGGAGCGGCTTCCGCTGCCGGGGCCGCTTCGTCGGCGAAAGCGCTGCCGACGGTTGAAAGCGAAACCGGAACTACCCAGAGACACGCGAGAACCGCAAGCAGCCAATAGGCTTTTCGCTGATTCCCCCATCCAAGCGAAGATTCTCTCAGCCTCTTCATGGAACACACCTCCACCTGGATGAACCGCGCACGAACCACGGCCCTATCGCCAGGCAGTCCCAGCATGAGCAAGCGTTGGGCCACGCGGGCCCTGCTCGCATTAAACTGCTGATTTCATGGGGGTTTTTGCGACCAGCGAATGCGGGAAAGCAATTGAATTGATTAATTCTTAGGCAATGTCTGGCAAACCCGCCTACTGAATAGGCGAGGTTTTCGCCGCTTTTCCACTAAATGGTCACTCTCTGGCCGCCGCTTGCCGCTCCACCGAAGAGTGAAGATCAAAGGAAAGCCGGTCCAAGTCCTTACGCCCCCGGTAAGGCACGACAGCGATATTGGGGGCGGCACCCGTTCCTTCGGCCCCTTTCCGGATCGCTTCAAGCATCTTGGAAAATTCTTCCTTTGAGACGGGCTCCTGCGTTTCCCAATCCCGAATCTGAAGCTTGAAGAGCGCCCGGAACGGATGAGCCCCTGCATAAAGAGAGCGGCTCATGCGGCGAAGAAGGATCGCCACTTCATCCACGGAAAGCCCCAGTTCATGCATCATTTGCCGGTGGTAGGCCATGACGGCGTAGTAATCGAACTTCCTACGGTGGGCGGCGGAAATGGATTGGGAAAGCCATGCGAGGGAATTTTTGGGGCTGCTCGCCGCTTCGTACATAAAATTGACCGCCACTTTTGCTTCCGGCCGCTTTTTCTTGACGGCACCGGCCAGGCGCTCGGCCACGTCCAGGAGCCGCTCGTTCTTCCAACGCGCCCATTCCCAGAAAGCGTCCGTGTATTTCCCGACGCGGGGCTTGGGGGCGTCCGGCGGTTGATAGACATCCTGGTAGAATGCGGAAGGGTCGAGCGGTCTTCCGAATTTCTTCGCGTACGCCCGCGCCGCCGCCTCGGAAAATCCGTCCGTGTGGCGGCTCACGAGGTCATCCTGGAAAAGAACGGCGTCGATGGGATAGTTGCCAAGATCGGAGTAGAGCGCTTCCAGGTGGGCGATTACCTCGTCGCTAAAAATGTCGAGCCCTTTTCCCTGGACGATCTCCTTTTTTGAAAGATCGTACGTCCGGTCGGCCCAGCGCTCGGAGGTCTTTGAATCGAGCCCGTAGTCGGCGTACCGGCTCGTCATCCAGGCATAGAAGGCCAGGCCGCTCCGGTGGGCGACCTGGGTCGCCCGCCAGAGGATTTCGGAGACGACCGGGGCCTGTTTCGTCTGGAAGTAGACGCCCACGGGCGTTTTTGCCGGCCCCGCGAAGGGATAGAGGCGGTCGCCGGGATTGGAAAAAACGCGGAAGATGACCGCGGAGAATCCGGCGGCCTTGAGGGCCTTCATTTCTTTTTCGAGTTCTTCCCAGGATTTGGCATCCCAGACAAGGACTTGAGCGGCGAGGAGCGGGCCGCCTTCCCCCGGAGGAGCGGCTACAGGCGGCACAATTACTTTTTTCGGCCGCACGGCATCGGCCGCGTTCTCTTCACACTCGGTGAGATAGAGAAGCGCCTTTCCGGCCTGAGGATGATCGGGGTAAGAGAGCCGGAAGCGGGAAAAAACCTCCGAGCACTCGCTCCATTTCTTTTCGAGCATCCGTGCCCGGGCGAGGCCGAAAAGGGCCGAAGGGTCCTGGGGACTAGCGGAGAGAGCTTGCTGGTAGAAGGAGGCGGCTTCGGCCGGATGGCCCGCGGCAAGGGCCTCACCGGCTTTCCGAAGGAAATCCTGGGCACCGGCGGCGCCCACCCACAAGGCCAAAGCAGCCGCCATGAAGCCCGGGACGAAGCATTTGAGGAATTTTCGCAATCGCGCTTCGCGCGGCAAATCCACGCGTCCGGAGAGAAAGCCCTCGCAATCCCGAAAGCTAAAGATACCCGCTCGCCCGGCACGGGGGGAAGATTTTCCCAAAGCCCCCGCGCCGCTATACTGGCTGCCCGCCGCGCCGTTCCGAGGGCTTGGAGCGCGCGCAGAGGCTCTCACCCCATCCCATGGCAAAAAAGAAGACCGCAAAACCCAAGGCCGCCAAAGTGGCTCTCGATCAGATGGACCGCAAGCTGATCGGAAAAATCCGGGATACGGCGGGGGGCCTGCGTTCCACGATCCTCGCCAAAAAAGAACCCAACCTCAAGTTCCCCCTGCGCGCCTTGGCGAACGTCGCCTTCAACGTGAAGAAGGGCCATTTCACGATGAAGGGAAAGACCGTGGACCGCTCACTTACGGTCAACACGGTGAAGACTTTCGCCCAGATGCTCCGGATGCTCTCCCTCTCTAAAACGCTCATCGAGACCAACGACTTCGCGACAAAGAGGGACGCGTACTACCAGACCAAGAACTGGGACGACGCCCGGTGCGACGATCAGGTCGAATCCGACACGATCATGGACGACATCGAGGCCCTCTTCCTCGTGAACAAGGAACAGATCGGCTTCCGCCCGGACGAACACGGCGGGGCTGTGGCGGGAGAACTCGTCGTCATCGACCGGGACGCTTCGACCGGACGGCCGCTACGGATCGATTGCACGAAGTTCGGCTCCGGGGCTTATTCGATTCCTTCGTCCGTCGAGCACCTCGGATTCGAGACCAAGGCCAAGTTCATCCTCGCCATCGAAACGAGCGGTATGTTCGAGCGTTTGAATCACCACCAGTTCTGGGCCGAAGTGGACTGCATCCTCGTCTCCATGAACGGCGTCCCCTCCCGGGCCATCCGCCGCTTCATTCGGCGCCTAGCGGACGAGAAGAAACTCCCGGTCTACGTCTTCACCGACGGCGACCCCTATGGCTACGCCAACATCTACCGGACGCTTAAGGTGGGAAGCGGCAACAACGCCCACTTGAACGAATTCTTTTGCGTCCCCCAGGCGACGTACCTGGGCGTTACGCCCGACGACATCGACAGGTACAAATTGCCGACCCATCCCCTGAAAGAAGTGGACATCAAGCGTTCCAAGGACGCCATCAAGAACGACCCGTTCTTCGTCCATCACCGGGAGTGGAGCGGAGCGCTCGAAAAGATGATGAAGATGGGGGTCCGCGTCGAGCAACAGGCCTTCGCCAAGCACGGCCTCAATTTCGTACTGGAAAAATACCTGCCGGAGAAACTAAAGCACCCCGAGAGGTTCCTGCCATGAAACGCTTTTTACCCTTAACGGCCGCCGTCCTTCTCTTGGGAGTGCTTGGCGCTTCCCCGGAAAAGCTCTCCGCCGCCAGCGAGTCGGCCCGGGAATGCGCGGGCCTGTGCCGGAACATGCGCCAGAACTGCCTCAGCACCTGCGCCAAGAGCGACGATGCCTGCAAGGACGCCTGCGACGCTGACGCCGAGGACTGCCTCGAAGGCTGCGTGGATGAGTAACTCCGTCGCCTGACTTTTAGCTTTTCCCGCTTAAAACA
>JBFLVN010000150.1:0-9078 GCA_040758475.1 Bdellovibrionota bacterium
TGGACTTTCGTTTCCTTCCCCGCGGGGACCGTGAAACTCACTTCCCGTTCGCCCAGAGGAAGAAGACCCAGGCGGTTTCCATCCACGATTACAAAAGCCGGCTCTCCCGGGCGGATGAGCAGGTCGCCAAACCCTTCCCGGACGGCCTGGAGGCGTATTTTGCACTTCTCTCCGGCGGCGGCTTTGAAAGGGATTCCCCGGTTGCCCGCCCCTTCGGCTTCGGCCGTTCCGCTGAGCGCGACAAGGAGGTCCGTCGTTCCATTCGGAAGACGCGTTCCCGTCTTGAGCGGGATGTTCGCGCCGCCGGGACCCGTCAGGCTGATCCGGGGACCACCCTCGCGCAGACGGGCAGGACATCCTCCGGCTTCAACTCCGAGGACAAGAGGCTCCGTGAAATTCTCCGGGACTTTCAGGCTCGCCGCGATTTTTCCGGAAACGCTCCCCCGGCCGATGCAAAATGCTTGCGGTCCACGTTCCTTGCACGTGCGGGGAAGCGAGTAACCGCCCTGCGCTTCCTGCTCGTGATCGAAGGAAATCTCGACGCCACCGGGACCGGCATTGCAATGCGCGACGGCCCTCGCCCGCGCCGTGGCGTCCACGTCGTGATCGCACTTGGCGTGGGTTTCCTCGGATTTCCCCCACTTGCGAAGCGGCTCGGCCGACGTCTGGAAGGAAGCGCCCGACTCGCAAGCCGCCTTCACTTCCACGTCGAGGGCGCCGCATTTCCAGCGCGCCGAGGAAGAAGCGGCGGCCGCTTCGCCCTCGTATTCGAGGACCACCGATCCCCGCAACTCGCTCAACTCACCACCCTTCTTCGAGAGAAGCAGCGCGTACTCGAGCGTCGCCTCCCGGAACTGGGGCATGAGTTCGGCGACTTCGATCGCCAAAGGGAATTTGATCGTCTGCCCGGCCGGGAAATGCGTCACCGCCGAACGGGCGCCGAGCAATCGCTGGACGAGCTTGGGCTTGGGAAGGGTGGCCACGAGCCCGCGGAACTGGGCTTTTTCGAGCTTCCAGGTTTCTTTCGTCGGATTCTTGATCTCGACGGGGGCGACGACCGGCCCGCTCTGGCCGCGCTGGACCTGGAGAACGATGCGAGGTTGCACGGGAGCCGGAGAGGCTTGCTGCGCGCGAGCGGGCCCGGCCGGGACGAACCATCCCGCCGCAATCACCAGGAATAATGCAAAAATACCCGGACCCCGAGTCGGCACAGAGACGTTCCTTCCCCAGAAAAAAAGCCGGGCGTCTAAATAGTCCAAGCAAGCCCAAAAGCGAAGGGCTTCGCCGATTTTGTTACCCACCGGCCGGGCAACCTATCCAAAAATGACCAATCCGATCCGCTGTCTACCGCGTAGTTAACACCCCATTCTCCGAACGGCCGCTTCCAAGGGTTCCGGATGGAGGAACGTCTGCGCCGCCAAAGAGGGGACCGGGTGACACCCCAGGTAACGGCGAAGAAGGACGAAGGGCACCGATAGGGGAAGCCGCCCTCGCTGGTATTCTTGGATGAGCCCTGCCAGTTCGGAACGTTCGTCCCTTCCCAATCCTTTTATGCACTCCATCGCGTGCCGAAGGGCACCAGCCCGGCCCCGTTTCGCCGCCGGCTCCCCAAGGGCCTGCATGAACTTGCTCAAATATGCGGCCTTGTCTCCCCGGACAGCCAGCCGGCCCAACTCCCAGCAGCGCCGTTCGCCATGGGAAAGAAGTTGCAGTTCGTGGGCGGCATGAAAGCTCACGAGCCGGGGGACGGTGAACCTTTTCTTGGAAGCCCGTTGCCACCGGTAGTAGGCGAAGACCCTTTCGAAGAAATTATCCCGAAGGTCCGGGTCCCCAAGGCGGCCTTCCTCCTCTGTGGGAAGGAACGGCTGCCCTTCCAGGAAAGCCTCTGCATAGAGCCCCCGGCCGTTCTTCGCCGTCCCCCTTTTGCCCGGATAGATATTGACGCCGAACAGCCCGCAACTGGGCGAACCGCTCTTAAAGACGTAGCCGCCAAGTCCTTCAAGTTCCCGCGCCATCTTGCGGCCGTATCGTGACAACTTCTCCGTCACGTCCAACTCTCTATCTTTCACGCCCACTGCCCGGATTTTCTTCCCGGCTCGTTCCAGCTGGATCGGCTCCCTCGGCACCCCCATGCCGATCTCCACTTCCGGGCAAATGGGGATCAGCTCGAAAAACCGCCCGAGCGTTTTCACGACGTAGGAATCGCGCTTGTGCCCGCCGTCGTAGCGGACCTTCTCCCCGAGCAGGCAGCTGCTCACGCCGAGGCGGATTTTGGGACGGGCGGTCATGGCGATAATTCTTTCAAGAGAAACATAGAAGGATTACACCGGACGGGAAAATTCCTTTGAAAGAAGAGGGATTCTGTCTTTTCCCCTAAAACAGACTATAATTAAAACAATCCGAGGTGTGCCCATTAACCGGCGTTAATTAGAGATACCCAGATGCCCCAGGTACACCAGATTTCCAGAAAAAACGGTGATCGCCTTGATCGTCTTTCGGGATCCCCCGCCGGCTGGACAATCCCGGACAACGGCGGAATTTCTTCCGAAAAAATGATGATCACCTTGCCGATGAAGGTGGCCAACGAAAAAAACGTTGGCCCACTTGGCCACCTTGATGCTTTCGACGGTTTCCGCGGGTTTTACGGCCTTCCCGGCATGGCCAAGGAAGGTGGCCATGTTGGGCATCTAGGCAATGTTGGACTCGAAAAAAATGATGATCGCCTTGATCATCTTGGATCAAAAAACGAGGGGCGCGGCCTTTGCCGCGCCCCCGCGTCCAGGAACGTATCGTGTACCCGAAGTTAGAACTGCGCCTGGGCCCGGATGACCAAATCGGTTTCCGGCTGGGGGTTGGGCTTGCGGCGTTCGAGGGACTTGCCGATGGCCGTTTCGAGGCGCCGCTGCTTTTCGGCCTCTCGCTTGTCTTCCCGCTCCTTGAACTCGGGCATCACTTCCTTGGCGAAGAGTTCCATGGAGGCGCAGATGTCCTCGTGCCGGTTGCTCCCCGCCTGGGAAACGAAGATCACCTGGTCGATGCCGGCTTCCTCGTACTTGCGCAGAAGGCCCCGGATCTGCTCGGGCGTCCCCACGCAACCCCGCAGGCTCCCAAGGCCCGACTGGAGCATCTTCATCCCGAGGGGCTCGCCCTTGGTCTTTTCGATGATGTCCCTGGAGAAGCCGAAGAAATCGCGCTTCTGCTGGAATTCCTCCCACACGTTCGTGCGGCCGGGGCGGTGCTGGCCGAAGACGTAGTAGTGGGCGAGCGAGTATCCGAAGAAGTGCGCCCCATCCAAGCCCCGTTCGATGGCGTCGTCCTCATTCCGGCAGCACATCATGGGGACGGTAACGGCGAGGTTCGGGTTCACGTTGAAGCCGATGGGATCGCAGCCCTTCTCGATGGTCGAGTAGTAGTCCTCTACCCAGTGCTTGGCTTCGGCGGGCTCGATGAAGGCGAAGGAAAGGGCTCCGATGCCCCTCGTCGCCGCCATGTGGATCGTGTTCCGGTTGGAACAGGCCACCCAGATGGGCGGGTGGGGCTTTTGCTTGGGCTTGGGCATGACGTTGCGGGGGGGCATCTGGACGTATTTCCCTTCGACACCCGCGAAGGGGGATTCGACCATCATGCGGGCGGCGGCCGTGACGCCCTCTTCCCACATGGCCCGTTTTTCCTTGCGGTTGATCCCGAAGCCGCCGAGTTCCGCTTCCGAGGAGGACTCGCCCGTGCCCCACTCGACGCGGCCGCCGCTGATCAAATCGAGGGTGGCGATGCGCTCGGCGCAGCGGGCCGGGTGGTTGTACTTGGGGAGCATGAGCATGATGCCGTGGCCCAGGCGGATGCGCTTTGTCCGTTGGCTCGCAGCGGCGAGGAAGATTTCGGGGGCCGAGGAGTGGGAGTATTCTTCGAGGAAGTGGTGCTCGACTTCCCACACGTAATCGATGCCCAGGCGGTCGGCGAGTTCCACTTGATCCAAAGCGTCCTTGAGAAGACGCTCCATGTCACCATCCTGCCAGGGCCTTGGGATTTGGTGCTCGTAGAAGATTCCGAATTTCATGGCTCCCTCCTTCGTGAAAATCCAATGAACAGTTGTTCATTATGATACGGGTCATACTCCTCGCTGTCAATCAAAAAATTATCCTGTAATTTCAGCTAGTTATGATATTTTAATGAACAAATGTTCATTCTATTCCACGCAAAAATAGCCTTAAAGGACCGGACCCTGGCGAAGCCCAAAACTACTTTTTCTTGTTGGCGGAGGACTGGAAGAAGCTGGTCACGTCGATCCGCTTCTGGTCCAGGAGCTGATCGAGGAGGATGAGGGCCATGTCCGAGAGCTGGGAGAGAAGGAGGACCCGTTGGAGCTTGAAGGCCTGAAGGGGGTCTTTTTTGGAAGACTCGGAAAGGGCTTCCTTGGCCTTGGCGAGGGCTTCGCGGGTTTCGTCAAGGAGGCGCCGCTCCCGGGCCCGCAGGACCCCCGTAATGAGGCGCCCCAGGTCGGATTCGGCCTGGAAGAAATCCCGGCGGTCCCCTTCGCGATAGACTTTCTGGATCGCCCCCCAGTGGAGGAGTTCGTTCAGGGACATGCTCACTGTGCCGGCGGCAAGGCGCAGGCGCTCGCCGATCTCGGCGGCCGTGAGGGGGTCGGGCTCCAGGTAGAGGAGCGACCAGATGCGGCCCAGGTTTTTCCGGAAATTCCAGAACTCCATGAGCTTGCCCACGGCGTCGCCCGTGAGCTTCTCGGCCCGGTCGACTGCCGGGGCACCCTGTCCTTGCGGCTTGTTGGCCACTTTCAAATCCCTCTTGCGAACGGGAAGACGGGGGGATGTTGGCTTGGGCTGACAGAGGCGTCAACCAAGAGGCGAAAGAAACGCTTATTTTCCAGCCCAGAAAATCCCCGCGGCGAGCAAGGCGCCAAAGAGGACGTGGACGATCCCGGCAAGGCGGACGATATCGGCGCCCGGGCGGCTTCCCGAATGGCCGAAAGGCCGGGCGGCCCAGGCGAGCCTTACCACCGCCGGAAGGGAGAGAAAACCCAAGGCCCCCTCCCAGGGGAGAATCCCGAGCGCCAAAGATGCCGCCAGTACAAGGTAGCTCGCGCCCGCAAGGCCCCAGAGGTACCAGACCGACCCCTGGCGCCCCATCCGGATGGCGAGGGTCTTGAGTTCGAACTCCCGGTCGATGTCGAAGTCCCGCAGGTTGTTGGCGTGAAGGATGGCGACGACCAGAAGGCCCACGGGGATCGAAGCGATAAGCGGCGCGGTCGCCCACTCTCCGGTCAGGGTGAAGTAGGTCCCGGCAACGGCAAGCGGCCCCAGAAGGAGAAAGACGAGAAAATCCCCGGCGCCGAAGTATTTGTACTGGACGGGCTTGGCCGTGTAGAGGGCGCCGCCGAGCGTTCCCAGGACACCCAGAAGGACGATGGGCCATCCGCGGGCGATGACGAGGGGAATGCCGAACAAGACGGCAAGGACAAAGCTCGCCGCCGCCGCGCGGCCCACCTGCCGGGCGGAGAGTTCCCCCACCGCTACGAGGCCGCTCGCCCCGGGGGCGCTCTCATCGTCGAGCCCCAGGTCGTAGTCGTAATAGTCGTTTACCAAATTCGTCCCGGCGTGCATGGCCAGGATGGAAAGGACGATCCAGGCGAAAAGGTCCCAGCGCAGGGCGGACCCGCTGGCGGCCAGGGACGTTCCCAAAAACACCGGCACGAGGGAAGCCGAAAACGAATAGGCCCGGACGGCGCGGACCCAATGGGCGAAAGAACCGATAAAAGAACTGCGGACTGCCAATGCCTGTTCCATGATCAGTCCTTATTTATCCCGCGCCAGGAGGAGTTTGGCAAAGCGCACGAGCCTTGCCCGGGCGGCCGTATCAGAGAGGGCTTCGAGGGAAGCGATGGCGGCTGCTGTTTCGGTTTCGAGCGCCGTCCGCACCCGGTCCAGGGCGCCGCATTGGACGAGTTCACCTGCGAGGCGCGCGATCTCTTCTTCTGAAGGAGGCGGCGCATCGCGACGGACGTTTGCCTCGAACCACTTGCGGGCGGCGGGGCTCATCTCGCAGGCGTAGATCACGGCGAGGGAGGGCTTTCCTTCCTTCAAGTCCGAACGCACGGCCTTTCCGACGTGGGCCCCCTCGCCCACCCAGTCGAGCCAGTCGTCCAGGATCTGGAACGCCACGCCCGCGCCGCGCCCGAAGGCCCGGAGGGCCTTGGCGGTTTTTTCATCGGCGCCGCCCATGACGGCGCCCGCCTCCGCCGCCCAGGCGAAGAGGGCCGCGGTCTTGCAGTCCACGATCTGCCGGTAGATGGCCTCGGGAACGTCCGGCCGGAAGAGCCATTCTTCCTGCACGACCTCCCCTTCCACCATGTCCTGGAGGCAGCGGTTGTAACTGCGAAGAATCTCCTCGCGGCTTGTCTTGAGGGCCGCTTCCATGGCGCGCGTCAGGAGAAAATCCCCCGCCAGCACGCTGATCCGGTTCCCGTGGAGAATCCGCGGCGCCGGCATGCCGCGGCGCTGGGCCGCGTCGTCGATTACGTCGTCGTGGAGGAGCGTCGCCGTGTGGGTGAGTTCAGCGGCGAGCGCGATGGGGTCGGCGTATTGGGCCCGCGCCCCGATCGCCGAGCAGCAAAGCCATGCGAGGAGCGGGCGGACTCGCTTTCCGCCGGCCTCGATGAGCTGGAGGGCCGCCTGCGGCACGGGCGCCCGCGAGCCCTTGGCGCTCTCCCGCAGGCCCGTCTCCAGGCGTTCTAATTCGCCCTCAAAATCAGAACGAAGGTTCTTCCAAAGGGAGCGGTAGCGAAGGCGTTCGGTGAGGCTAAGCGCGTTGGGAAGGGACACGGAGCGGTCTCCTCGGGGAGGATGGAAAACAAGCGAGGCGCCAGGCCCCTCCCCCTCCCGTCGAGGCCCAGCGTCGGGCGGGATAGTATCATTTCTTTCAGAAAAGAATGAAATAATTCATTGAAAATTCAGAACCGGAAAGAATTCAAAGAAATCAGTGGGTTAACGAAAGGGGTTGGGGTTGTAGCCAAACTCTTCGGGAACGCCCGAGACATGGACGGCGTCCACCACCCCGTCCGGCCCCAGGCGTACCCTCACAAAAGACGCCCGCTCGCCCGCCGCGCCGAAGATGAGGGGAACATATCCCCTCGCCCCAAGGGCGATCGTGGCCACCTGAACGCCCCGGCCGAAGTCGATCTCGCTGCTTCGGGAACGGGTCCCTACCCACAGAAGACACAGACTATCGGGCGTTTCCAGAACGTGGGGCCTCGCGCCGGGAAGCTCGGGGAAATCCAGCTCGAAATCCACCCCCGAGGCGCCGAATTCCCCGGCCATCTCCTCGCAAAACGCATCCGGCGGACCAAGGACATCGAGAACCTCTTGGAGCGTACTCTTCCGCGACTCGATCGCGAGTGCGCATTCCCGGGACGGCGGGCTCCCCATGTGAAAGTTCAGGATGGTGCAACCCTGCGCGAAGCAGAGAAGAACCAAGAGGAACGGAAGGATTTTTCTCACGGCTTGAGGCGGAACTCCGCCTTGGGCGAATCGCTCCGGTAAGCCACGTTCGTCACGAGGCCGTTCGAATCGAAGGCGACCAGCAGACGGTCGGGCTTTAAATCCAGGTTTCCCCAATTTACGAGGAGCAGGAAAAGGAGGAAGGCTTTCCCTTCGTCGTAGCGGTAAAGATAGACGTCTCCCGATCCAAGTCGCGCCACGGCATCCGGCGCTCCAAGAAGCGCATCCACTTCCTGTCGGGTCGTCTGCCCGGCGACGATCTTGGAGACTTTCTCGGGGTCGGGTCTTCCGCCGATCTTGGCGCGGTACCAGGCGCAACCGGGCGAAGCGAAAATCAAAACCGCCAGGAACAAGGCCGTCTTTCGCATGGGAACCTCCCCTGAGTCGCGCGAATCTGTAGTTCTATTCAAAAACCACTTTCGCGAAATGGCGCTTCCCTACTTTGAGGAGCCGCTCGCCCTGGGCGGGAATTTCGGCGTGGGCATCGGTCACTTTCTCGCCGTCCAGGGAAACTCCGCCCTGCTCGATCTTCCGCCGGGCGTCCGAATTGGATTCGGCCGTCTTAGTTTCGACAAGGAGTTTGTCGATCCGACACTTCTCCCCTTTGGAGAACTTGAAGACGGGCAAGTCGTCTGGAATGCCGCCCTTCTTCCCATGAACGCGGTTAAATTCGGCCTGGGCCGCATCGGCCGCGTCTTTGCCGTGGTAACGGGCCACCATCTCGTGGGCGAGCTTTTCCTTGGCCGCCTTGGGATTCATCGCCCCCGACTTCACGTCGGCCTTGACGCGCGAAAACTCTTCGGCGGAGATGGACGAAAGGAGCTCGTAGAAACTGAGCATGAGTTCGTCCGAAACGCTCATCACTTTCCCGAACATATCGGAGGGCGGCTCCGTGATCCCGATGGAATTCCCGTAGCTCTTGCTCATCTTCTGGACGCCATCCAGCCCCACGAGGAGCGGCATCATGACGAGCGCTTGGGGGTGTTTGTTGCCGTGGGCTTCCTGGATCGCCCGGCCGACGAGCAAGTTGAAGCGCTGGTCCTGGCCGCCCAATTCCACGTCCGCCTGAAGGGCCACGGAATCGTACCCCTGCACGAGCGGGTAGAGGAATTCGTGGATCGAGATGGGCTGGGCAGCTTTGTAGCGCTTGGAAAAGTCATCGCGCTCCAGGATGCGCGCGACCGTGTAATGGGACGAGAGGCGCACCAGATCGGCCGCGCTCATTTTCTCCATCCACTCGGAATTAAAGCGGACTTCGGTTTTCGATTTATCCAGAATCTTGAAAACCTGATCCTGGTAGGTCTTGGCGTTCTTGAGGATTTCCTCTTTGGAAAGCGGCGGCCGGGTGGCCGAGCGGCCCGAAGGATCGCCGATCATGGCGGTGAAATCCCCGATCAGGAAAATGACCTGGTGCCCCAACTCCTGAAAATGCCGGAGCTTGTGAAGGAGGACCGTGTGGCCCAGGTGCAGGTCCGGCGCCGTGGGGTCAAAACCCGCCTTGACGCGCAAGGGCTTTCCCGTTTCGATCGAATGGCGGATCTTCTTCTTGAGGTCTTCCTCCGGAAGAACT
>JBFLVN010000151.1:0-9055 GCA_040758475.1 Bdellovibrionota bacterium
AACCCGGGGGAAAGCTCTCGGCCTTCCGGGACGAACAGGGCTCCACCGTCGAGCACGGGATGCACGGTTGGTGGCACCAGTACTTCAACTTCTTCGACCTCATGAAAAGGGCGTGGATTCCGGAAGAGACGTTCCTCGAACCCATCCCCTCCACGGTCGTTTTTTCCGACGGCGAGCGGCGCCGGCAGGTGGAAATAAAGCGCCGGCTCCCGACGCCCCTCTTCATGCTCAAGCACATGGCGGCCATGGGGCGCATCAAGTTCTGGGACGCCGTTTCCGCCATCCGGCCTTTTCTCCGGATGTTCTCCTTCGATCATGAAAAGGATTTCGACCGCTTCGACAAGCTCTCTATCTACGCCTACCTCGCCCAGTGCGGCGCCACGAGGAATTTCCACGATTTTGCCATGTCCCCCTTCGCCCGGAGCTTTGCCTTCAGCTCGACGGAAGAGCTTTCGGCCGGATCGGTGATGAGCGCCATCAATTTCTATTTCATCGGCCACCAGGAGGACGTGGAAGTCCGCTGGTGCCGGGGAAACCCGCAGGAATTAGTCATCGACCCGATTGTCCGCTTCATCGAGGCCCGCGGGGGGAAAGTCCGGACGGGCACCACCGCCGCGGCCATTGAGGCGGGCCGGGGAGGGGTGAAGGGTGTGCGCCTGGGGAGCGGCGGGAACGAAGTCCGCGTTCCCTTAACCCAAGTGCCCGCGAGCGGGACTCTCGTGTGGGATACTTCTTCCGGCGAGAAAATCCTGATCCGCCGCACGGGGGATTCGTTCTCGGCCCTCTCGGCCACCTGCACGCACCAGGGTTGTCCCGTGGCTCCGTCGGCGGCGGGGGATTCCTACGATTGCCCTTGCCACGGGGGAAGATTTTCGCTCGATGGCGCCGTGTTGCGCGGGCCGCCCGAGCGCCCGCTCGAAAGCCTTCCCGTGCGAAAGGAAGGTGAAGAACTTATCGTGGGGGCGCCGGGAGAACTTCTCACGGGGGATTTCTACGTCCTGGCGGCGGAAGTGGAGGCAGCCAAGCGCATTCTCCGTAATTCCCCGGGCCTCCTTCGCCACGAAACCTTCCGGCGCATTCTCAATCTGGAATCCACGGAAGTGATGGTCGCCCGCCTGTGGCTCGACAAGAAAGTCCCCGAAGACCTCTACAGCGGCGTTTTCGCGGACCTGGGATTCCTCGATAATTATTTCATCCTCTCCAATTTTCAGGACGAATTTCTGCCCTATCGCGCGGAAGGATCGGTGGTCGAAGTCCAGATGTACGTGGTGAAAGATTACATCCACCTTTCACCCGCCGAACTTCTCAAGCTCATCCTCTCGGAACTTGGCCAGCGGATTCCGGAACTCGCGGGCGCCGCTGTTCGCAAGTGGCACCTCCTCAAGCACGCCGATCTCTTCAACCACTTCAACGCCGGTTCCCACGAGCACCGGCCCCCCACGAAGAGCCCTTTTGCGAACTTCTATTTTGCCGGAGATTGGCTTCGCCTCCACCGGAACTGGTGGATGATGGAGAAGGCCGTCGTATCGGGGCGGCTTGCGGCCAATGAAATCCTGAAAACCAGGGGGGAACCCCCGGTTCAGGTCTTCGAGCCCCGGCCCGACGAATTCTTCACCCGGGTGGTTAAGTGGGTTTATCGGGCTGCCCGGGCCGTAAAACTCTCCTTTTACGACCTCCTGGGCTACCGCCCCCTTCCGCCCGCGGGACCCCTGGAAGGCCCCCCGCCCCATGCTTAGATTCTTTGAGTGAAACCTCCTGCCGCGAGAAGGCTTCTCGCAGGGATCGCCGTTCTTGGGGCGGCGATGGTTTCGTGCCGGGCGGCGCCTCCGGCGGACGAACTGGCGCAAGCGAAAAAACGAATGATCGACGTTCATTTGAAGGGGGAAGGGATCACGGACCCGCGGGTGCTGGCGGCCATGGAAAAGGTCCGCCGGGAGGCGTTCTGCATTCCCGAGTTCCGTTTGCAGGCTTACGACGACAGGCCCCTTCCCATCGGGCAGGGGCAGACTATCTCGCAGCCTTTCATCGTCGCGTACATGACCCAGGCTCTCTCTTTGAAGCCTGGTGAGAAAGTGCTCGAAATCGGTACCGGCTCGGGTTATCAGGCGGCCGTCCTGGCCGAGATGGGCGCCAAGGTTTTTTCCATCGAGATCCTCGAGTCCCTCTCCAAGCGCGCCGAAAAAGCGCTCTTGGCCGAAGGCTACGACGTTCACCTCCGCGTGGGCGACGGTTATGCCGGCTGGCCGGAAGAGGCACCTTTCGACGCCATTATAGCGACGGCCGCGCCTCCGGAAGTTCCAAGGGCGCTCCTTGACCAACTGGCCCCGGGCGGGCGGTTCGTCGTCCCCGTGGGAGAAGTAAGGGACTCCCAGGAACTTCGCCTCTATCAGAAGGACGAAAAGGGAACCATCTTCGTCAAAACGCTTCTTCCCGTCCGCTTCGTGCCGATGGTTCGCGGCGAGGAAGAGCCCGAAAAACGCCGGGCAGCGGGGCAGAAGTAATACTGGTTCTTCTATAAGTGCGATTTGTCACCCCGAGCGCGAGCGAGGGGTCTCTTAAAAGCCAAGAGATTCCTCGGCCTGCGGCCTCGGAATGACAACGACGGTACTCCGGGGGTAAGCTTCCCTTCATGGAAGGCCCCCACGAGCCCTCTTGGGCGCAGGTCGATCTTGCCGCCATCGAGCGCAATTACCGCGCCATGCGGGGCCTTCTCTCTTCCGGTACCAAAGTCCTGGCCGTCGTCAAGGCCGACGCCTACGGCCACGGCGCTGTTCCGGTCGCCCGCCGCCTGGCCGATGCCGGGGCCGAGTGGCTCGGCGTCGCGCAGGTCCAGGAAGGGATCGAACTTCGCCGCGGGGGCCTCAAATCCCCCATCCTCCTTCTCCAGGGAATCCGGGCCAAACAGGCCCCCGAAGTGCTGGAAAATGATTTGACCCCCCTCGTTTTCGACCGGGAGGCTCTTGAAGCCCTCTCCTCGTTTGGAAAAAAACGGGGAAAAAAAGCGCACGTCCACGTGAAAGTCGATACGGGGATGACGCGCCTTGGCGTCCGCATGGACGATCTTCCGGGTTTCCTGGACGCCGCCCGGAAGTTAGAAGGAATCGCCGTCGAAGGGATTTGTTCCCACTTCGCCATCGGAGAAGAGCCGGAAAATCCCCTGACCCGGAAGCAGCGCGAGAATTTTTCCCGCGCCTTGGAGATCGCCAAAGAAAAAGGACTTCCAAATCTCCTCCGGCACCTCGCCAATTCGGCCGCCACGATCCTCGATCCTTCGGTCCACTTCGACATGGTGCGGCTGGGGATTTCCCTCTACGGCGCCTATCCGGCGGGGAAGGGGAGGGAGCGCGTGCAGCTCTCGCCCGCGCTCAGTTGGCGGACCTCGCTCCAGCAAGTGAAAGACGTTCCGGCGGGAACGGGCGTTTCCTACGGCGCCACGTTCCGTACGCCAAGAGACACCCGGATCGGCGTGCTTCCGGTGGGTTACGCCGACGGCATCCCCCGGCGCCTTTCGGGCAAGTTCGAGGTGCTCATTCACGGGAAGCGCTGTCCCGCCGTGGGGACCGTCTGCATGGATTTCGTGATGGTGGACTTGGGCGGCGTTCCTTCGGCCAAGGCGGGCGATGAAGCGGTGATCATCGGTACCCAGCAATCGGGGGAGATAACCGCCCAGGAATTCGCGGACGCCGCCGGGACGATTCCCTACGAAGTTTTCTGCGCCATCGGCCGAAGGGTCCGGAGGGTTTATCCGTGAGCACTTCAGCCGTGGAACAGCGCGGGAGCGCCGTTCTGAGCCTCTTGGATACGCTTGGCGGTTTCCTCCTGGACCGGATCGAGGACATCGGACGGTATTTCCGCCTCGTGGGCCACGCCTTCCGTTCGGTCCTTTTCCGCCCCCTGCGCGTCAAGGAGATCATGCAGCAGATGGAATTCGTGGGCGTCCAGTCCACGGGGATCATCGCGCTTACGGGAATTTTCACCGGCATGGTCTTCGCCCTTCAGACGGGGCATGCCTTCCGCCAGTTTGGCGCCGAGTCCCTCGTGGGCGGGACGAGCGTCCTTGCCCTCGTGCGAGAACTCGGGCCCGTGCTGGCCGCTCTCATGGTGACGGGCCGGGCCGGATCGGCCATGGCTTCGGAACTCGCTACCATGCGCGTCACCGAGCAGATCGACGCCCTTCACGTGATGGCCGCCCGCCCGATCCAGCTTCTCATCCTGCCACGCATCCTGGCGGGGCTGGTCATGGTGCCGGCCCTCACGGTCGTCTTCGATTTCGTGGGCGCGCTGGGGAGCTACTTCGTCAGCCTCTCGGTCCTCCAGATCGCTCCCGGCTCCTGGTGGAAGAACGTGATCGAATTCGTCGGCATGGACGACGTGAACAAGGGGCTCGTCAAGGCGCTCGTCTTCGGATTCATTCTTTCAAGCGTGGGTTGCTACAAGGGATTCTTCGCTTCGGGCGGCGCCCGGGGCGTGGGGCGGGCGACCACGGAGAGCGTCGTCTATTCTTCGGTTCTCATCCTCGTGAGCGATTATTTCCTGACGTCCTACCAGATCAATTTCGCGGCGTTGGAGTGAGAATCCCCGTGGGCCGTTTCCCTCGCACCGACGATCCAAACCACACCGGCATTCCGGTCGAACTCCGGGGACTAAGAAAGAGTTTCCGGGGAAAGAAGGTGCTGGACGGCCTCTCCCTCCTTTGCGAGGCGGGGAGGACCACGGTCATTCTGGGCCGCAGCGGCGGCGGGAAAAGCGTCACGCTCAAGCACATCGTGGGGCTTTTAAGGCCCGATGCGGGAGAGGTGCTTGTGGGCGGGCGGGACGTGGCCCGTCTGCCCGAAGACGAGCTCGACGAAGTCCGCCAGGATTTCGGCATGCTCTTCCAGGACGCCGCCCTGCTCGACTCCCTCAACGTCTTCGACAACGTGGCCCTTCCCCTCCGGTTGCACACGAAGAAATCAAAAGAAGAAATCCGGGAGATCGTGATCCGCAACTTGCGCCTCGTGGGCCTCTCGGAAGACGCCTCGCTCAAAACGCCTTCGGAACTTTCGGGCGGCATGCGAAAGCGCGTGGGGCTTGCAAGGGCCATCGCGCTACGGCCCCGGGTGATCCTCTACGACGAGCCCACTTCGGGGCTTGACCCCATCATGACGGACGTGATCAACGCCCTCATGATGGACGTGCAGGCCGAGACGGGCGCGACCCAGATCGCCATCAGCCACGACCTTGCCGCCGCCTTCAAGGTGGCCCACAAGATCGCCATGCTTCACGAGGGGAAAATCATCGAAGAGGGGACGCCCGAGGAAGTGCAAAAAAGCCAGGACCCCGTCGTCCGCCAGTTCCTCGAAGGCCGCCGCCACGGCCCTGTCCAGGTGGTGTGAGCCCCCGCGCCCGCTTGGGATGGGGCTTTGCGGGCCGCTAGAAGCGCTTCCCCGAATCAGTTACGATAATTCCCTCTTTAAGAGCGGGGGCGAGGGGAAATCGCCCCGGGCCGTTTCGAGAGCCCGATGGACCAGACCAAGACCAATATCGTTGTGGGCGCCTTCGCCGTCGTCGTGCTGGCCATGCTGGCCTACGGGGCCGTACGCCTGGGGCCCACCCACTTCGGGAAATCCGAATACAAGTCCCTCGTCGTTTACGTCCCTTCGGCCACCGGGATTTACAAGGATTCCTCCGTCCGCATCGCGGGCGTGAAAGTGGGTTTGGTCGACAGCATCTCCCTCGACAAGGGAGTCGCCCGCGTGGAAGTGCGCCTCCGGGGGGACGTGGAACTCTTTCCCAACGCCCGGGCGGTGGTGAAGAGCGAAGGGCTCCTGGGCGACCGCTACATCGAGATCGAGCCCGGCAACGCCGACCCTTACATTGAAAAAGAACAGGCGGGCCCGCCCGACGACCGGGGCCCGCGCATCATCTATGCCGATGAGGAAGGCGGCATCGAAGACGTCGCCACCCAGCTTGGCAAGACGGGCAAGAATCTCGAAGCCATCACGAACAACTTGCGGGCCGTCCTTGAAAACAAGCCCGGCGGCAATGAAGACCTGGCCCAGACCCTAAAAGCCCTGGCCAAGCTCACGACGAACCTGGCCGAGATTACGGGCGAGAACCGGAAGGATTTCCGGGAACTCGTCACCCACCTGCGGCGCATCAGCGAGACGCTCGACAACGAAACCCCGCAAGTGGCCAGCGACCTCCGGAAACTTATCGGGGATTTGAACGAACTCGTCAGTACGAGCAAGAGCGACCTCCAGGCGGCGCTCGGGTCCTTCCGGACGGCGGCCGAACGTTTCGACAAATCGCTCCAGAACATCGAGGAGATCACGGGCAAGATCAACGACGGGCAGGGGACCATCGGCCGGCTCATCAATGACGATTCGACGGTCGAGGAAGTAAACCGCGCCCTCAAAGGAATCAATTCGTTCGTCGATTTCGCCAATCGCTTGGAAGTGCGTCTTGGCTACCGGGCGGAAGTGCAAGTTCGCCAACCACAGCCAAAAACCCCGGATCCGACTATCCCAGGAAGGGACGATTTCGATGCGAAGAGCGTGATCAGCCTCGAACTCTGGCCCAAACCCGATAAATATTACTTCCTTCACCTCGTCACGAGTCCGTCCGGAACCCGTCCGCGGGTCACGCGTACCGTGATGCAAAACGACGATCCCTTTAATCCTGGAAGTTGCGTATCCAACCCTTATTTTCCCTGCAACAATACTCAGACGCTCACTTCCACCGACAACGGCGGCGTGCTCGTGAGCCTGGGGATCGGAAAACGCTTCGAGTACGTGACGTTCTTCGGCGGCTTGATTGAAAGTTCGGGCGGCTTCGGCATGAGCCTCTCGCCCGATCGCTACAAGCATTGGGAAGCGGAAGTGACGATGTACGGCTTCGACCGGCAGGATACGACGCGGCCGATTTTAAAGGGCCGGGTTTCCTATTCGTTCCTCAAATACTTCTATTTGACGGCGGGGGCGGAAGACATCCTGGCTGATAATACCAAGGACATCGTTCCCTTTTTCGGCGGCGGGCTCTCCTTCGTCGAGGACGACATCAAACCCCTTCTCTCGCAAGTCCAGGTTCCCGCCAGCGGCCTGACGGGAAAATAAGTTTACCGCTTCTTTTTCTTCTTACCGCCTTTTCCCTGGGGTGGCACGATCAGCACCGGGCACTTGGCCGTGCGGACGACCCGTTCGGCCACGGAGCCGAGCAGGAAATGGGTAAGGCCCGTGTTCCCCCGGGTGGGCATCACGATGAGGTCGATCTTGTTGCGATCGGCGTAGCGGACGATCTCCGACGCCGGACTTCCGACGGTCACGAGCGATTCGACGGCCCCCGCACCCGCGTTCTTCTTGACGAACGCCCGGAGGGCTTCCTGGGCGGAGGTTTCCATCCGGTCGAGGACGTCGCCGCTCGGAAGCCCCATCGCCACGGTCATGGGGACGGCCACCGGTTCGACCACGTGGAGGAGGTGGATGGCCGCGCCCGATTCGGCGGCAATCTCCTTGGCTTTGGAAAAAGCCTCCTGGGCGTAGCGGGAAAAATCGGTCGGGACGAGAATTCGTTTGGCGATCATGGCATCCGCCTCCTGTTTGGAAGTTTCCCGGACTTGAAGCCCCGCCGCCATGATGGGCGTCAGGGGCCTATTCGTCCTGGCGCCGGAGTTTGAGGCGCGGGCGGCCCTCTTCATTTACGACAAACGACACCTCGATGGGCCGGCAGCACACTTCGCAGTCTTCCGTGTAAGTCTGGAACTCGCCCCCGCCTTCGTCGATCAGGAAGGTGATCCGCTCTCCGCAGTAGGGGCATCTTCCCGAAGCTTCCATTTAAAGACCGCCCAATTTTAGGATGATCTTCCATTCCTCGGGTGTAACGGGCGTGACCGAGAGCCGACCCCGCTTCAGGAGCATCATGTTCTTGAGGGCGGGTGTTTTGCGGATATCTTCGAGTGTGACCATCTTCTTGAACGCTTCGCCGTACTGGACGTCCACCCCGTACCAGCGGGGCTCGTCCTTCTTAGAATCGGCGTCGTAGTGATCGTCCTTGGGGTCGAACTGGGTGGGGTCGGGATAGCCTTCCTTGACGACTACCGCCAGCCCCGCCACGCCCGAGGGCTCGGCGTTGGAGTGGTAATAAAGAACGCCGTCGCCCTTTTTGATCTTGTCCCGCAGGAAGTTCCTGGCTTCGTAATTTCGCACGCCGTCCCAGAAGGTCGTTTGCTTGTGGGCTTTCTTCAGATCCTCAAAGGAAAAAACGTCAGGCTCGGATTTCATCAGCCAGTACTGTTTGCCCATGGGTGGCGCTCCTCGAAGGTTATTTGAAAACGGCGATGACCGGCGCGTGGTCCGAAGCTCCTTGGCCCTTGCGCTCGTCCCGGTCCACGAGGACGTCTTCTATTTTCGCCACCAAAGGTTTCGTCACGAAGATGTGATCGATCCGCAGACCGTGGTTCTTGGGAAAACCGAGCTGGCGGTAATCCCACCACGTGTACTGGACCTTATCGGGATAGAGATGGCGGAAGGCGTCCGTGAGGCCGTAGGCGGCCACGCTTTGAAGGGCCTTGCGTTCTTTCGTCGAGCAGAGGACTTGCTCTTCCCAGAGCGTGGGATCGTGGACGTCCTTGTCCTCCGGGGCGACGTTGAAATCTCCGCACAGGACGAGAGGGGTCGCGTCCGCCGCGCCAAGGCTATCCAAATACTTGCGCAGGCGTTTGAACCAGGAGAGCTTGTATTCGTACTTATCGGTCCCCACGGCCTGGCCGTTCGGCGCATAGGCGCAGAGGATTTTCGTGCCGCCGACGGTCGCCCCCACGAGGCGCGCCTGGGCTTCGTCGTTCCCGTCGCCAAACCCCTTGGCCACGTCCAGGAGTTTCTTTTTCGAGAGGATGGCGACCCCGTTGTAGGTCTTCTGGCCGTGAAAGGCCGCTTCGTAACCGGCGTCCTTGAGTTCCGCTACCGGAAAAATATCGTCCGTCACCTTGGTCTCTTGGAGGCAAACCACGTCGGGGGAGTGGCGTTCTAAGACCTTGGCGAGCCGCTCGAAGCGGGCCCGGATGGAATTGACGTTCCAG
>JBFLVN010000152.1:0-8899 GCA_040758475.1 Bdellovibrionota bacterium
GATGGGGTAGGTCGCCCGGCTCTGCTCCGGCAACAATCATCATTTTTTCAGAAATCTGGGTCATGTGGGTCATCTGGGATGACGAGAAAGACGGAAATAGACGGGGAAAGACCGGGGCGGACCGTTTCGTCCAGACCGAGGGACCGGAACTGGAAATAACCGGCCTAATTATAATCTATTTATCCGGGAAAAACAGGCCCCCAAACGCGAAACGGGCCTCCGTTTGAAGGAGGCCCGTCCGTGGGAAGGGAAATGGGGGAAGTGAATCAGGCGGCGCGGCGGATCTGGCGCTTTAAGCGCTCGATCATGGCGCGCTTTACGAAGCGGTAGGTCTGGGGATCGCGTTCACGGACGCCTTCAAGGCCCCCCTGAATGCTCTTCAAAACCCGGACCGAGTGGGCGGTTTCACGGCCCATGAGGACGTCGAGAGCGGCTGTGCGAACCAGGTCGAGACTCATCTGAGATTACCTCCGGCCCTAAACCCTCGTGGGCATGTGGGGAGGTATAGAGCAGGGGGCGTGCCAAACGGGGCTTCAAGAGCCCCGTTAATCCACAGGCGTTAAATTCTTAATAATATCAATTGGTTACATCGGAACCGGCGAGTTCCAGGGAGTCCCTCGGGGCTTCCCGGCGTCCCTGGTTGTCAATCGGAAGTAACAGGAAGCTGTCAACCTGCGTTGACAGGGGGGGCCTTTTAGCCCGGCCTCCTGAATAGAAGCCAAGTAGTTTAAGCTCCCCCGCCAGGGAGTTTCAGGATGGATTTCTACCCTCTCAACCTGAGAATGGCCGGAAAGCTCGCCTTGGTGGTGGGGGGCGGAGAAGTGGCCCTCCGAAAAGTGGAAGGGCTCCTCGAAGCGGGCGCCAACGTCCGGCTCGTCTCCCCTTCGATCCATCCAGGGCTCCAGAAACTCGCCCGGTCCCGCGACGGATTCTCCCTCGAAGAGCGCGGCTACGACGACCGGGACGTGGAAAACGTCTCCCTCGTCTTCGCCTGCACGGACGATGAGCGTTTGAACGGGCGCGTCTGCGAGATGGGCCGCTCCGTGGGGGCCCTCGTCCAATCGGCCTCCGATCCGGCGGACTGCGATTTTACGGTCCCAAGCAAAATCCGCCGGGGAGAGTTTCTCCTCGCCATCTCGACCGGCGGCGCTTCCCCCGCCCTCTCCAAGAAAATCCGGGAGCGCCTCGAAAAAACCTTCCCCCCCGCCTACGCCGACTACGTAAAACTCCTCGCCCGCATCCGGGAAAAACTCCTCCAGGACGGCAAACCCGCCGCCGAGAACTCGCCCAAGTTCCGCAAACTCGTGGAGGGGAAGCTGGAAGAGGCGGTGCTGAAGGGGAAATCGAAAGAAATCGAGCGAATCCTGACGAACTCTCTTGGAAAGGATTACTCGCTTACCGCTCTGGGCTCTAAAAAAGACACCGGCCGCCAGACGAAGAAGAAAAAGAAGAGCAGATAGAATCTCAGCTTCCGTTCGGCTCCCACCGGAGTTTGGGGCTCCGGGCCGCTTTGGTTTCGTCCAGGCGGCGGCGGAAGGGGAGGTGGGGGGCGTCCTTGACGAGCTGGGGGTTTTCCCGCGCTTCCTGGTCGATCTCTTCCAGGGCCTGAACGAACTGGTCGATGGCGTTCTTGGTCTCGCTCTCCGTGGGCTCGATCATGAGGGCCCCGGGGACGACGAGGGGGAAGTAGATCGTGGGCGGGTGGAAGCCCTTGTCGATCAAACGCTTCGCGATGTCCAGGGTCGTGACGCCCGTGGCGTCCTTCTGGTTCTTGTCGGAGAAAACCGCCTCGTGCATGCAGGGCTGGTCGAAGGGGAGGTGGTAGGTCTTCTTGAGCTTCGCCCGCAGGTAGTTGGCGTTCACGATGGCCGTCTCGGAGGCTTTCTTGATCCCCTCGGCGCCCAAAGTGAGGATGTAGGCGTACGCCCGAAGGGCGATGCCGTAATTCCCCCAAAAGCCCTTCACCCGTCCGATGGAATCCGGCGGGCTATAATCGAGCCGGAATTTTCCGCCGTCCTTCTTCACGATCGGCGTGGGAAGGAAGGGGGCGAGCTTATCGGAAACGACGAGGGCGCCCGAGCCCGGGCCGCCGCCGCCGTGGGGCGTCGAGAACGTCTTGTGCAGGTTGATCTGGGAGACGTCCACCCCCATCTTCCCCATGCTCGCCTGGCCCATGAGGGCGTTGAAGTTGGCGCCATCGCAATAAAGGCGGGCGTCCACTTGATCAAGGACTTTGGCGATCTTTCCGATGTCCCGCTCGAAGAGCCCAAGCGTGTTGGGGTTCGTGAGCATGATGCAGGCCACGTCGTCGGAGAGGGCTTTTTCCACGTCCTTTACGTCCAGGACGCCCTTGCTCGCCGTCGGGATGGAAACGACCTCGAACCCCACCAAGGCCGCCGAAGCGGGATTCGTCCCGTGGGCCGAGTCGGGAACGAGCACCTTCTTTTTCTTGCGGCCCTTTTTCTCGTGGTAGGCGCGGATGAGGAGGAGGCCCGTGAGTTCCCCGTGGGCCCCGGCGGCGGGAAGCACGGTCGCCGCGGCGAGATCGGAAATCTTCGCAAGCATCCGGCAGAGCTCGTACATCGCTTCGAGGGCGCCCTGGCAGAATTCTTCGGGAAGATAGGGATGGCCGTTGGCAAAGCCTTCCATCTGAGCGATGCGCTCGTGGACCTTGGGGTTGTACTTCATGGTGCAGGAGCCGAGCGGGAAGAACCCGGCGTCGATCGAATAGTTCCAGGTCGAAAGGCGCGTGAAGTGGCGTACCACGTCGAACTCGGTGAGTTCGGGAAGGCCGGAAAGTTCCCCACGAACGAGATGGGATTCGAGGCCCGCCGCCTTGGGGTCCGCCACGGGGACCGTGCCCGTCTCGGGGAGGGAGTAACCCACTCGCCCCGGCGAGCCACGCTCGAAGACGAGAGATTCTTCGAGGGCGAGCCCCGCCGTCCCCGGGATGCGAAGGCGCCGCTCCTTGGGAGGGCCGCCGATCTGCCTGCGCCCGCCGCTCACGAACGCACCTCCGCGAGGGCCGCTTCGAGGGCCTTGAGTTCCTCGGCCGAACGCATCTCGGTGGCGCAGACGAGAAGGCTCTTTTCAAAGCCTTTCCCAAGGAAACGCCCGAGGGGGGCGCCGGGGACGATTTTCTTCTTCGAGAGAAGAGAGACGATCTCTTCGGCGGGCTTGGGGCAATCGAGCACGAATTCGTTGTAGGTGGGAGCCGTAAAGCGGGCCTTGTAGCCCGGAAGCTTCCCAAGCCGTTCCCGAAGGTGTTTCGCGCGGGAGAGATTCTCGGCGGCGAGGTCCCGAAGGCCCTGCTTCCCGAAGAGCGAGAGCCACACGGTGGCCCACAGGGCGCAGAGCTGCTGGGAGGTGCAGATGTTGCTCGTCGCCTTCTCGCGGCGGATGTGCTGCTCGCGTGTCGCAAGCGTGAGGACGAATCCCCGCTCCCCGCTTGCGTCCACCGTCTCGCCCACGAGCCGCCCGGGCATCTGGCGGACGTACTTCATTTGGCAAGCGAAAAAGCCCGCGAAGGGGCCGCCCCACTGCATGGGAAGGCCCCAGGCCTGTCCTTCGCCGCAAACGATGTCGGCACCGAAGGCGCCGGGAGGCGAGAGAAGTCCCAGGCTCGTCGCTTCCGCGACGACGGCGACGAAGAGGGCGCCCGCGTCCTTGGCGGCCTGCTGGGCGACGCGCCAGTCTTCGATGACGCCGAGAAAATTCGGGGATTGAACGAAAATGGCCGCCAGATCGGACCCGGCCTTCTTGGCCGCCGCCGCGAGGGATTCGCCGGTCGTCCGGCCCGTCTCGGCGCAGAAGGGCGCTTCGATCAAATGAAGGCCCGTCGCCTTGGCGTAGGTCCGAAGGACTTCGAGGTATTCGGGATGGAGGGCTCCCGAAACCGCGAAAGTCTTTTTCCCCGCCACCCGGGAGGCCATGAGCATGGCCTCGGCCGTGCTCGTGGAGCCGTCGTACATGGAAGAGTTGGCCACTTCCATCTGGGTGAGGAGGCACACGTAGGACTGGAATTCGTAGGCGGCCTGCAAAGTCCCCTGGGCCATTTCAGGCTGGTAGGGGGTGTAGCTCGTGGCGAATTCACCGCGCGTTACGAGCGGGGCGATGACGGAAGGGACGAAGTGGTCGTAGCAACCGGCCCCGAGGAAACTCACGAGGCTTTCGGGTTTTTTCCTGGAGAGAGCCGCGAGGTGATCGAGGAGCGCTTTTTCCGAAAGGCCGGGGGCGATGGGAACGGGGCCCTTGGTGCGAAGCTCGTCGGGAATTTGCTTTAGCAAATCCTCGGCGCTCGAAACCCCGATGGTCCCGAGCATCTCGGAGAGGTCCTTCTGAGTGAGCGGGATGTAGCGCAAGGAGAAAAACTCCGCTCGTAGCCGCGTTTACTTCTTGGCGATGAGGGCCGAATAAGCCTGGGCCGAGAGAAGGCCCGCCTTCTCGCCCGCATCCTTTAATTCGATCTCGATCATCCAGCCGTCCCCGTAGGGATCGGCGTTCACCTTGGCCGGATCGGCGGCAAGCGCCTCGTTGCGAGCGGCGACCTTCCCGGAGAGGGGCGAATAGAGGTCCGAGACGGCCTTAACCGACTCGACGACGCCGAAAGTCTTGTTCTGCTGAAGTTCGCGACCCACTTCGGGAAGCTCGACGAACACGACGTCGCCCAGTTCCTTGGCGGCGTGGGCCGTGATGCCGATGCGGGCCTTGTTGCCGTCGATCTTCGCCCACTCGTGTTCTTTCGTATAGAGGAGGCTTGCGGGGACGTCGGACATGAAAGGCTCCTTGGACGGCCGGGCCAGGGGCGTCCGGACGGGGTGGGGAACTTCGGTGCCGGGGAGTTAGCGGTGAGAGGCGGCCGTTGTCAAGGAGCGACGGCGGCGAGGCGGGGGGCGTGGACGGCCTCGGCCCCCTCCGTGGCGTCGATCTCGTAAACCTTGACGGGGTAGTGGATGCCTTTGACCTGGATTTCGCCCTTGGGCGTGCAGCCGATCTCGTCTTTCACAAGGGCCCAGGTCGAATGGCTGATGAGGACTTTTCCGGGCGCGCAGTTCGATTGGAGCCGGGCGGCCAGATTCACCTGCTGGCCGATGGCCGTGTAGTCCATGCGGCCGGGGGAGCCGTAGCTTCCCACGTTCGCCGCGCCCGTATTGATCCCCATGCGGACCTGGAAGGGGATCTGAATGCCTTCCTCGAACCACTTCTTCGTAAGTTCCCTCATCCGGTGCTGCATCTGGCGGGCCATGCACACGGCCCGGACGGCGTGGTCCTTGTCGTTGGTCGCCACGGGGGCGCCAAAGAGGACGAGGATCGCATCGCCCACGAATTTGTCGATCGTCCCGCCGTGCTTCTCGGCGATGAGGGCCATTTCGGAAAGATATTCGTTCAAGACCCGCGAGAGGTCTTCGGCTTCGAGCTGGTCGGCCGCTTCGGTAAAGCCCACGATGTCGGAGAAGAAGATCGTGAGCTTGCGGCGCTCGTGGGCAGCGGCCACGGAGTAATTGCCCGAAAGAATCTGGTCGGCGAGCTGGGCGGGGACGTAGCGCCGGATGGCTTCGTTCGCGCGGGTGAGTTCGTACTCCCGCTGCCGAAGGAGCCCGAACACGTAGACCGCAAAGTACATGCTCCCAAGCAGGAGAAGCCCCGAAGCCATCAGGTTCGCGTCGCGTTGCCAGTGGTTCTGGAGAACGGTCTGCAAGGCCTGAAAATCCGTGGTGGCGTTGGAAATGATCTGCCCCACGGGAATGGCGCCGGACGACTGGGCGAGGATGAGCCCCACGTGAATGACGGCCATGAAAATCGAAAGTGAGACGGCCGACCGCGCCGGGAGGAAGAACGCCATGGCGAGCACGACGATCGGAAGCCACATCGTCATGGGCGTGATGACGACGCCGTTGTGCCAGATGAGAAGCTCCGAGACGAGGATGTCCACCATGAAGAGGGCGCAGTTGAGGCCCCGGAACCACACAACCCGCCGGAGGAGCAGGAAGGCGATGACGTTGGCGATTCCAACGAGGACCGGAACGCCCCAGAGCGTCCCCACGACGCTCTTGTTCAAAATCATGAGGAACCCGCTCACGAGGTAGGCGCCGACGCGGAACCACTGGAGCTGGAGGGTACGGCCGCGCTCCACGTCGTCGATGGAGCCCTTGATCGCGTCGGGCGAGGCGGCGATGAGCTCGCGCAGGCGGTCCCGGGAGATGCGCTCGGTGAGGAGGCACCTCGGGGCGTAGTCCTGGGCGGCGGTCTCAGGGGCCAGGGCCCCCGGGATGGGAAGGGCGGCGGCGTCTGCCAGGGTCGTCGACATAGGAGGCGTAGTTTAGTGGATAATTCGGTCCAAACCTACCAGCCGTACCAACGGGCCTCCAGGATGCGCCCGGAGCCCTTTTCGTAGCGGAGGATGCAGCCGTCGTAGCGGGGGGCCGCTCCCCCCAATATCTCGATTTCGCACGTGCTTTCCCCTTCCGGGCAGCGCTCCTCGGAGGGTTTTCCAAGGACCGCGATGGCGCTCAGGGGATCGGGGTAGGAACCCGCGGATTGGCAGGAGTTCTTGAAAAGCTCCCGGTCGCAAATCCTCACGCCCCTGCAGGGGTCCCCGGCAGTATCCCGGTCCACCGCCGCCCGAACCCCCAAAGCCACAAGGCCAAGCCCCAATAGGACGAATCCCGCCAGCCAGAACCGGCGTGAGGGGCGGGGTGTTTGAGCTTCGTTCATCGAAACTTCCTCAAGCGGGGGAAGCCTAGCACCTTCGGGTTTCCGGGAAAGCCGCCTTTCGGGTTAAGATGAACGCCCACACGCCGGACGGGAAACCCCATGCCCCGAATCGAGGAATTCGACCGCTGGCTCGGAAGCGAGAAGGATCGCTTCCTGTTCATCACGACGGGGCTCGCCGCCTTCAGCCTCTTCGCCGTCGTCTCGTTCAAGGTTTTGGAGCCGGGGCTCGCCTCGCGCTCCGGCGTCGATCCGATGATCCTCCAGCGGTTTTTCTTCCTCGGGACCGGGGCGGTCGTCTGGTGGACGGTCCTCGCCCTCGCCGGCCGCTCGCTCTGGGAGACCGGAGCCGTGGTCCGGGAAATCCTCATCTGGAGCGTCCTTCTCTCCGTCGTGGGCATCGCGCTCGTGGCGATCCAGTGGTCGGGTTCCGTGTTCACGTTCCTGCTCCTCTTTCTCCCGGCGGGAGTGAGCGTGGCGGCCGCTTGCTTCGGCCTTCGCCGGGCGTTTTTCGTCTGGCTCCTTTTTAGCGCCGGCCACGCCGCCCTCGTCGTCCTGGAGATGGCCGGAATCCTTCCCATCGCGCCGCTCTTTCCGGACATCAGCGACACGATCCTCGGCGATCCCTGGTCCCACTTCGCCGGGGTTTTCGGAACCTTGAGCATCAACACGTTCTTCCTGCTCGCGAGCGCCTGGACCGTGGACGCCATGGACCGCGCCCGCCGCCGGACGGAGGGGACTCTCTCGGCCCTTCGCGCGACGAACCGGGAACTCATCGTGGCCGAATCGGGCGCCACCGTGGGCAAGGTCGTCGAGTCGGCGGTTTCGGACCTGAACCGCCCGCTCGGAAGCGCGCAAAGCCTCGTGGGGAGCGTCCTCTCCGACCTTGGAAGTTCCGGAAACATCGACCGGGAGGATTTGAAGGAAACCCTCTCCCGCGTTCAGTCAGCCCTAACCACCGCCTCGGAGCGCCTCTCCCAGCTCGCCGCCATCGGAAGCCAGCACGTCAAACACTTGGAGCCCGTCGATCTCTCCCGCATCGCCCGGGACATGGGTGAGCAGGCCACGTCGTCGGCCGCCGGTTTTGAAGTCTCCCTGGAACTCGACTTGGACCCGGTGCTTCCCCCCGTGTGGGCGAACCGCAGGCAAGTCACCGACGCGGCCGCGGCCCTCTGCGTCGCCGCCCTCGAAGCGATGGACGGAAAACCCGGGCGCCTTCGGATCGAGACGCGGCTCCGGGGGAAAGAGGCCGCCCTCTCCGTCGTCGGCCCCACGTTCCCCTCGGACCTTGGGAGCGAAGAACCAAGCCGCCAGGAAGGCCTTGGAAAAGCCCGGGCGATCTTGAGCCTCTATGGCGGCCGCATCGAAGTTCACCGGGAGAGAAGCGGCGGGCGGGCGGAGATCGTCCTGCCGCTCCACCCCCATTCGGCGCCCCCCTCGTGAAAAAGCCAGATCAAGTACGCCTCGAAATCCTGCGCCTCCTCTGCCTGGAAGAGGAATGGATTCCCGCCTCTCGCCTTTCGGCGGGCCGCTCCCGCACGGCCGTCTCGAACCACATTGCGGCGCTAAAGCGCCTCGGATACAAAATCGAAAGCTCCCCGGCTCGGGGTTACCGCCTGAAAAGCGCGCCCGACGCGATCCATGAAATCGAACTCCGGCGGGTGATGGGAGAAAATCCCCTGGCGCGGGAGATTCATTCCTTCGACCACACGGATTCGACGAGCTCCCAGGCGGCGCGGCTCGCAGACGAGGGCGCGCCCCACGGAACCCTCGTCATCGCCGAGCAGCAGACCAAGGGCCGCGGGCGCCTAGGGCGCTCCTGGGCCTCTCCTCC
The DNA here is from genome assembly GCA_040758475.1 of Bdellovibrionota bacterium. Lineage (GTDB taxonomy): Bacteria > JAGRBM01 > JAGRBM01 > JAGRBM01 > JAGRBM01 > JBFLVN01. Next base: position 8,546 of record JBFLVN010000152.1, read on the forward strand.
CGGCACGGGGCTCTACTTCTCCCTCGTGCTACGCCCGAAGATCGAACTCCACCGGGCCCCGCAACTAACGCTGCTGGCCGCCACGGCCGTCGCGAGCGCCATCGAGCGGACGGCGAATCTCTCCCCCCAGATCAAATGGCCGAACGATCTTTTGCTGGATGGAAAAAAATTCTGCGGAATCCTCACCGAGCTTTCGGGCGACCCCGACCGGGTGCGCCACGTGATTTTAGGCATCGGCGTGAACGTGGGGACGAAGAAGTTTCCAAAAGAGATCGCCCCCCTGGCGACGAGCCTGCGCCTGGCGCTCGGGAAAGAGCCGCCCCCCCGGGCGCTTCTCCTCGCCGCCCTCCTGGA
>JBFLVN010000153.1:0-8887 GCA_040758475.1 Bdellovibrionota bacterium
GACTCCCGCCGTGGGCGGCTTTCGACCCGGATACGGGCGTGATTTCGGGTGCTCCCGGTGAAGCGGACCGGGGGGAATACCCCGTCACGTTCCACGTCGTGGACGCCCTGGGGCTTGAAGACGAATACCCGGAGATCGATACGACGTTCCTCTCCATTCTGGTCGGGACGTTCCCCAGGATCGCGGGTGATCCTCTCACGAGCGTGTACGAAGGGGACTCCTACAGTTTCACCCCCACGGCCACGGCGGGTGATCGCCCGGATCTCCGCTTCAGGATCGAGAACAAGCCCTCCTGGGCCTTCTTCAATTCGAACACGGGCGCCCTCACCGGCGTGCCCACCCAGGAGGACGTGGGCGTCTACGAGAACATCGTCATCGCCGTCTACGATTCCATCTCGCCCGAGGCCGAACTCCCGCCCTTCACGATCACCGTTTTGAACAAGAACGACCCGCCCGCCGTCGCCTTGGAAGACGCGCCGCCGGTCTATACCGTCAAGGAAGACGAGGATTTGGTGCTGATCCCCGAAGTCTTCGACCGGGACGTGGAGGATTTTGGCGACTCGGTTACCATCTCCGGCAATCTTCCCGCCTGGGCGAACGTGAACCCCGCTACCGGCGAAGTCGTCGGGCGGCCCGCGAACGCCGACGTGGGGACTTTTGCGGGCCTGCGCCTCACCGCGACGGACGCGGCGGGCCTCCAGGGCTTTAGCCACACCTTCACCATCGAAGTCCTCAACACGGAAGACGCCCCGATCGTACACAACTGCCCGCCCGCCCAGGTGAATCCGGGCCAGAGCTACTTCTTCCAGCCACTCGTCACCGACGACGACACCGTCCACGGCGGAACCTTCCAAGTCCAGGTCGCGAACCGCCCCCACTGGATGAATTTCGACCCGGAGAGCGGCGCTCTTAGCGGCACGCCCACGGCGGACGACGTGGGGATTTATCCCGACGTACACGTGCTGGCCCTCGACGAAGGAGGGGCCATCGGGCGCTGCGCCCCCGTGGACATCGCGGTCGGAAACCCCGCGCCCCTTCCGCAAGGGACGCCTACGAAACTTGGCGGCCCGCCTACGCTCTTCGATCGGGCCAAGTTCCTTTACGACGGCCCCAATGCCGTCCAGTTCGATGTAACACCGGGGGCCGTAAAGCCCGGCACCGCTACGATCCTTCGCGGGAAAGTCTTGAAGGAATCGGGCGCGCCCCTCGCGGGCGTCCAGGTGACGGCGCTTGGAAAACCCGAATTCGGATACACCACCACCCAGTCGGATGGCTCCTACAGCATGGCCGTCGCCGGCCGCGAGGCCTTCACCCTCGTATTCGAGAAACTCGGATACCTGACCGCCTACCGGCGCGCCCAGGCGCAAGCCCAGGACTTCACGTGGTTCGATGACCTTGCCCTCGTCCCCGAGCCCGCCACGGCCACGCAAGTCGCCGCGAACTCTCCGGACCTGCAAGTCATCGAAGGAGAGGCCGCGCCCGGCTACCAGCCCGTGGCCCTCATGGTCCCGGGCACGGAGGCGGAGATGGCCCTTCCGGGCGGCGGGACGCAGCCCCTGCCGCTCCTCTCCGTCCGCATGGGCGACCTGACCGGCAGTCCCGCGGGCGATGCCGCCCAGCCCGCCACGGCTGAGCAGGTGACGCACAACAACGTCCTCTCCCTTACCGCCGACGAGGCGGAGGCCGCCGGGGCCCTGAGCGTTTCCTTCAGCAAGCCCGTCGCCTTCTACGCGGAAAATTACCAGCAACACCCCGTGGGCGCGTTCCTCCCCACCCGGAGCTTCGACCCCGAAACGGGTGAATTCGTTCACGGCCGTGCGGGCCGCGTCCTCGAAATCCTGGACGTGCTGGAAGGCGCCGCCGAGATCGACTTCACGGGGGACGGCTTTGCCGACGATCCTTCGGAACTGGAAATCGATCCCACGGAACTCGCCTATTTGGCCACGCGCTACCTGCCGGGAGACGAACTCACGCGCACCGCCTACGACCACTTCACCTACTGGTGGAACTGCGTCAATTACAGGGTCGAAGGCCACTGCCAGGACATCCTGAGCGCCATCCTCCCGGTCCCTTCCACGGACCTCGCCCGCCAGATCGACTTCCCGGTGGCGAGCCCCTCCGTCGAACTCGTCTCCGGCGTCGCCTTCGAGGCCGAAAACCAGCAACTGCTCGCCGCCAAGGAAGTGACCGGGGCGAATACGAGCCTCGTCTATTCGAGCGGAAGGGCCAAGGGGCGTTCGCGGTCCTACGTCGTCGTCCAGCTCACCCCGGACACGGATACGCCCGAAGGAGCGGCCCTCTGGCAGACGATCTCCCTTCCCACGCCGCAGACGCCCCTCTACAAAGTGGCCTACACCCTCACCGTGGCTGGGCGGGTCTACGAGGCCCTTCTCGACCCGGCGCCCGGCATCCGCGTCGCCGCCGACTGGGACGGCAAGGACGCCTACGGCCGCGAAGCCATGGGCGTCCAGCAGGCCTTTTTCCAGGTGAGGTACTGGTACAACACTCCCATCAATTTCCCGTACACGAACAATCCCATCCGGATTCCCGTATCGAGCCAGTATCCCCTCACCATCGGCAACTGGAACTCCCAAGGGGCGAACCGCCTGGGCGGTTGGGATTTAAGCATCCACCACGGGTACGACCCGGGCACGGCCACCGTCCACCTGGGGGATGGCTCCATGCAGACCTATCACCCCGAGGCCGCGGGCGGGGAAGAGGCCGTCGTGCAGGAAGTCTGCGACCAGCTGGATTGCCGGGCCGACCCGCTCCTGGCACCTTTCCACATCCAGACCACCGGCCTGGTGGAAATCGGCCAGCACTACCGCCACCAATTCGGCGTCGGTGAGCGGATGGATGGGCCGGATAATACCTTCTTCCTGCGCCGCAAGGCGTGGAACTCCAAGGGGGAAACCTACTGCCTCGACCTTATCCACGACGTGGACGTCCATTCCCTGGAGAGCGGCAATCTGGTGGCGTCGACCAACATCACGGTCATCCGCAAGGGGGCTTCGTGCCAGGGTGTCGTGCTCTCGAACGTGGTGGATTACTACTGCGCCAAGAACTGGGCCGGAAACCCCGACCTGATCCGGGAGCACTGCGGCGGCCAGGTCCCCTTGGGGGCCTATAACGACCGCGTGACCCTGGACACGGCCGGGTGCAACAACGACGGCGCCCTTCTCTCCCGCGCCTCGGGTGGGGCGGACCCGCCGGGCCTCCAGCTTCTCGAAGCGGGCCAGATCAGCGACATCGCCGTGGCCGAGGACGGCTCCCTCTACTACGCCGACTCCTTCTGTGACGCCGTCGTCCGGATCGGCAAGGACGGCACCGCCCGCCGGGTGGCTGGCTCGGGCATCGGCGGCTTTTCGGGCGATGGCGGCCCGGCCCGGGAAGCACGGATCAACAACCCCGAGTCCATCGCGCTTTCCAAGGACGGCACCCTCTACATCGCCGACAACCAGAACCACCGGATCCGCCGGGTGAGCCCCTCGGGCGTCATCACGACCTTCATCGGCCGGGGACGCACGAACCTCGGCCGCTGGTACGAATACGACTATTTGGCCCCCGCGCCCAACGGCACCCCCGTCTCCGAGGCTTTCCTGGCCCTCCCCTGGCAGGTGCGGGTGGACGAGAAGGGCCGTCTCCTGTTGGAGGACGAACGCGCCCAGTACCGGGTTTCGGCGCCCTATCCCTCCCTCGACTTCACGGTGGAGGACGAGCAAGGCCTCGCGGACGCCCGGTTCCTCGTCGTCTCCCAGGACGGCTCGGAAGCCTGGCAGTTCGACGCGAGCGGACGGCATTTGAAGACCTTCGACACCTACACGAAGGCCGAGCTTTTCACTTTCGAGTACGACGAGACTTCCGGCTTGCTGGATAAGATCGTGGACGCCTCGGGCCTCGAAACCACCATCGGCCGGACTTCCTACAACCCCGCCACGGGCGGGGGCGGCTATGCCGTCAGTCTCACCGCGCCGGGCGGGCAGTTCACGGAGCTTTCGCGGGACGGCGAGGAACTCCTTCGCGAAATCCGCAACCCCGCCGGGGAAGCGAGCCAGTATTCCTACAAGGCCGATACGGACGGCCAAGGGCCCAACGACAACCTGGGCCTCCTCGAAACCGTCACGAGCCCCCGCAGCACCCTTGCCTACGCCGCGGGCTACGCCTGGAACGGGGCCTTCGGCGGCGTTTCCACCCCCACGGGGGCCCATTTCATCTCGCCCCCGCCGGCGGAAAAACCCGTTTACGAGCGGGAAAAGAAGATCGTCAAAATGGACGGCCAGAGCCGCACCATGCGGCGCGACCAGTACGCCCTCACCATCCTGGAAGGAAAGGAATCCCCGAGCGGCAAGCGCGAGCAGCATTTCTCCTACACGGGCCGGGACGAACTGCAAAGCAACTCGGCCCGCGTGGGCGATGCGGTAACCGAGAGCTACCCGGACGGGACGAGCGTTTCCGTCGAGATCGGCCGCGACCCCCGGTGGCGGGGGCAGGTGCCCTTCGCCAGATCGACGACGACGACCCTTCCCTCGGGCCTCTCGCGGAGCGTCTCGGTGGACGTGCTGGAGCCCTCCTACGGGCCGCTGGCCGACCCGGATTCGGACGGCATCATCGACAATCCCCTGGAGATCGCGGACCTCAAGTCCACCGTGACGGTGAACGGCCGCAAATTCGAGCGGAGCTACGAGGCTTCTTCCCGGGAGCTTCGCGTCAAATCGCCCGAGGGGCGCGTCTCGGTGACGCGCTTTGATTCCAAGGGCCGGGTGATTTTCGAGCAGGCGGGGACTCTCGCGCCGGTCGAGTATTCCTACGACCCGCGCGGGCGGCTCCTTTCCGTCACGCAAAGCGGAAGGGCCACGAACTTCGCCTGGGACGGGCGGGACCGGCTCTCTTCCGTGACCGATCCCCTCGGCCGGGCCACCACGATTTCGGCCTACGACGGGGCCGATCGGCCCCTCTCGGTGGACCTCCCCGAGGGCGGGACTTTGACCTCATCCTTCGACCCGGAGGGGAATTTGACGGGCCTTCGGGCGCCGGGGCAATCCCTGGATCACGGGTTCGAGTATTCCTCCCTGAACGAGGCCAGGAAGTACTCGCCCCCCTCGCTGACGGGCGCGTCGCGGGCGGGGATCGACTGGTGCGATCCGGAGACGGATTCGAGGTGCCCGTGCCCGGCGGGGCTGACGTGCGTGGGGCCCATGGACATCCTGGACCCGGACCTTGAAACGGTGGGCCCGCAGGAGACGGAGTGGTTCTACGGGCGGGACCGGGAACTCGTGGCCCGGACGACGGCGCTCGGGGGCCCGGACGGGGAGTTCGTGGAGAACCAGTATTCCAGGAAGGGGCGGCTTCTCAAGACGCGGACGGACCTGGATGAAATCCAGCGGGTGTATGACGAATCGACGGGGCAATTAATCGAGCTTCACAAGTCGGGCGTGACGGGAGCGGGGAGCCACTTCTTCGAGTGGGACGGCCCGCTGCCCACCGTGGAGCGGTACGAGGCGCCGCTGGACGCGGAGGTGGAACTGGCGAGCTACGAGGTACAGCGGACGTTCGATGGGAACTTCCGCCTTTCGACGGAAACCCTGGTAGCGCCGGGCCTGGGGGTGAACCCGGCGGTGGGGAGCGTGGACTACGCCTCGCAGGTGGCCACCACCTACGACGAGGATTCGCTGCCGCTGACCGTCACCGAAGACACGTCGGGGGCCCAGCTCGTGCTCGAGTGGGACACAAACGGCCTCCTGAAAAAGAAGACGCTAGGCGAGGTGGAGGAGTCGTTCTCTTATACGAGCTTCGGGGAGCTTCAAAAGCAGATCGTCCGGGCCAATGGCCAGCCTGTTTTGGAGATCGAGATACTCTCGCGGGACAACCTGGGGCGTATTCTCTCGAAGCTGGAGACGGACCGGCAGGGGCTGGGGCGGCTCTCGTCGTACCGGTACGACGCGAAGGGGAGACTCTCCTACGAGAAGACGGTGGCCGTCTCTTCGGGGGACTTCGTGGAGAGCGAGTATTTCTACGACAACGCGGGGAACCGGACGAGGCTGTTGGAGAAGAGGACGAGGCGAGACTACATGGGGAACCAGCTCCCGCCGGGGCGCTGCGAGTGGAACTACGAGTACGACGCGCAGGATAGGCTCTTAAAGCAGGAGCAGGGGGAGGGGTCGAAGTGCCAGGAGACGTACGGACTCTTGGAGGTGCTTTCGAACCGGGGGAGGGCGTTCGGGTGGTCGGACAGCGGAAGGATGACGTTCGAGACGAACCTGACGAACCAGCTGGCCTCGGGGTACTGGGAGGTGGACTTCCCGAGGGAGGAATACCAGTACGGGCCGCAGGGGGAGCTGATCCAAGCGAGGTTCCCGAGGAAGCGGTATTTCGGGAACATCGACGACCCGGACAGCTCGCAACTGGAGTCCTACCAGTGGGACGGGAGGGGAAGGCCGATCCAGGAGATCTGGTACAACTTCAGCATCCAGCTCGGCAGGCTGGTACCCGAGAACAAGCGAAGCTACATCTGGAGCGGGGGGAACATTATCGGGGAATACGCCGGATCGGTGCTGGACACGCGGTACGTGTACGCGCCCGGCGAGAGAGTGCCGACGTATCTGGTACTTAACCCCGGTGGCTGGAAGAACCCGGCGCTCTACCCGCCGGAGACGAAGGTCTACTACCTGGTCAAGGACTACCTGGGAAGCCCAAGACAGCTGATCGACGCGAGCACGGGGGAGGTCTTCGCCGAGGCGAGGTACACGGCCTTCGGGGAGGCCAAGGGCCTTGGGACGTTCCGAGCGAGGATGTTCCAGCACCAGCCCTTCGGCTTCGCCGGGGGGATCTACAACCGCGGCACCCAGACCGTGAGGTTCGGGGCGAGGGATTATGACCCCAATACGGGGAGGTGGACGGGGAGAGATCCAATCCTCTTCGAGGGGAACCAATCGAACCTCTACGCCTACTGCAACAATGATCCTATCAACTGTGTTGATCCAAAGGGTACAGTTGTACCACTCATTATCTTGGGCGCATGGGCAGTCGCGGAAGTGGGACTCGCCGCATGGGACGCTTACGAAACTTATGACACTTTAACCGATCCCAATGCTACCGCTTTTGAAAAATGGACAACGGGAGGCATGTTTGTAGTTGGAGCTTTGGCACCAGGAGGCGGATATACAGCAGGTGCAAAATCAGTTTTTGGAACATCGCTTAAAGCTGGTAGTAAGAAGCTGGCGAGAGAGGCTCTAAAAGGTGGAGCTGGGAAAGCGGCCAGTAAATTCTTTAAAGGAGCCACTAAGAAGTCCGTAGATTTTGAGATTGTTGAGCTTTCTAATAAGACATTCCAATTCTCTTTTATTTCGCCTGCAGATACCCCTGGTTATATGAAAAAATATATTCAGCAGGTGGATGAGTTTGGGAATATTCTTGCTGAGTTCAAAGACACACTTGGTCCCAATGGCTTGATTCAGAGAAAGTGGTTGCATGGCGGTCCGTAATCAAAATCGATTAACTCCTAATGGGCTGGCATCAGTCATTGGAGGTGATCTGACAAATTTGGATGTCGTTTTATCAGCATCCCATTCAGATTTGTTTGCGTGCAGCGAACAAATTACAGGTATCATTGTTACCCCTAAAATTGTATTGCGTGTTTTAAGGTCGCTTCGTGATGGAATGGAGAATCCAGCTCGTGTTCAGGCGTGGGCTTCGTTTCTCCGTCGCGGGTTTGTAAGCAACCCATCTGCAAAAGAACCAATTTCTCCGATTGATATCGCTTTCAGCTCGACCTTTGAAGATGAAATCGTAGAAGTATTGGGGCGGCTTGACGAATTGGGGGATCTTATTGACGGCAATATCAGCGAAAAAGAACTTGATGGAATGATTGCTCGGTTAGAAACACTGTCAACAAACCCTCCAGTGAAAGAGAAATAGAACAGGAATGACCTTTAAACGGATGATTAAGTCAGCTTTGGAGTTTTACAAATTACGTATTAGCGATAATCCCGACGACTACCATCGTGCCGCTGTACTCCCCAAAAATCCCATCCGCCTTCACGCCGCCAGCCGGTAGTCGTGTTGGAGGCCGCCGAGCACCGGTTTGGCCACTAGCCGCCCATCCGGCGGGGGTTTGATCCGCAGTTCGGGGTAAGGGTTTGGAATCGCCGCCGTCCCTTGGTGGGGTCGGGCACGATTATAAAACTCGATAAATTCTTTCGTGACACGGTAGACGTGGTGCTCGCTTAAGAAAATGAAGTGGTCGAGGGCCTCCCGGCGTAGGGTCCGCATGAACCGCTCCAGGTGGGCGTTGGCCTTGGGGGCGCCATAGGGCGTCGGGATACCTTTCAAGCCCATCACCTCCGAAAGCCATTCGTCCAGGTTGGAGCGGTATCGGGGATCGTCAGGGTAACGCCCATAGAGGGCGTCGTTGTCGTGAATGAAGAAGCGAGCCTGGGGCGAATTTTGGGCGGCTTCCACGATTTGCCGCTTGATCCACTCGAAACGAGGGTTGGTTGTCGCGTTGAAATGGACGATCCGCCGGGATTCGATCTCCAGAATCACGAGGACGTAAACGGCCCGGAAAGCGGTTGTGTATTGGACGAGGAAATCGCAGCAAAGAATCTCCCGGCCGTGGGCTTTGAGAAAATTTCGCCACGAAAGACCCCGGGGCCTTGTAGGAAGGACCATGTATTTCGCCACCGTGGCGGGCGAATGATAGATGCCGAACTTGATTCGAAGCTCTTCCGCGATCCGGTCCTGGCCCCATCCGGGGTTCTCACGACTCATCTGCTTGATAAAGGCGATGTGCTTCGCCGGGATTTTCGGCCTTCCGGGTTTCCCCCGGGACTTCCAGCGCCAGAAAGCCCTAAACCCCGCCCGCTGCCACTGGACGACTGTGGCGGGTTGA
>JBFLVN010000154.1:0-8860 GCA_040758475.1 Bdellovibrionota bacterium
CCCGGAGGGCGGGGGTGAGGTGTGCTTTCTCATTTCATAAGCCCCGCCCGCTGGAGGACCGCGTCCAGCTTTTTGGCCTGCTCGTCCGTCACGGAGAGCATGGGGAGGCGGTGCTCGGCGGACTCCAAAAGCCCCATCTTCTTCATCATGTACTTCATGGGGATGGGATTGGTATCCAGGAAAACCGCCTGGTTTAGTTCGTAGAGTTCGTAATGGAGTTTCTTGGCGCCCGGGAGATCGCCACGCCACACGGCTTCGCAAAGATCGGCCACTTTCTTGGCGGCGATGTTCCCCACGGCGTTCATGAGGCCGGCGGCCCCAAGGGCCATCATGGGGAAGGAGAGGCTCTCAAGGCCGCAGAAAATCCGAAAACCCTCGCCCATCTTGGCAATGAGTTCGCTGACAAAATCGAGATCATTTACCGCGTGCTTGATGCCGACGAGGTGGGGCGCTTTGGCGGCGATCTTCTCGACCGTCTCCACCGTCACGCCCACCGCGGCCCGGCCGGGGATGTGGTAGATCATGAGCGGTAGCTTCGTTTCTTTCCCGAGAGCCACGTAGTACTCGACCAAACCCCGCTGCGGCGGTTTGATGTAGTAGGGAGTAACAACGAGGAGCGCATCCGCCCCGGCTTTTTCGGCCTTTTGGGTTAGCTCCAACGTTCCCGCCCAGGACTCGCACCCGGTGGCCGCCACGATGGGGACTTTCTTCTTGGCCGCCTGCACGGCCACTTCGACGAGCTTGGCCCGCTCTTCGACCGTGAGGGCGCTCGGCTCGCCCGTCGTGCCGCTGACCAATATCCCGTGGGTGCCGTTGGCGATCTGATAATCGCAGAGCTTCACATAGCGGTCGTAATCCACCTTGCCGTTTTTGAAGGGGGTCACGAGCGGCGGGTAGGAGCCCCGCAGGAATTTTTCGGGGAGGGAAATCATCCGGCCAATTTCTCCCGGTTCGTATCGAATCCGTACTGGGCGCCCAGGACCGAAATGGGCCGCGCGAGGTCTTCCTGCCAGAGGAGCGATTCCATGGCGATGTTGAGCGGGCTGTCCTGGATGGTGAGCTCGTAGACGGGCTCGTCGTGGGAGATGTGGCAGTGCCTCGCCCAGCCGGGGGCCGTGAGCATGAGGTCGCCGGCTTTCCAGTCGTAGCGCTTGTTCTCGACCAAACTGTGCCCCTCGCCGGAGAAGAAATAGTTGATGGCCGTGGAGACATGCCGGTGGGGGCGGTCGGCGATCTTGGCCGGGCGGATCGTGATGGTGGCGAAGAAGCTCGGCGTCGTGCCGTTCGTGCGGCCCGTGGCCGGGTTGTAGAGGAGGTAGAGCCGCCGGCCGCGGTAGTCCTGCCCCAGCGCCGCGAGCTTGTCCAAATGCTCCTTCACCTTCTTCCAGGGCCAGAAGAGGGGTTTGTCCTCTACGACCGGCGGGTTCACGAGGATCTCGTAGGGCATGAGCTTGGCGCCCTCTTCGGTGATCTCGAAGGTGCCGAAGGGATTCTTGTCGTGGTGCCCGCCGCCGCCCGGGGCCGTCTTTTCTTCGCCCGTGCCCATCGTGGGGGAGAGGGTCTCGTCCACGATGTGGACGCCCATCTTGTCTAGGAGGGCGCCGTTGCTGTAGCAAAGGAGGACTTGAAGCTCCTTCGTGTCGTTTTCGAGTTCGTAGGGCGTCCAGGCCGGTACGTTCCAGACGTCGTACTGGGCGGCCTTCCAGGCCTTTCCCCCGACGATCGCCTTCCCGCCGCCACGGATGCAGAAGTGAACCTGCGTGGAATTCTGGCGGCGCTTCTTGGTCTTTTCGCCGGGCTTTAGGACGAGGAGGTCCACGTTGATCCCGGCGGCAAGCGTCCCGCCCATTTCGGGATAGGGATGGCTGATGGTCGAAACCCGCCGGCCGTTCGCGGGGGCGGGGAGCTTCGCGAGGCGTTCCACCTCGGCTTCCAGGTCCGCCCGGGGGATGATCACCGGCGGCACGGGCTTCCAGGCGGGCGGCTCGGCGCCGGTCTTGTCGATGAACTTCGCCTTTGCATCGCTCATGGAGAAGCCCTCCAATTCGTCCAAGCGTTGCCCACGCAGGGGCCCAAGGGCCACTGACTATAACGTCAGTTTTTTCGTTTTCCAGAAAGTTTCACGGAGTCGTGAAAACTGGAGCGAGCGGCCCCCTCTCCGCAAACGGAGAGGGAAAGGAGCAAACCGGAAGGGACGCCGTTGGACTAGAACCTAGGCTCGGCTTTGACGGGGTGGGGGAAGGGGTGGCCCAGGTTCTTCGAGAGCGCCCGGCGGTGGATTTCGGCGGCAAGCGATAAGTCCGAAATCCCCATGCCCATGGCCTTGAAGAGGGAGAGGTCGTCCGAGGGTTTCCGCCCTTTTCCGTTGGAGACGATTTCAGAGAGGGGCCTTACGCTGTTCCAGGCCGTTTCATCCTGCCCCAGGAAATCCTGGAATTCCCGCGAAAGTTTTCGGACCTGGGGCGGGCTGTCGGCCGAGAGTAGCGTCGCCCTCGGGAAAACATCCTGCGAGAGCTCGGAGCGTTCCGGCGTGATGGCCCCCACGGCGTTCACGTGGGCCCCTTTGGCGAAGTGCCTGGAAGAAAGAAACGGCTCCCGCGCCCGGGTGGCCACGGTGACGATCGGGGAATCCTTCGTGGCTTCTTCGAGCGATTCGCACGCGATCGCTTCGAGTCCGAGTTTCTCTTTCACTTTCTCCGCGAATTTTTTCCGGTTCTCCGGCGTCGGACTGAAAACTTTCACGCGCTTTAATTTTCGGACCGCTTTGATCGCCGCCACCTGGGCAAGGGCCTGCTTTCCCGTGCCGATCATGGCCATTTCGGAGGCGTCCGGGCTGGATAAAAACTTCGCCGCCACGCCGGATACTCCGCCCGTCCGGAGTTGTCCGAGCGCGAAAGCCTCGATGACGCAGAGGAGCTTTCCCGTGGAAGAATCGTAGAGGATAAAGAGCGGCGTCGCGCCCCCTTCCGTGTGGGCCCAGGTTTTCGTCCCCACGAGATGCTCGTCCTCGAACACGGCGCCGATCGCGTGGAGCGTGTGCCCCTCGCCCCAGGCCACGTGGGTTTTGACCATGTTCCTGGCCTTCCCCGCGGCTTTTTTCCGGAGGCCCGCTTCCAGGGCGGCAATGGCCTCTTCCATCGAGAGGAGCGAGCAGACCTCGGCTTCCGAAATCCAGCGGGGATTATTCACTTGCCATCCTCGAAGGGAGAGGGGACCGGGGGCTTTAGCTCCAAGGCGTTTACGGCGAGCGCGTGGGCCATGTAGCGGCCGACCAATAAGAGCACGGCCACCGTCTTTTGGGGTCCGATCTTTTTCACAACTGTATCCACTTCCTTGGAACTCTTTTTCCCGTTCGACCGGATCATGGCGAGTGCGAGGCGTTGCACGGCCGCTTCTTCGGGTTTCATGCCGCCCGAGGCTTCTTTCCCAAGGAGCGAGAGGACCCAGACGATCCATTCCTTGGTAAACCCGAGTTTGAGGGCCAGGCGTTCGTGCTGGTGCCGCTCGTAGTCGTTCCCCGTCTCTTTTGCGACGGTGAGGGCGACGACTTCGGTCAGGTTGTCGGGAAGAGCATCCTTTAAATCCTCCGTGAACTGCATGAACGAGAGAAGGGGCTTTGGCTCGTTGGCCAGGCACTGGAAGAATTCGCCCAGGTACCCGAGGCGTTCCACCCGGGGCTGGAGCTTTTTAGCGAGTTCGGGAGCCATTTGATCGAGAGAAAGGCGCGGGATTTTGGAGGACATCGTTATCCTTCCGAGCAGATTTTCTCGATCTCTTTTACCTCCCGCGGCACGCTCGTCAAATCCTTGGGCGGGCCTTTTTCCCGTACGAGCACGTCGTTCTCGATCCGGATGCCGCCGAAATTCAGGAACTTCTCGGCTTTCCCGAAATCGATGCGGCCCGCGTGTTTCCTGCGGACTTTCGGATCGTTCAGAAGGGCCGGAATGAAGTAGATGCCGGGCTCGATCGTGATGACGAAGCCGGGTTCGAGTTTCGCGTTGAACCGGACTTTCCGCTTCCCCGGGACTTTGATCGCCCGCTTCTTGCCGCCCTGCACGTCGTGGACGTCGAGGCCGAGCATGTGCGTAAGCCCGTGGGGATAGAAAACCCGCACCGCTTCGCTCTCCACGAGCTCGTCCGTGCTGCCTTTGAGAATCCCCAGATCGCGCAAGCCTTCCGCGACGATCCGGCACGAATACTGGTGGAGTTCGAGACTCGTGATCCCCGGCCGGGCCTTGTCCATGGATTTCTTGTGGGCGGAGAGGACCGCTTCGTAGACGTCCTTCTGCTTCCGCGAGAATTTCCCGCTGACCGGGAACGTCCGGGTCACGTCGGCCGTGTATCCCAAGTATTCGGCGCCGGCGTCGATCAGGAGGAGATCGCCCGCTTGGAGCCTTGAATGGTTGTGGTGGTAGTGAAGTACGGCGCTGTTCTTCCCGCCGGCCACGATGGAGGAATAGCCTTTTTGGAAAAGCCCGCCCCGAAGGAACTCGCGTTCGAGCTCCGCCTGGACTTCGTACTCGTACATCCCCGGACGGGCGGCCCGCATGGCGGCCAAATGCCCCCGGGCCGTGACGGCGTTGGCCTTGCGGATTTTCTCGATCTCGCCGGGCTTCTTCACGGCCCGGAGTTCCGCAAACGCTTCTTCGAGTCCCCCCGCGTCCACCTTCGTGCGTCCCAGGGTTTTCTTGATCCGGGGGAGGATTTCCTTCCCCGCGTAGCACTTCCGATGGCCGTTCCGCAGGAGCTTGAGGGCCGCCGGGAGTTCGTCCAGGAAGCGGACGTCGGAAATACCGTACTCCCGCGCCGCCTCTTCCTTGGAAGGGATGTGTCCGAGCCACACGGCGTGGAGCTGGGTGAGCTTGGGGACGAAGAGGATTTCCCGCTTCTTCTTGGGGTCGAGGAGGAGGGCGAAGCCCGGCTGCTCGATGCCGGTCAGGTAGAGGAAATTGGAGGATTGCCGGTAGAAATAATTCACGTCCCCGTTGCGGAGGATTTCCGGGGCCGAGCCCACGGCGATGAGGCCGTCGGGGAGGCGCTTCATCACGTCGCGGCGGTTCTGGGCGTAGAGGTCCATGAGGAGTGGTTTTATCCGATCACCCGGAGCGGGGCCACGGGGCAGCGTGCATACCCCACCCCCAACCCCCTCCCCGCATCGGCAGGGAGGGGGACTTTCTTCCCCCTCTCCGTCGATACGGAGAGGGGGTGGCCGAAGGCCGGGGGTGAGGTGTGTTCATGTTCCAATCAGCATTCCCACATCCACCCGGGCGTCTTCCTTCTTGATCTTCTCCAAGGAGAATCCTTTCACCAAATCCTTGGGCTGGACGGGCTCCAAACGCGAAGTCACGCCCGCCGTCCAGGCGAGCCAGCCCACGAGTTTTTCCCGCTTCCATCCGGCTTCCCGAAGACTACCCACGTGGACGGATCGCTCGCGCTTCGAAAACTTCTCGCCGTTTGCCGCAAGCATCAGGGGTACATGGGCGTACGCGGGTATTTTTTTCTCCAGGGCTTCATACAGGAGAATCTGCCGGGGAGTGGACGACAAAAGGTCCGCCCCGCGTACGACGTCTGTTATTTCCATGGCGATGTCGTCCAGGACGACCGCGAGCTGATAAGCCGCCGCCGCGTCTTTGCGGACGACCACGAAGTCCCCGATCTCCTCGGATACTTCTTGAGAGATTTTTCCGAAAACTCTATCCGTGAAAGTGATCTTGCCCGGCTTCACATGGAACCGGAGCGCCGCTTTCTTGCCGCCAAGGTCTTCCGGGGATTTTCCATAACAAGTGCCCGGATAGGGCGGCCCTTCGTCGCCTGCCGCCGGGGCGACGGTGGCGAGTTCGATGTCCCGCCGGGTGCAGACGCAGGGATAGAGAAGGCCGCGGGCGAGCAATTTTTCCGCCTCTTCTTTGTAGAACCCGAACCGCTCGCTCTGCTTGTAGGGGGCGAACGGGCCGCCGATGTCCGGCCCCTCGTCCCAATCGAGGCCGAGCCAATGGAGGTCTTCCAGAATCTGATCCGCCGCGCCTTTGATCTCCCGCTGCTGGTCCAGGTCTTCCATCCGGAGGATGAATTTTCCGCCCCGCGCGCGGGCGTCCAGCCACACGAGGAGCGCCGTCCGAAGGCTCCCCAGGTGCATCCGGCCCGTGGGCGAGGGGGCGAAGCGGGAGCGGATCATCATTTTTTGCCCCTCCCCCTTTGGGGGAGGGTGGCCGAAGGCCGGGAGAGGGCCGAAACGGGTGCCGCGATGTTTCTTTTGCCCATCAGCCCTCTTCCGCCCCTCCGGGGCACCTTCCCCCAGAGGGGGAAGGGCATCATTGGTTCATGGTTGGTGTCCATCGGTGTTCATCTGTGGCTAATTTTCTTCTTCCGTGGCTATCTTCTCTTGTATCTCTTCCCACTCGATCCCGATCTTTTCGAGCGCTTTCCAGAACTTCTCCGGCAGGGGCGCTTCGAGGCGGATTCTCTCCACCTCCCGGTCCGGGTCGGGGGCGTTCAGGCGAAACGCATGGAGGAAGAACTGCCCGCCCCGCAGGCCTATTTCTGGCATTTCTTCCCCGCCGTAGCGCTGGTCCCCGGCGAGAGGATGGCCCGCGTAGGCCAGGTGGGCCCTGATCTGGTGCGTGCGGCCCGTGAGGGGTTTGGCGAGGAGGAGGGTTAGCTCGTCCCCGCTCGCCAGCGGTACAAACTCCGTCTTCGCCGGCTGTCCTTTGTCGCTCACTTTGGACCGCAAAAGTCCTTCCGTGATTTTTTCGAGCGGCGCGTCCACGGCGAAAGGCTTTTCGATGATTCCCTGGGCGAGGGCAAGGTATTCCTTCTCGACGCGGCCGTCCTTGAAGTCCTGGAGCATCCGCCGGGCGACGGAGGGTTTCTTGGAACAAAGGATGAGCCCCGAAGTCTCCCGGTCGATCCGGTGGGCGGGGGCGGGGATGTATTTTTCGCCGTGGAACTTCATCCGGAGCCAGGTAACCACGTTCTGCCGCCCCGTTCCCTTGCCCCCCTGGACCGAGAGCCCCACGGGTTTGTCGATGGCGAGCCAGCCCTCCGCTTCCGCGAGAAAATTGGGCTCGTCCCCTTCCCACCGCGGGAGCGGGGCCTCCCGCTTTTTCTCGTCCTTCGGCGCGGGGAGTTCCACCACCTCGCCTTCAGAGACCCGGTAGTTCTGCCCCTGCTTCTTGCCGGAGGCTTTTAATCCTCCCGTCCGGATCTGGCGGTAGACCCAGCTCAAGGGCTTTCCGGCATAAAGCTTTCGCGCCAGGCGGTCGAGGCGCATGCCGGCCTCTTCGGACGTGACCGTGTGGGTGAGCTTGGGACGGGACACAGGAACCTCAATCAAGAGAAGAATTTAGCCACCGAGTGGTTCGGGCCCTCACCCCCGTCCCCTCCCCCAATATTGGGGGAGGGGTGCCTTCTGCATTCTCGAATAAAAATGGCGGGGTGAGGGCTCGGAAATACGTGTCCATCGGTGGCTAATTTTTCTTCTCTTATCCGGCGGCTTTTCTTATCTCCGCCCGTCTTTTTTCGAACTCCGCGTCCGATAGAACGGGCTTTGCCCCCGCCGTGGGGAGGGGTTTTTCCAAGGGCACCCAGGAGACGCAGCCCTCGTATTCCTTCGTGTTGGTGAGGACGAATTCTTTCGGAAGCGTGTAGGCCCGCAGGACGACCACCCAGACGCCGGGCTTCCGGTAGTGGTAGCGCATGGCGAGGGCCTCGTCCGAGTAGAGGTGCAGGCCGGAGAGGTTCTGGATCGTCTTTTCGTCCTTCAGAAAATAGGTATCGGCCACTTCCGCGAAAAGGCCCACGTGGACTTCCGAAGGGGGCGGGGCGGCTTTCTGGAGCGCTTCGAGCTCGGCCTGGGCGGCGGGGAGCACGTCCTTGGCCTTGGCGTGGTAGTAGGTCGGGAAAAGAAAAAATTCCCGGTGCTCCACCTCGAACTCGCCCCGCTTGTCGTGGATGCCCCCCTTGCGGACGAGGAGGGTCTGTCGGCCGTCGGAGAGGGCCTTGCAGAGAAGAGACCATTCTTTCAAAGCGACATCGGTTTGGGGGGTCATAAAAGCTCCGGGCGGATTTCTACCATTTTTTGGGGAAGGTGATCATCCTGATCATCTTGCCCTGCACCCATGATCGCCTCGAAAACCCCGTAAAACCGCCGGAATCCCCCGAAAGCGGCAAGGTGATCATCGTTTTTTTTGTGAGGGTCAAGGTGATCAACATGATCAATCTTTTTTTGACCGGGTTCCGAAGTTGTCCGAGGGCGTCCAGAAAACTCCTTTCCACGATGCCCTTCCCCCTCTGGGGGAAGGTGGCGCGAAGCGCCGGAAGAGGGCTGAACCGGCAATCGGCCCTCTCCCGCCCTTCGGGCACCCTCTCCCAGGGGGAGAGGGGCAAGGGGGAAGGTGGCCAACTTCCCCACGTGGCCATCTTCCCTGGCCATCCCGGAAAGCCCGTAAAACCGTGTGAAACCGCCCAACCGATGAAGGTGGCCAAGGTGGCCATGTATTTTTTCGCGGTCCTGTTCCCCGGCAAGGTGATCATCGTTTTTTTCGCGGTGAGAGAGCCCCTTTTCGATGTGCCCCTCTCCCTTTGGGAGAGGGTGGCCGAAGGCCGGGAGAGGGCCCTCTCCCGCCGCCGCGCGGCACCCTCCCCCAGTGGGGGAGGGGCAATTGCGGAGCGCCGGATTTTTTGCGGTCATCTGGGGTACCTGGTCCTCTGGGGCCCTAACCCGCTGAATTCACGGGGATTCTCTCTTTGGAGGCCGGTGGCCATGGGGAATCTGCCTTCTCTCGTTCGTCCACCAGTATCTACCCTCGTCCGCCCGTGTCTGGGGGTGTCCAGGGCACACGTGGGGCAGAGGCCTATAAGT
>JBFLVN010000155.1:0-8798 GCA_040758475.1 Bdellovibrionota bacterium
AAGGCCCTTCGGGACATGATCCCCGACAAAACCTTGCTCACGGACGAAGATCTCAAAAAATACCGCGACAATATCTGCCTGCCGGGGCGCATCACCCCCATGCTCAACTACTACCGGGCCATGATCCGGTACGATCTGGCAAAGCAGTCCCGGAAAAAACTTCCCATCATCGAAACACCCACGCTCTTCCTGTGGGGCGAAAAGGACGTGGCCCTCGGGAAAGAACTCACCTACGGGACCGATCGCTACGTAAAGGATTTGACGCTCCGCTACCTTCCCGGTATTTCCCACCTCGCCCAGCAGCACGCCCCAAACCTCGTGAATCCCATGATCGAGGCGTTTTTAACGAACCACCCCGTCCCCGAAGCGCGGGACCTGGAGGGCGTGGTAGCCTCGTCCCCATCGCCAGAATTGAGGGAGGGCCTATGAAAACCCTGAAGGATCGCGTTGCCGTCGTCACGGGCGCCGGAAGCGGTATTGGAAAAGCCACGGCCATCGAACTGGCTAGGAAAGGCGCTCACCTCGCCCTAGCCGATATCAAGGAAGAAGGCATCCGCGCCACGGCCAAGGAGATCGAGGCCCTGGGGCGCAAGACTTCCCTCCACGTCGTGGACGTGGCCGATAAAAAACGCTGGGAGACTTTTCCGGGGGAAGTCCTAAAGGCCCACGGGAAAGTGAACGTCGTCGTCAACAACGCGGGCGTTGGGGTGGCCGCGTCCTTCGAGAACCACACGATCGAGGATTGGGAATGGATCGTGGGGATCAATCTCTGGGGTGTCGTTTACGGCTGCACGTTCTTCCTCCCCCACATCAAGCAGGCGGGAGAGGGACACATCGTCAACATTTCGAGCCTCGCGGGAATCGTCCCCTCCCCCACCATGCCTTCCTACTGCGCGACCAAATTCGCCGTCCGGGGCCTCACGGAGTCCATGCGGCCCGAACTCGCCAAGCTGGGCATCGGCGTGACGAGCGTCCACCCGGGCATGATCAACACGAACATCCCGAAGGCGACGCGCTTTAAAGGGCCCAAGGCCGAAAAGTTACAGGCTCAGGGCGCCGCCCTTTTCGAACGCCTGGGCCACCCGCCGGAAAAAGTCGCCAAAAAAATCGCGGACGGCATTCTCAAGAACAAAGCCCGCGTCCTCATCGGCCCCGAGACCTACGTGTTCGACGCCTTCAAGCGGGCACTTCCCGTCCAGAGCGACAGAATCATTTCGCAACTCGGATTCCTCGGAGAGCGCCGCTAGGCAAGGAGTGTTTTTATGAAATTCGGAATCTTCCTCGCCCCGTTCCACCCCGTCGATGAAAACCCGACCCTGTGCCTCGAACGCGACTTCGAACTCGTCGAGTGGCTCGATCGCCTGGGTTACGACGAAGCTTGGATCGGTGAGCACCATTCGGCCGGCTACGAGATCATCGCTTCGCCTGAAGTCTTCATCGCGGCGGCGGCCGTGCGGACGCGCCACATCCGCCTGGGGACGGGCGTCTCCTCCCTCCCCTACCACCACCCGCTCATGCTCGCCGACCGGATCATGCAGCTCGACCACCAGACCCGGGGGCGCGTGATGTTCGGCATGGGGCCCGGATCGCTTCCCTCGGATGCTTTCATGATGGGGATCGATCCCGTCAAACAGCGAGACCGGATGGACGAGGCCATCGGCGTCCTCGTGCGGCTCCTTCGCGGCGAAACGGTCACCCACGAATCCGAGTGGTTCACGCTCAAGGAAGCGCGCATCCAGCTAAAGCCCTTCTCGAAAAACGGGATCGACATGGCCGTGGCCAGCATGGTTTCCCCCGCGGGCCCCCGGGCGGCGGGGAAGTACGGCCTCCCGCTCCTCTCCGTGGGCGCCACAACCCAGGGAGGATTCAACTTCCTGGCCGAGAGCTGGAAGATTTGCGAAGACAAAGCCGCCGAGCACGGCCACAAGGTGAGCCGCAACGATTGGCGCCTCGTCGGCCCTATCCACATCGCGGAGACGAAAGAAAAGGCCCGGGAAAACGTGAAGTTCGGGATCGGCAAGTGGCTCAAATACTTCCAGGAAGTTGGTGCCCTTCCCCTGGCTCCGGCGGGCGATCCGAACAAGGCGGTTGACGCCCTGGTGGGCTCGGGCCTCGCCGTCATCGGAACGCCCGACGATCTCATCGCCCAAATCGAGCGCTTGAACAAAGTATCCGGTGGCTTCGGCTGCTTCCTCCAGATGGCGACCGACTGGGCCGACTTCGAGCAGACGAAGCGGAGCTACGAACTCATCGCCCGCTACGTCTTCCCCCACTTCCAGCAATCGAACACGGCCCGGGCCGAGGCGATGGAATGGGCGGGCAAGAACCGGCCCAAGTTCATGGGTCAGGTAGGGACGGCCATCGGCAAGGAAATCCAGAAGCACCAGCAGGAAAAAGCGGCGCAAAAGAAACCCTCTGCCGCCTAGGAAAACGGAAAGCGAAAAAGGAGCGGCACCTCAATGGGACGCATCCAGGACATCGCGATCGTGGGCGCCAGCGCGGGCGGCATGGCCGCGGCACTGGCCCTCTCGGAAAAAGGCCACCGGGTTACACTCTTCGAGAAAGACGACGGCGGCGTTCCTCCCACGAACGTGGAAGCCTTCGAATCCTGGAACCGCCGGGGGACGCCCCAGCTTCGCACCTCCCACGGATTCCTGGCGCGCCTAAGAAACATTCTGCGGGACCGGGCCCCGAGCCTCTACAAAGACTTGCTGGCCGAGGGGGCCTACGAAGTCCCGATCCAAGACCTCTGGCCCCCCACCATGGAAACGCCGCCGGACGTGCTGCCCGGGGACGAGGATTTCGTCATGCTCGCCTGCCGGCGGGTCACCTTCGATTGGGTGATGCGCCGCCACCTGGAACGGCGGCAAAACGTCGAATTCCAGACGGGCTGGGAGGCGATGGGCCTCGTCGTGGAGCACGGCTCCGGCCTGCCGCGCGTAACGGGCCTCCGACTCACCGGCCCTGACGGCGCCGCCAGGGTCCATCCAGCCGACCTCGTGATTGACGCCTCGGGGCGCCGCACGATCGTTCCCCGATGGCTCGAAGAATGCGGCGTGCCCCGTCCGCGGGAAGAGAGCGAGCACTGCGGAATCTTCATCTGCTCGCGCTTCTATCGCCTGCGGCCCGGCCAGGGAGAGCCGGCCGAATCCCGCGGGTTCCTGGCGGCGAACCTGGGGTACATGGCCATTCTCCTCGTCCGCGGGGATTCGGGGATTTTCTCCGTCATGACGGCGACCGCGCGGGACGACGCCGATTTGAAGGCAATGGTGAAGCCCGAAGCCTTCGAGCGGGCCGTCGCCGCCATCCCCCTCTTCGCCCCTTGGACCCAACCTTCCCGGTCAGAGCCCCTGGGCGGCATCAAGAGCTTTGGCGACCTTCACAACACGCGGCGCGAATACCTCGTGGACGGAAAGCCCCTCATCCTGGGACTCATCCCCGTGGGCGACGCCTTCCTCCATGGAAATCCCGCCTACGGCCGGGGCATGACCCAGCTTTTCATGCACGCCTATCTTCTCGCCGACGCGCTCGAAAACCATCCGTCCGACCTCGAAGGACTGGCCGTGGAAATGCTGGAGGGCGCCGAGCGGGAACTCGGCCGCTGGTACCGCCAGGGCCTCGAAGCCGACCGCGCGACCGCGGTGATTCGGGAATCGTTCCAGAAGCTAGGCACGTGCGATCCATCTTCTTCGGAAGCCTTCGCCAATCCCGCGGTCGTTCTGCAACACGCCATGGGCCAGGCCTCCCGGACCGATCCCGTCGTTTTCCGCGCGGTTCTCCGCTCCTACAACATGCTCGATCCGCCCGCGGCCTTTCTCAAGAACCCGGAAGTCACCAAACGCATCGCCGCCGTGGCCCAACGGATCGCGGCCGAAAAATATCTACCCACAGATGGCCCCACCCGCGAGGAATTGCTCGGACTCCTCGGCGTGGCCGCCTAGGAGTCCCCCATGAAAGCCGCCGTTTTCCACAAGATCGGAGCGCCCCTCACCATCGAGACGGTGCCGGACCCGGCGCCCGCGCCATCGGACCTCGTCGTGAAGGTGAAGTGCTGCGGCATCTGCGGCTCGGACCTCCACGCCACTTGCACGCCCCCGGGCCTCCCCAAGGGGACGGTCATGGGCCACGAGTTTTCGGGGGAAGTGGTCGAGGTGGGGAAAGAAGCCCAAAACCGCTGGCGCGTGGGGGACCGCGTAACGGCCCTTCCTTATATCGGCTGCGGCACGTGCGAAGCCTGTCTTTCCGGCGATGGGATGCGCTGCGCCCGAATGAAAGCCACGGGCCTGGGGCAGATTCCCGGCGCCTACGCCGAATTCGTCCGCGTGGGATCGAACGAGACCCTCAAACTCCCCGACGCCGTGTCGTTCCAGGAAGGAGCGACCGTGGAACCGCTATCGGTCGGGCTCCACGCCATCCACAAGTCGGGCCTTCGGAGCGGGGAGAGCGTCCTCATTATCGGCGCTGGGCCCATCGGCCTCTCTTGCGCCCTCTGGGCGAAGTTTCTGGGGGCGCGGGACGTCGTCGTGAGCGAACGGGCCCCGGGACGTCTTTCGCTCGCGGAAAAATTCGGCGCGACGGCGGGTATCGACGCCTCGAAGGAATCCGTGGGCGGGGCATTCCACAAGATCGCGGGCAAAGGTCCCGACGTGATTTTCGAGTGCGTGGGCGTTCCAGGACTCATTCAGCAGTGCATCGCTCTCGCTCCGCCGCGGGGGCGCATCACCGTCGTCGGGGTGTGCATGCAACCGGACACCATCTTCCCCGTCCTCGGAATTATCAAGGAAATCTCCCTCCATTTCGTAGTGGGATACCGGAAAAGCGATTTCCAATTCACCCTCGACATGCTGGCGGCGAGGCGCATCTCTTCGGTTCCCATGATTACGGACACGGTGGGACTATCCGCTTTCCCCGAAGCCTTCGAGGCTCTCAAAAAACCCCAGCAGCAATGCAAAGTGATGCTGGAACCCTGATAGCGAGGATTTTTCCAATGGCACTCCCCCCTTTTCCGGCACCCCGGACGATCTCCACAAACGGCATCCAAATGGCCGTGTACGAACAAGGCACGGGCGTGCCGGTCGTCTTCTCCCACGGGTTTCCCGAACTCGCCTATTCCTGGCGCCGCCAGCTTCCCGCCGTGGCCGTCGCGGGTTTTCGCGCCATCGCCCCCGACCAGCGGGGCTATGGGAAGACCGAATGCCCGGCAGATGTGACGGCCTACGACCTCGAACATCTCCTCGGGGACCTCGCCGGTCTTCTTGACGCCCTCTCGATCGAAAAGGCCGTCTTCTGCGGCCACGACTGGGGCGGCCTTATCGTCTGGAGCATGGCCCAGAAGTATCCGGACCGGGTACTGGGCGTGATCGGCGTAAACACGCCGTTCTTCCCTCGCGCGCCCATGCCGCCCGTACAAATGATGCGGGCGGCCCTGGGGCCCACGCACTACATCGTCCATTTCCAGGAACCGGGCGATGCCGACCGGCGCCTTGCCAAGGACGTGCGCCGCACCCTCACCCAGCTCTTTCGCAAAGGGATCAAAGCCAATGGCCTCGCCAAGCAATCCGGCGGGAGAATGCAACCCCAGATCAATCTCTGCGCCCTCGTCGAAGGCCCCGACGTGCCGGGCGTTCCCGCATTGAACCCCGAGGAAATGGAAATTTACGTGGAGGCTTTCACCCGCACCGGCTTTACGGGAGGGATCAACTGGTACCGCAACATGGACCGGAACTGGGAGAAAACCGCAGAGCTTCCCCAGAAAATCACCGTTCCCTCCCTCATGATCACGGCCGAAGACGACATCGCCCTTCCCCCGGCCTTCGCCAGCGGGATGAAGAATTTCGTCCCCGACCTGGAGACGCACCTCATCAAGGACTGCGGCCACTGGACCCAGCAGGAACAGCCCGAAGAACTAAATCGAATTATGGTGGACTGGCTAAAGCGGCGGTTCGGATAGTCAGGAGATACGGACTCTCGCAAAAATCCCTTCTCGCACCCACCGGGCGAGAAGGACGGCCGCCCGCTCGGCAGCGGCCTGGATGTCCTCGCCCAACGCTTGAGCTGCTGACTCGCACGCCTCCGAGAAAGTCTTGCCGGCAAAAATGGCTTCGAGCAGGGGCGCCTCGGAAGCTTCAAGGGGGCGGTGGTAGACCTTGAATCCCACGCGCCAGACGAGAAGCTTTACGGGCGCTGGGGAAATTTCGGGAATATCTTTTTTCTCTTCCAGTGCGAGCCATAGCTCGTGGGCCGGGTATTCAAGCGAAAGAACCCGAAGCGAGGGAATGGGCTCGAAAATGAGGCCATCCCATTTTTCCAGCGGAACGGCCTGGATGTCCTCTGCCGAAAGGGCCTTGGCGTCCTGCCGGTCGAACACTTCATTCCTCGCCCATTCGAGTTTCGCGAGATCGGGAAGATAGGGGAACGATTCAGCGAGAGCGTGAGCTTTCAAAAAATCCGGAAGGCGTTCCCCGATGTAGCGAACGGATGGATTGGTTGAGGGGTGGGCGGTGAGATATTCCCGCGCCAGGGTCCGGAAAGATTCCGAACCAACGATCTCAAGAATTTTGGCGAAATCTCCCTCCAGAATGGAGGCGAGGCGCTCGAAGTACATCCCAGCATAAACATCCAAACGCCGGGTGGAAACGTCCGGGCTTTCCCCCACGATCCAGTTGCTCACGGGATGGGCGCCCGGGTCCTGCGCCGCAAGTTTCTTGGCTTCGGGCTCAACTCCTTCGGGCCCGGTCACCGACGACCAGAAACGGTGCTGGATTTTTTCAAGAGTTTCAGGCCGCACGGAGGGCCTCCCGTTCGAGCTGGGCGGCCTTTCGGGACTCGGCCACCACGGTGCCATAATCCGGGATGTCCTCGTCCCATTCGATAAGCGCAGGCACCTGCCCCATGCGCTCCACCGTGTAGAGATACAAATCCCAGACGGGCCCCGGCACGGGGCCCACGTGCGTGTCGAGGAGATGAGTTCCTTTGTCGGTGTGGCCGGCGAGGTGAATCTGCCCTACCTGTTCCGGCGGAATGGCGTCGATGTATTTCTTCGCGTCGAAGGAGTGATTTTTCGAACTCACGTAGACGTTGTTCACATCCAGGAGGATTCCGCAGTCGGTACGCCTGGCGATTTCAGAGAGGAATTCCCACTCCGGCATCGTGCTCTCGCAAAACGTCACGTAGCTCGAAACGTTCTCCAGCATGAATTGGCGGCCGAGGCGTTCTTGGAGTTGATCCACCTTCCGGACGACGTGGGAGAGCGCTTCTTCCGTATAAGGAAGAGGCCACAGGTCGTGGCCGTAATGGCCCTGGCGTCCGCCCCAGCAAAGATGATCCGACACCCAGGCGGGCTCGATCCGCTCGTAGAGGGCTTGAAGGGATTTCAAGTACGGCTCGCTAAGGGGCGCCGTATTGCCGATCCCGAGCGATACCCCGTGGCAGATGATGGGGACCTCCGCCCGCACTTTGTCGAGAACGGCCCAGGGCCGCCCGCCGGGCTCGAAGAAATTCTCCGAAATGACCTCGAACCAGGAAACGCCTGACGGGCCTTTTTCAAGCAAGTGCCCGAAGTGGACGTTCCGAAGTCCGATGCCGTGTCCGAGTTGGATGCGCTTCCACATGGTATGAAATCGAAGGGCGCCGGAGCGTCGTCCGCCCCGGCGCCCTGGAAGATCAAAATCCGCGGCTTACTTCTTGACGACCTTGCCGCCCTTGTCGGTGCATTCCTTCTCGGTGCCGACCTTCAGCACGCCTTTGCCCTTGCAGGCGTTCTTGCCCGCGCAGGTGTTGTCGGCTCCGGCGCAAGCGCCCTTGCCCTTGCACTCGTTGATGCCGGAGCACATCACGTCTGCGCTGGAAGCGGCGGGAGCCGTGGCGTCCGCTGCCAGCCCCTTTGCCACTACCGCTCCGAAGATACCTGCCGCCGCTGCTGCTACCAGAAGACCCTTCGTCGACTTCATACCTTCTTCTCCTTACTGCTTTCCCGTTTGCCGGGTAAAGCAGATTCTGCCTTGTTCGGGGATGCAGCGGCCTATTATGCCAAGGGCCGGGACGATTTCAAGCCCTTCCGAAACTTGTGGGGGCTCCAATCAAATCACTTGCTGCCGCAACTATGCTTGCCGCCGCAGCTGTTCTTTCCACCGCAGCTGTTCCCGCCGCTGCTCTTGGGATCGCCTTTGCAGGAATTATCCCCTTTGCAGGAGTTCTCCGCGCCACCCGTGGGAGCGGCGCCGCAGCCATTGGCTCCGCCACAAGAATTCTGGCCCGCCGCGGGCGCCGACGAACCGCCGGCCGCCGGAGCGGAAGCCCCCTTGGCCGCGCATCCCGCGAAAAGTCCCGCGGCCGCCATTGCAACGAGAGCACCCTTCATTTTTCCGTTCATTTTCAGAATCCTCCTTGGTTGATTGTGAAAACCCGGTTGCCGGTCCGGCTCCAGGATTCAATCCTCAAATCGCCTGCCCTCTCCTACGGACGGCCCTTCCCCCCGGATGCGGCCTATTGGGCGTTCCCCGGCACCCGGGCGACAGCGAAGAGATTGCCTTCGATGGTCCCTTCCGCCGCCACGACAGGCCCGAGCTGCTGCACGCGGGCGAGCCATCCATCGGTCCACTTGGGTCCGATCTGATAAGCCTCCCGGTTGAAGTTTTCGATCTTGGCCCGAATCCGTACTGTAGCCGTTGGATTGTACGTCCCCGCCGGAAGGAGAATGGCCGATCCGGAAAATTTTTCCGGCTTTCCATCCGTCCGCGGGCGGCCACAGATCGTGAAAGTCCCCTCACCACTAAAAGGAAGCGGCGTCTGGGGTTTTA
>JBFLVN010000156.1:0-8781 GCA_040758475.1 Bdellovibrionota bacterium
CTGCGGGCACCCTCTCCCAAAGGGAGAGGGAATTTGAGGAAGGGGGTCTTAATCCGCGTTCGCCTTCTTAAACGCCGGGCGCGAAGTGCAGCGCGAGACGTAGGCCCCGATTTCCGGATGGCCTTCCAAAAGCCCCATGGCCTTCCCCCACCCGAGGATCGAGCCGATCATCACGTCAGCGGCGGAGAAATTTCCAAGCAGGTATTCCTTCCCGTCGAGGGCCTTGCGGAGGACTTTCAAGCACACGGCCAGTTTCTGCTTGCCCTCTTCCACCGCGGCGGGCGAGCGCTTCTCGGGCGGGAGCATCAGGAGGTGATTGGCGATCTGGATCACCGGGGGTTCCAGCGTCGCCATGGCGTAGATCATCCACTGGTAATACTTCCCCCGGTCCGCCGACCCGATCGCGGGGGCGAGTTTCTTCTCGGGGAACTTGTCGGCCAGGTACAGGCAGATGGCGGCCGACTCGAACATCTTCAAGTTCCCGTCCTCGAACGCCGGCACGGCGCCGTGGGGGTGGATTTCCATGTATTCCGGCTTCTTGTGATCCTTGGCCTTCATGTCGAGCCGGACGATCTCGTAGGGGACTTCGAGTTCTTCGAGCAGCCAGCGCGGCCGCGTCGCGCGGCTCCGGGGGGCGTAGTAAAGCTTCATTGGGGGGCCTCCTAGATGGCACGGCCCATCCTCTTAAATGCTGGCGGGGAGAGGGGCAAGAGGGGGCTAGACCCGCCACCAGGAAATCAGGTCTCATTTTCTTCCTTTGTCTTAGTTTCCTCCGGAACTGGGGTATCAGATTTTTCCCCATTGCGTTTTCCATATTTGCGAGTGATGTAGCCGAAGAAAATTGCGGCGAAGGCGAGCTTTCCCGATTTGGATTCAATGAATGGGATTTTCGCCGTCCTCCCTCCCATCTCTATCAACGCCGAAACGACGAGCGCGATCAACGCAGCCGGCAGGTCTTGCCTCCAATTAAAGGGGGAATAGGGTTGGCCAGTCGGACGAACCCCTACCATCGCGCTTATGGCGTAGGAAAGCGCTCCCAGAGCAAGCGCCGTCAAAATAGAAACGATACAAAAGAGGAGAAAATCCATCGATCCACCAATACCTTCCGCCCCTACTTCTGTCCGGCCACGGAGGAATCATCCGGGTCTCTCGGCGCCCAGTGCGGCAGGCCGCAATTCACGCAAGAAAACCGCCCGAACGAAAGACCGCCCTTGGCCCGCATCGAACGGATAGATGGTGGAAGCCAGGTCATGGCCTCCGCTCGTTTTTCCGAAACACCCGAAAAAAACTTTCCGCACCTGGGACAACGCCATTGAGCGGCAAGCGTGAAAGCAACGAAAGTAGAAAAGATATTCGCCAGCAACAGAACGAACGCGCCGGATTTGTACGGAAGGACAAAAGCCACCGGAACGAGGACGAACCACCCCGCCACGGCTGCTACAAATATTCGGTGGTAGATAGCGTGCGACCGCCACGCGGCGTAATAGGGGTCGGATGGTTTCAAATCTTCCTTGCGATGGGCGGCAGGCATCCCCCATTCTGCCCGCTCGGCCTCTTCGTCGTCCATTACCCCCTTTCAATCCATTTTCTTCTTGACATTTACCCACGCTTCCGTCATTATACGGCTAGTTTTCGGTTTTTATCTCGGTCGTTCACGAGCGGTCTTTCCTCCTGATAGCCAAGTCTTGCGATTTCGGGCCTTCGCGGCCCCGGGGCCTTTTGCGCCCTCGAACGACCCATGCCTTGCCCCCTCCACCAGAACTCCCCTGCTCCCGCCCCCTCCGAGGCGGCGGTAAAGCTCGTCCGCTCGGAGAAGTTCGTCAAAGACGTCTGCGGCAAGGTGGAAAAGGGGTGCACGCCCCACGTGGTGGCCTTTGCGAAGGGGCTCCCGCTCAAGGACTTCTGGACCATCTGGGCCCTTGGACTTGCGGCAGAGGAGAAAGAAGAAAAAGACCGGGACGAACGGGAAAAGACGTTCGCCCAGTTCGTTCATCAGGTGCAACTCGCCCTGGCCGAGGCGCGCATCGACGCCGAAATGCGGGTGCACAAAAAATCCCCCCACGTTTATCTGGAGAGCAGCCCGGCTTGCACCGGGGGCGGAAGCTGGAAGCGGAAAAGAAACGAGCCGCCTACCGATGAAGAGCGATTCGAGCGGAACCCCCTCGAATACCTCCGCTATGCTGAGTCCTGCATCGCGGGCCCCTACTCCCTCGACCCCGCGGCCCGCAAAGAGTTCGAGACGCCGTGCGTGCAGTGCCAAATCAGCCGGCGCGAGGAAGCGGCACGGATCGTATCGGAAGCCATGAAGAAGGTTCGGGAAGAGAAGGCGCGGAAGGAAAGAGGAGCGGGCGAACTTGCCCCTCCCCCCCTGGGGGAGGGTGCCGCGGAGCGGCGGGAGAGGGCCGATCGCGCAGGCACTACCCTCTCCGATTCAGCCCTCTCCCGGGACTTTGGACTGGGCGCTTCGCGACCTGGTGGGGCCACCCTCTCCCAAGGGGAGAGGGGCATGAATGATCCGGAAAATGGCCGTGGCCCCGGGCCGTAGGAAGGGCCTGGGCGTGTGTGTCCCCGGGCGAAAACAAAAAGCTAAGATGGCCGGAGGCGGGTGGAATCCCCTTTCATGGAAGAAATCCTCGTCATCCTGGCATGCCTGTGCCTCAATTCGCTTCTGGCCGCCTACGAGATGGCCTTCGTCTCCGTCCCCCGGCACGCCCTCAAGAAGGCGGCCCGCGACGGCAGCAAGGACGCCCAACGGCTGCTCTCCCTCCGGGAGAATCCCGAGCGCACCCTCTCGGTCATCCAGATCGGCATCACGCTCGTGGGCGCCGTCTCCGCCGCCGTGGGCGGCGCGGGGGCCGTCGAATCCATCGTGCCCATATTCCAAGAGCGGCTCGGCATGAGCGATAGCGCCGCCGAGTTCACCGCGATCATCCTGGTGGTACTCCCCATCACCTACCTGAGCGTGGTGATCGGCGAGCTCGTCCCCAAATCGCTCGCCCTCCGCAACCCGCTCCGCATCACGCTGCTGGGGGCCCGGTGGCTCTTCATCGCCGACCGCGCCCTCTCCCCCGCCGTGGCGGTTCTCGAATGGTCCACGAAATTGCTTTTGCGCCTCTTCCGGTCCAAGGCCCCCGTTCCCCCACCCGAAACGACCGTGGAATTGGAAGGCCTGCCCCGGCACCACCAGGAGGCCATCCTCAACCTCGCCCACATCGAGCGCCGACGCATCAAGGACATCCTCGTCCCCTGGAAGAATGTCACGAGGGTCCAGCTCTCCGATGCGATGGAGGACGTCGTACCCGTGGTCTTCGCCTCGGGCCATACCCGCCTTCCCGTCGTCGATCAGGGCACCGTCACCGGAGTACTCCATACCAAGGAGTTCCTGGCCTACCGCGAAAGCGGGGGGAAAGACTGGAAATCCATCGTCCGCCCCATCCTGAGGGTCCAGGGGCAGGATTCGATCTTGAGCATCCTCCGGCGGATGCAGAGCAGCCGCAGCCACATGGCCGTCGTGCCGGACGGCGGCCCGGAACCGGCCGGCATCATCACATTGGAGGACATTTCCGAGGAGATCTGGGGCGACCTGCTCGACGAAGACGAAAACAGCCGCATCCGCCAGGTCTTTGCCGATCGGGTCAAAACCAAGCTCAAACCGCCCCGGCCGTAGGGATTAGCGCCTTGACTCCCCCGCCCGGGGGCGTCGAAAGTTCCCTGCATCATGAGCGAGCAAGTTCCGGAAGGGGCTCCCGGTAATCTCCTGCCACGCCGGGGGTTTTTGAAAGTCGGCCTCCTCGGCACGGCCGCCGTGGCCGTGGGGGGCGTTGGCCTCGCTTTGCGCGGATCGGTCCTGCGGGAAGCGCCGGCGGCGGGGCTCAAGTGTTTGACGCTCCGCGAATATTCCATCCTTGCCGCCGTGGGCGATGCCATTCTCCCGGCGGCGGGCGAAGGGGCCCCTTCGGCGTCCGAGATCGAAGTGGCCCGCGTGGCCGACGACGTTCTCTCCCAAGTGCCGGAGGAAGACCAGAAGCAGGTAAAACTTCTCCTCGGGATTTTCGACAACGCCCTCGTCTCGTTCCTCTTCGACGGCCGCATGACGCCGTTTACGAAGCTCTCCCTCGAAGACCAGCAGAGAGCGCTCCTGGCCTGGGGGAATTCCCGGGTGCAGTTCCGCCGGACGGCGTTCCAGGCATTAAAGGGACTCGTCGGAGCGTTCTACTACGGCGACAAACGCACCTGGAAGCGGATCGGCTACGGCGGGCCGCCGGACGTTTCGGCCTACCGGATCATGCGCGCGGCCGAGCGGGAAAAAGAGCAAGGGGGCCTTCGGGCCCAAAGGAAGCTGCCGTGAGCATCTATACCGGTAGCGATATTACTGGCGATCTCCAGCTCTCCTGCGACGTGTGCGTCGTGGGTTCGGGGGCGGGCGGGGCCCACGTGGCCGAGCGCCTCGCCACGGCGGGAAAGAAAGTCATCGTCCTCGAAGAGGGCGGCTACCACACGAGCGACGAATTCAATCTAAACGAAGCCGACATGCTCCCGATGCTCTATCAGGACCGGGCGAACCGGGGAACGATGGACCTCTCCATCGTCATCGCCCAGGGGAAGGCCGTCGGCGGCACGACGGTCGTCAATTGGACGACGAGCTTCCGGACGCCACCCCACGTTCTCGAATACTGGGCCGAGCACCACGGGGTCGAGGGGATTACGGTCGATGCCTTAAATCCCCACTGGGACCGGGTCGAAGCGCGGCTCAATATCTCCGAAGTCCCCCGGGAAAACGTGAATCGCAACAACCAGGTCCTCTGGCGCGGGGCCGAGAAACTCGGCTGGGAGCCCTATCTTTTAAAGCGCAACGTGAAGGGGTGCGCGCATCTCGGATACTGCGGGATGGGCTGCGCCATCGATGCCAAGCAATCCATGCTCATCACGCTCATACCCGACGCCGTGCGCGCGGGGGCCGATCTCTTCGCCAACTGCTGGGTGGAGCGGATCGAGGCAAGCGGCCGCAAGGTAAATAAAGTCGTGGGGCGCGTCCAGGACCCCAAGACCGGCAAGCCCACGGGCCACACGATCACCGTCGAATCGAAGCTCGTCGTCCTCTCGGGCGGCGGCATCAACAACCCGGCCCTGCTCCTCCGTTCCAAGCTCGGAAATTCGAGCGGCCGCGTGGGAAAGCGGACCTTCCTCCACCCGGCCAAGGGGATGTCGGGCTTCTTCGCGGAGCGGATCGAAGGCTTTTATGGTTCGCCCCAGTCCGTGGCCGTCCACAAGTTCGCCCAGCGCGAAGGGAAGATGGGCTTCTTCATCGAAGTGGCCCCCACCCACCCCATGTTCACGGGGAATTTTGCGCCGGGGATCGGAAAAACCCTTCGCGATCCCATGGACCGCCACGCTTATAGGAACATCGTGGGGGCCATCCTCATCGACGGCTTCGATCCAGCGGATTTCGATGAAGGCGGGACGGTTGGAATCCGCGAGAACGGCCGGCCCAAGGTCGATTACAAGTGGACGCCCCGGCTCGTGGAAGCGTTAAAGGAAGGCTGCAAGCGCTCGGCCGAAATCCAGTTCGCCGCCGGGGCGCAGGAAGTCCACTCCTTCCACTTCGCGGAGCCCGTGGTGATGAAGTCGGTGGACGAACTTAAAAAACTCGACGAGGCCCCGTGGGGCCCCAACCATCAGCTCGTCTTCTCCGCCCACGTCATGGGCGGCTGCTGCATGGGCAAGGACCCGCAGAAATCCGTGGTGGATTCGAAGCTGAAGCACCACGAGTTCGACAACCTCTTCGTCGTGGACGGCTCGGTCTTCCCCACGTCCCTCGGAGTGAATCCCCAGCTCTCGATCTACGGCCTTTCCTCCTGGGCCTCCGAGCACGTCAAGGCGGCGGCGGGGTGAGGCTGGCCATCCATGACAGCAGAAGAATTAGACCGTTTTTATACTGCGCGAGTCCTGGCTGCTATACGGCGTGGCCTCGAAGCAGTCGAACAAGGAAATTTTGTTCAAGAAAAAGAAATGGACCGCCAGCTTGACGAAGAATTTCCAGTCCTGTCATTCCGAGCGAAGCGAGGAATCTCCGAGTAGGAGACCTTGTAGCCAATCCCGAGAGACCCCTCGCGGACGCTCGGGGTGACATTCAGTACGGTCAATATCGGTCCTAGTTTCTACGCCGCCTTCTTCTTTCCCATCGCTTTCACGAGAGTCGGAAAAATCGCCTGCTGGTAATCGACCTGCGGCCGGTAGTGCATGAAGAGGCCCCCCATGGTGCCGAAGACGCGCGCGAGCATGATGAATTCTTCCGGCAACCGGATCACCGGGTCCGCCGTGGCGGCGCCCAGGAGTTCGGCGGCCTGGGAGAGGAGTTCTTCCTTTGTCGGCCAGGAGAATCCCCCGCCCCCGTTGCTGGCGGCGGCTTTCCGGAATTCCTTGAGGAAAATGTCCGCGAAGGCGAGCAGCGTATCGGGCTTGCCGCTCGCGGTCTTGAAACCGAGCGCCCAGAGTTCTTCGATCACCCCGTCCTTGTTGCCGGAAATAAAATGCTGAACGAGCAGAAGATAGCTTTGGAGGGTTTCCTCCGAAACGTCCCGGGCGCAGCCGAAATCGAGAAGGACGAGCTTTCCGTCCTTCGTGACAAGGAAGTTGCCCGGATGGGGATCGGCCTGGAAGTGGCCGAGTTCCAAGACTTGCCGGACGTAGACCTGGAGAAGTTTTCCGAGAACCTTGGAGAGGCCTTCCTCCCCCTTTTCAGGATTCTTCCCTTTGAATTCGTCGAGCACGTCCGTGATCTTCCGGCCTTCGACGAAGACGGTCGTGATCACCCGGGGGCCGCAGAGATCGAAGAGCGGCCGGGGGACGATCACGCCGGGATCGCTCTGGAAGAATTCCTCCATCTTGGCGAGGAGCTTGGCCTCCGCCTCGTAGTCGAGTTCGGCCCGGACGCGGGCGCGCACTTCGCGGGAGATGGTCTCGTAGTCCGTGGGCGGCAGGAGCGATTTGAGGCTTTCGAGAAAAACTTCGAGGAGGGACATGTCCAGGTCGATCAAATCCCCGATGCCCGGGCGCTGGACTTTGACGGCGACCCACTGGCCGTCTTTCGTTTTAGCCTTGTGGACCTGCCCGATACTGGCGGCAGCGATGGGTTTCTTCTCGAACTTGGAAAAAGCCTTGGTGAGCGGCATTCCCAAATCCTCTTCGATGACTTTCTTTACTTCCTCGAAGGGGAACTCGGGGGCCTGATCCTGAAGTTTGGAGAGGTGGTCGATCCAGGGCTTGGGAAGGAGGTCGGGCCGGGCCGAGAGCATCTGGCCCACTTTCAAAAAGGCCCCGCCCTGCTGGACGCTCGTATCGTAGAAGCGCCGGGCGTTCGTTTCGTGGAGGGCTTCGAGAGCGGCGGGGAGTTTCTTCCGGGGAAGGAAGGCCAAGCGGGTTCCCCAGAGGCGATAGCTTCCGCTAACTTTAAAAAGCATCCAGCCCGTCGAAGAGAGCCTCGAAATCTTGGCCGGCCATCCGGCCGCCTGATCCCGGACGTCCCGGAAGTCCTGGGCGAAGGCCTTCCAGTCCTTGGAAAGGGAGTCCCACAGGCCCACGGCCTGGTCGGCCAGGCCCCGAAGCTCCCAGGCCGTCTGCTCGACGGCCCGAAGGACCATGTCCAACGTGGCGAGCCAGGCCCTAAGGCCCGATTGGGAGCGGCCGCTTCCGGCCTCCCGAAGGGCCTCGGCCAGGTAGTCAAAGGATTCCGAGTGGTTAGATTGTTTCTGCGCTGGCGATGGGACTTCCTGCACGGATGGTTCCTCCCCGTGTAGGTTTTTGTAATACAATAACATACGAAGGATTGCAAGGTTTTTCTGAAGGAACCCGGGGAGTGAAAGGCCCCTTATAAAAGTAGGCAGCCGCTTGCGGAGGGGAGGTCCCTCTCCTACCCTTGCGCGCCCGCCTGGAAGGCTCCCGGCACTATCACCATGACCGCACCCGATAAAATCCGAAACGTCGCCATCGTGGCCCACGTCGACCACGGCAAAACCACCCTCATCGATTCGGTCTTCAAGGCCGCCCACACGTTTCGCGAAAACGCCCGCGTCGAAGAGCGGGTCATGGACTCGAACGACCTCGAGCGCGAGCGCGGGATTACGATCCGCGCAAAACACTGCACCGTCGAATGGGGCGGGTACTGGATCAACATCGTCGATACGCCCGGCCACGCGGATTTTTCGGGGGAAGTGGAGAGAGTCCTCTCCATGGTGGATTCGGTCATCCTCCTGGTGGACGCCGTCGAGGGGCCCATGCCCCAGACGCGCTACGTCCTCCTCCGCTCACTTCGTTTGGGTCTCAAACCCATCGTGCTCGTGAACAAGGTGGACCGGCCCCACGCCAATCCGAGTCTCGCCCTCGAAAAGACCTTCGACCTGTTCCTGGCCCTCGGCGCGAGCGACGAGCAGGCCGACTTCCCGGTCCTCTACGGCTCGGGCCTTTCGGGCTGGTTCGTGAAGGATTTGGAAAAAGACGAACGGCGCGGCATGACCCCGCTCTTCGAAATGATCGCGGAAAAAGTCCCACCCCCCGTGGCGGAAAAGGACGCCCCCTTCCTCATGCAGGTGAGCGCCGTGGGGTGGAGTGATTACGTCGGGCGCCTGGCCTGCGGACGCGTTTTGAAAGGCACCCACAAGAAGGGCGAGCCCCTCGCCCGGACCACGACCAAGTGGATCGGCTTCGACCGCGCCACCCGCACCTGGGAAAAGACGGGGACGGAGCAGACCCGCTCGGCCCACCTCTGGCAAACGCAGGGTTTGG
>JBFLVN010000157.1:0-8769 GCA_040758475.1 Bdellovibrionota bacterium
CCGATGGTGTAGAGGATGCGGGCCATCAAGCGCCCGGCCGGCAGACATATTTAGTGAGTTCTTCGAGGCGCGAGCCTTCCAGGTCTTTCATCATGGCGATGGCCCGGTCTACCTGACCGCCGCCCAGGGCGCCGCCCGCTTCCGTGCGGAATTTTTCTTCCACCGTCTCGAAATATTTTTCTTGCCCCGGTGCACCGAAGGGGATGTCCTGCCGGGCGGATAGCTTTTCGCCCCGCGCCGTTTCAATGGTGACCTCCGAGGGGAAGGCCATCTTGAAGCGGCTGAAATCCACTTCCGAGAGGTCGGGCTCGTGCCGGGCGCCGCCGCCCGCTTTCGCGGCGCTCTTGCGGCCTTTGCGAACGAAGGCGGCCGCCTGCCGGGCCAGGTCTGTTCCGTGGTCGAAGAGGAGACCCCGAAGGTTGATCGAATTCTTCTTTTTCCCGCCCATCTGGCTCTGGTAGCCGCGAAGGACTTTGAAATACTGGCGCGGTGAGAGCTGGGCCACGGGGGAATTGCGGCCCAGGACGCCGGCGAACGCCTTCGCTACTTGGAAACTCATCTCCCAATCGTGGGTGAGTTTTGTCTTGGCCGCGAGATCGCGGATAACGGGCTCGTGCTTGTCCAGGAATTCCTGGGAAAGCTCTCCGGCCGTGTGCTTTCCGGCGATGATGCCGATGCCCAGGTTGTAGGGGATGGAGAAATTGATGTTGACGGGGGAGAGCTTCTCGAATTCGCCCACGTGTTCGGCGGAGAGATTATCCATTTCGACGGTAAGGAGATTGGCCCGCACGCCGATCTTCTCAACGTCCTCCGCCACCATGCGCCGCCGGTTCTTTTTTTCGAACTCCTCCAGGATCATGAAGAGCGCGTCCATGCTCGTATCGATGTAGGCGCAGCCCGGGTATTTCTTGTTGGCGATCGTGTCCGTGATCCAGGATTTTCCAAGCCCGGTGAGCATTCCGGGGAGGGATGCGTAGGTGAAAGAGGCCCAGAAGCCCTTGCGCGGGTGCTCGAAGATCTCCCGGGCGCCCGTAAGCCCTTCCCTCGCGAGCTGCGCCGCCTGGATGCCCGTCACCGTAGGCCCACCGGCAGTAAGCACTTTGCTCGTCGGGCCCATGAAGCCGGGCCATAGTGTAAACGTCGGCTGGTAGAACGCGATGGCAAGCGCATGGGCCGTTTGTTCTTTGTTAAGGCCGTAGAGGCGTGAGGCAAGCGCCGCTCCTTCGATCGCATGGATGAAGCTCCAGGCCTGCCCGTTCTGGGGCCCGAGGACGCAGCTCGCCCCCACGCGGCCGCCGATCTCGTTGGCGATCACCTGGGCGAGCAGCAGGTCGCGGGTTGGGAGTTTCTCCTCTTCGCAGATGGCCCAGCTTCCAAGGACGGCCGAGTGCCCGGTGTGGCCCATATACACGTAGTCGTCGTAGTCGAGGGCCATCGCGTAGGCGGCGTTCACGAGGACCGCCTCGTGGAGGGCCATTTTTTCCCCCGTGGGAATGACGGTGCAGGGGCCGGTCTTTTTCCACTTGGCGACCGTATTCCGCACGGCCTTGCCCGGTTCCGTGTCGGCCCCCGCGTGGAGGGAGGCGATGACGTTCAAAGTCTGGTAGCGGGCTTTTTCGAGGACGCGGGCGGGAACGTCGGCGGCGCGGACGGAGCAGATCCAGTCGGCGAGGCGCTCGGTTACCGATTGGGAATGAACGGCTTGAGGAGGCATAGCATTTCCTCGTGGATGCGCCCGTTGGAGGCGCACAGGTTTTCGCCGTAGAGGTCCAGGGGTGAGCCGTCGAAGTTGGTGACCTTGCCGCCCGCCTCCGTGACGAGGAGGGAGCCCGCGGCGACGTCCCAGGGTTTTAACTTCTCTTCCCAGTAGCCGTCCACGCGGCCGCAGGCGAGGTAGCAGAGATCGACGGACGCGGCGCCGCCCCGGCGGACGCCGTGCCCGAGGCGCTTAAAGTCCCGGAAGATCGAAAGGTAGTGGTCGATGCGTTCCCGGCGGTCGTAGGCGAAGCCCGTGGTGAAGAGCGCTTCCCGCGCCAATTGAACGCCGCTCACTTTGATGGGAGCGCCGTTGAGGAACGCGCCGCCGCCTTTGGTGGCGGAGAAAAGTTCATTGAGAAGGGGATTGAACACGACGCCCGCCACAGCCGCGCCCTCGTGGACGAGGGCGATGCTCGAAGCAAAGAGCGGATAGCCGTGGGCGTAGTTGGTCGTGCCGTCGAGGGGATCGACGATCCAGCGGAAAGGGGAGCCGTCCTTTTTTTCCAGGTCACTTTCTTCCGCCAGGATTTCGTGGCCCGGGTATTGGGCACGAATGATGTCTTTGATGGTTTTCTCGCAGGCGAGGTCCACGTGGGTGAGGAGATTGACCTCTCCTTTATATGTAATGCGGTCGATCTTTTGGTAGTGCTCGAGTTGAATCTTCCCCGCCGCCTTAGCCGCCTGGACGGCTGTTTCGAGATGGGATTTCCAGTCGGTCTTCATTGGCGGCGGAGCCTACAGCGGCGCCAGTCCTGCGCGCAACTTTTCCAAGTTGCGGATGGAAGCCGAACCGCGTGAGCCCCTAGAGGCCGCTGCGGGAACCGGCTGCTCGACGGACATGGAATATCCTTGCCTCGCTTGCCGGTCCCCGCCCGCGGCCGAAGGGGCCGCCCGGCGAAGGCTTGATGCATTGATTGGCCTCCCTCGCCATTCCCAATTAAAAGAAACGCCCATGACGGACGGATCGCCGGTAAAACGCAGCACCAATCTCGAAGAACACAAGGCGCTTCTGGCCCGGATTTTCGAGAATTCCCCTTTCGTGAAGAACCTGGGCATCAAGGTAACGGGCCTTGGGATCGATACGGCGGAGCTAACGCTCCCAAGCGCCCCCCACGTCCAGCGGAACTTGAACGTCCTGCACGGCGGGGCGGTGGCGACCCTCATCGACACGGCCGGGGGTGTGGCGGCTTTCTCCGATTTCACCAAGGTGGAGACGCTCAACGCCGCCACCATCAATCTTTTCGTGAATTATCTGGCCGCCGCGCCGCCGGGCGTGGGCGTGCTCGCCAAGGCGAAAGTTCGAAAGCGCGGAAAAAGCATCGTCGTCATCGACGTGGACGTGGAGGACGATTCGGGACTTCTCGTCGCCACGGGCACCGTCACCTACAAGCTGGGGAGCAAAGTAGGGGTGAGAAAACCCGATCCGGATGTAAAGAGCGCCTTGCGTTCCCAATGAAACGGGAATTTTTTATCTTCTTTGTCCTTGCGCTTCTTGGCGGGTGTTCGTTTTTTGCAAACAAGCCGCCCATTCCCCCGTTACCGAACCTCGAACGAATTGCTCCCGAAAAACTAACTTTGGACGATCTTCCTTCCCGCGGTTTGAAGGGTTCGAAGGTCCTCGTCGTCCAGATTTCCGATTTCCAATGTCCCTTCTGCGCTAAATCCCACGAGGCCATGGAGCGGGAGATTTTCCCGAAGTACAAAGACCGGGTCGAATTTCGCTTCAAGCAGTTTCCCATCGGCCATCACGAATGGGCGAGTCGCGCCGCCGCCGTGAGCCTTTGCGCCGGCGAGCAGGGGAAATTCTGGGAAGCGGCCGATTTTTTCTTCTCCCACCAGATCGAGATCGAAGCGCGGACTTTTGGTGATTTTTTGGACAGGTTGACCCGCGAAGCGAAGCTGGAGAAAGCCGTCCTCGCCGCTTGCCTCGAAAAAGGGGAGGCCGACCAGAAAGCCCGGCGGGATTTTGACGAATCCCTGGCCGCGGGCATCCAAGGGGTCCCCACGGTTTTGGTGAACGGCTGGAAGCTCGAAGGCCTCCTCGAAACGGGGGACATCGAGAAGGCCATCGAAGCGGAACTATCCCGATAAGGATTTCCCGTGTCGGACCTGGACCGAGAGCTCGTCGAGAAATCCATCAAGATGGTGCGGGAACGCTTCGGCCGCTCGGGCCACAGCCGCTTCATGGGGTGGTATCCGGAAGAAATCCGGGAGGATTACTCGCGCCTGCGCGTCCGCTTGCGGGAAGATTTCCTGGGAGAGCAGGGGGCGCTCCATCCCGGCGCCGTGGCGAGTTTTGTCGATGCCGCCGCCGGGGTGGCCGTGGCGGCGGGCCGCACCGACATGGGTCCCGCCTGGAACGCTACGATCAACCTGCTCGTCAATTTCCTCGCCGCCCCCACGACGGACGAACTCATCGCCACCGCCCAGGTCCGAAAGCGCGGAAAGAGCGTCGCCACCGTGGCCGTGAGCGTAGAGGATACGGCTGGGGAACTCATCGCCACCGGCACGGCCACCTTCAAGATGGGCGTGACTTTCGGGGTGAAAGAGAAGAAGAAATGAGAGCGTTAAGATGCCCATCTTTTGAGCTTTTCGACTGATTGTTGTAATCTTACTAATAAGAAAAGAGATTTCCCATGGACGTCACGACAACCAGAATGTCTTCCCGAGGCCAGGTGGTTATTCCTGAAAGCGTGAGACGCAAATTGGGTCTTAAGCGAGGGGCGCAGTTTGTGGTCGTGGGCCGGAAGGACGCCGTCCTGCTCAAAGCCCTTCCCGCGCCTCCCGCCGATGAATTCGAGCTTCTTCTTGCCGAAGCGGAGAACGCGGCGCGGAAAGCGGGCATGAAAAGATCGGATGTGGCAGCGGCAATCCGGAAGGTTCGGCGCAAGAAATGAGGATTGTATTGGACACCAACGTCCTCGTTTCCGGAATTTTTTGGAAAGGGCTGCCGCGTGAAATACTGGTTCTTTGGAATCGAAAGGTAATCGATCTGGTAGTAACCCCACCCATTCTGGAAGAATACGAGCGGGTGATCGCCGAGCTTGGCAGGAAATTTCGTGCTGTTCCAGTGAACCGGTTGATTAAACGGATCGAAGACCGCTGTATTTTGGTCAAGCATGTTCAAATCTCACCGGTTCGTTGTGGTGATCCTACGGATCAGAAATTTTTGGATGCGGCAACGAACCGGACGTCCTATCTGGTTACTGGGGATCAAGTTTTATTGTCCGCTCGGGCCTATCCTGGCGGGCGAATAATGAGTCCCCGGGCTTTCCTTGGAGAGTTTCGCGAATAGTTCTTTCATGCGGGATGTAAGGCTCTAAAGGGCTATTTTTGATATGGGAAATGCACCAGCCGATCCCCTCCGCGAAGCTGCAAAACTCCTCTCCCAAGCCTCCCGCG
This sequence comes from Bdellovibrionota bacterium, assembly GCA_040758475.1. Lineage (GTDB taxonomy): Bacteria > JAGRBM01 > JAGRBM01 > JAGRBM01 > JAGRBM01 > JBFLVN01. Next base: position 5,161 of record JBFLVN010000157.1, read on the forward strand.
TCGTGGCGTTCACGGGAGCGGGGATTTCGACCGAATCGGGGATTCCCGATTTTAGGAGTCCCGGCGGAGTGTGGACCAAGCACGATCCCAACGATTTTCTCTTCCAGAAATTCATCCAGTTCCACAAGAACCGCAAGCTCTACTGGGAGCGGGGGAAGGAATTCTACGAGCCCATCGCCAAGGCGAGCCCCAACAAGGGGCATCTGGCCCTCGTGCGCCTCGAAAAAATCGGCAAGCTCGATTGCATCGTTACCCAGAACATCGACGGATTGCACCAGAAGGCGGGAAACTCCGAAGAAAAAGTGATCGAACTCCACGGCACCGTGCGGACGGCCTCGTGCCTGAAATGCGGGAAACGCTGGCCGGCGATGGAAATCCGCGAGCGGATCGAAGCGGAGGGGCCTGGGATCGAAGACGGCGTGCCCTATTGCCCCGAACCGGGCCCGGACGGGGATGAGAAATGCGGCGGGCCCATCAAGACCGACACGATCAGTTTCGGCCAGGCCATGCCCGAGCGGGAGACGGCCGAAGCCTTTCGCCGGGCGAGGGATTCGGATCTGTGTGTGGTGGTGGGAAGTTCGCTGGTCGTCCAGCCCGCGTGCTTCATTCCCGTGGAAGCCAAACGGGGCGGCGCGGGGCTCATCATTATTAACCGCGAAGAGACGCCCCTGGATGAACTCGCGGACGTGGTGATCCACGGCCCGGCGGGGGAGAGCCTTTCTCGGATCGTCGATTACGTTCTTTCCTAAGAGCCCTTTTACCGGTGGTGTTTTCTTCGCCCTTCGTGGCCTACTCTTGCCTTCTGCTTTTAATGAAACAGCCGGAGGGGCGAAAATGAGGCGGGCGTTCCTGTTCCTTTTGCTTTTTCCTTCCCTGGTTCTCGCGGCACCACCCACGAAAGACGAACTTCCCCCGGCGCTTCGACCCTGGAGCGCGTGGGTTCTGCACGGGCGGGAGGGGGAGACATGCCCCTTCCTCCAGGACCAGGGCGGAATGCGGTGTGGATGGGCCGGGCGCCTTGAACTCAACCTCTCCGAGAGCGGAGGGACGTTCTCCCAGGAATGGACCCTCTTCGCCCGGAATTTCGTGCAGCTTCCCGGGAGTGAGCGGCATTGGCCCGTCGACGTGCGGATGAATGGCGTCCCGGCGGCCGTGGTTTCCCGGGAGGGGATTCCTCATCTCGATCTGGAAGCGGGAATTTACCGCGTCACTGGCACGTTCCTCTGGAATAAGCTCCCCGAATCCCTGGCGGTTCCTCTGCAGACGGGGATCGTCTCCCTTCGAGTGCGGGGCGCACCCGTTCCGTTTCCCACTCGAAGCGAAAGCGGCGCCTTGTGGCTTCGCGGAGCGGCGGCCCAAGCGGGGGAGGCCGACGCCCTCGAAATCATGGCCCACCGGCGGGTGATCGACGAGGTCCCCCTTCGCGTGCTGACCCACCTCGAACTCCGCGTGAGTGGAAAGAGCCGTGAGGAACTCCTGGGGAAAATCCTCCTGGAGAAATTCATTCCGCTTTCGCTAAGTTCCCCGCTTCCCGCCCGCATCGAGCCCGACGGCCGCCTGCGCGTCCAGGTCCGGCCCGGCGTGTGGCACTTGTGGCTCGAAGCCCGGCACGTAGACCCTGTGAGCGAGATTCCGCTCTCCGATCCCGGAACACCCTGGGCGGCAGAAGAGGTGTGGGTTTTCGACGCTCGCCCCGACCTTCGTGTCGTGGACGTGGAAGGCCCTCAAGCCATCGACCCGCAACAGACGACACTCCCGGAGGATTGGAAGGATCTTCCTTCCTATCGTGTCACCTCCGGTGAAACGATGAAGTTCGCCGAGCGCCGCCGGGGGAATGCCGACCCTGCTCCCGACCGGCTCACCTTGAAGCGGGACTTGTGGCTCGACTTCGGCGGCACGGGATACACCGTCCGCGACCAGATGGGCGGCGCCTTGAGCCGCTCCTGGCGCCTTGAGATGGGCGAAGGGCAGGTTCTCGAACGGGCGGTCCTTGGCGGAGAAGATCAGGTCATCACCACGCGCGAGGGTTTTGATCTTCGTGGATTCGAAATCCGCCAGGGAACGGTGGACCTTTCGGCCGAAAGCCGCATCGAACACAAGGTTTCGTCCCTTCCGGCCGTGGGTTGGGCGCACGATTTCCAGGAAGTTTCGGCCACTCTCCATCTGCCGCCCGGCTGGCGGATCGTTTCGGCCTTGGGCGTCGATGAAGTTCCAGGGACGTGGACGCGCCGCTGGACCCTTCTGGATTTCTTCCTCGTACTCATCGCCGCTCTGGCTTTCCGGAAGCTCTGGGGGACGCGCTGGGGAGCGCTGGCGCTTGCCGGTTTGGTGCTCAGCTACCACGAGCCGGGCGTCCCCAAATGGGCGTGGCTTTGGGTCCTGGGCGCCGAGGCACTTCTAAGGCTTTTGAAAGAGAGCCGCTTCCGCCGTCTTGTTTCCGCGGCCCGGATCGGTCTCGCGGGGGTTCTTCTCGTCTTTTTGATCCCCTTCTCCGTCCAGCAAATTCGGCAGGCCATGTACCCGGTCCTCGAATACCCGGATTGGGAAGTAGGGGGGGATCGGATGCGCCGCGAGTCGTTCCTCGAAGGCATGGTGATGCCGCACGAACGAAAGGCCAAAGAGGCGGAAGTCTACGACGAAATGGTCCAAGAGGAGATGCCGGCCGCCGCGCCTGAGGCCCCCGCTCCCCAGGCGCTCCAAGCGTTGGGCGGCGCCGCTTTGTCGGCGGATGTTTCCGAATTCAGCAAGGGACGGGTGCGTGGATACAAAAGTGCAACCGCAATTCTCCAGCAGATCGATCCCAAGGCCGTTGTGAGCACGGGGCCGGGCCTCCCGGCCTGGGAATGGAACCAGATAGAACTCAAATGGAGCGGGACGGTGGAGAAAGACCACCGCATCCGTCTCTTCCTTGTTTCTCCGCCCGTCAACTTTTTCTTGGCTTGGGTCCGGGTGATTCTTCTCTCGTTGCTCGCGCTTTGCGTGATCGGCCTGCCGAGCGACGTGTGGCCGGAAAAGTGGCGCAAGTGGTTCGTCCCAGCCGGGACGGCCGCCGGGTTGTTCCTGCTTCTTTCCGTCACCCCCGCGCGGGCGCAGGGGGAGGATTCGGTCCCCCGGCAGGAAATTCTCGACCAGCTTCGGGAGCGGCTTTTGGAAAAGCAACCTTGCTATCCAAAATGCGCCGAGGTTTCCCGGCTTTTCGTCGAGGTTTCTGAAACCTCCCTTCGCCTCCGGCTCGAAGTCCACGCCCAGGCGCCCCTGGCGGTTCCCCTCCCGGGGAGTACGGGGCAGTGGCTTCCAGCGCAGGTTTTTGTGGACGGCATCCCATCCCGGACGCTCTTGGGCGCGCCGGGGGGAATCCTTTGGCTGGAGATTTCCAAGGGGCGGCACGATGTCGTTTTGGAAGGCCCGCTCCCCGAACGAGAAAGCCTTCAGATCACGCTGCCACTGGAGCCGCGTCTTGCGGGCGCCAGGGCTTCCGGCTGGCGCGTGGATGGGATCGACGAAGAGGGGCGGGTGCAGGGAAGCCTTTCGCTCACGCGTACTGCCCGCTCGTCTGGCGCAAAGCAAAAAGGTTTTGAACCCGAGGCGCTTCCGTCCTTCGTCCGCGTG
>JBFLVN010000158.1:0-8705 GCA_040758475.1 Bdellovibrionota bacterium
TTCCGCCAGTGTCCGAGGGCGTCTGGTAGGGGCGGTTCGCGAACCGCCTCTACGCTATTTCGGGAGATCTGGGGTACCTGGGGCATCTGGGTCTCGGGGGATGACGAAGGGAAGGAAGAGACCGAAAGGAATGAAAGTTGCTTCAGCGCCGCCGGGTGTTTCCATTAACGCCGTTTAATGGACGCACCTGGGGCGTGTTTCAATTATAGCCTGTTTGGAACGGAAAGCCAGGGGGGGCGTTCGTCCTTATTTTTCATCCTTTAGCAGATACCTCTCGAACTTCTCCGCCGCCTTGTCCCATTCGGGTTCGGACTGGCCGGAGAGGTTCTTGAGAAGGAGCATCTGGGAGACGAGTTCCCGGCGGGTGCCATCGTCCCCGGCGCGGGAGGCTTTTTCGAGGATGTTGCGCCAGTAACGAAGTACGTTGCTCGCCACTTCGGTGCGGCTCTTGTTGGCGAGTTCCGCGAGAAGCTGGGGCTGGAGCTGATCCTTGCCCGGAAGGGTGAGGGCGTCCCCCTGGATGTTGTACTGGGGCTGGCCTTCGACCACGGTATCTTCGATCGTAAAGGTGTGGGCCACGTCTCCTTCCCAATAGAGGGAGCCGGAGGCGCCGCCTTCCCGCACTTGCAGGTGAACTTTCCCGGCGGGTTTTACGGCCCAGTGGTTGATGACGTAGGGCTGGTCGGCGTAGATGTTTTCCTGGACGAGTTGGGGCGTCGCGTTGCACTGGTTGACTGCCTGATAGTAGTCGGCGTCGGCCGTCTGGGCGGCGGTCTGCGCGTTGCTCAGGCTCGCCGAACACACTCCTTCGCCCACGCCGCAGGCGACCGAAGCGGCGATGCCGCCCCAGCCGCCGATCTGGTTGGCCTGCTGTTGGCATTGGCGGGCCTGCATGACGCAGTTGTTGTAATCCCATTGGGCCTGCTGGAGCGCTTGCTGGGCCTGGAACTGGGCGTTCTGGAGTTGCTGAACGCGGGTCGTGCACTTGGCCTTTTCGGGATTGGGGACCCACTGGGTGCCGGAGACGTATTTGGACGTCGCCGGTTCCGCCCGGGCGAGGAAAGGCTCGGGGAATTCGAGCGCGGGCTCCGAGACGATGAGGGTGAAGGAATAGGTCCGCTCGCTGAACGGCCTGGCCGTAGAAACGGCCACGTTCCGGTCCTTTCCTTCGAGGAGGCCCCGGAGCTGGCCGGCGAGCCCTCCCGCGGGTTCGACCACCACCGTCACTTCCATTTTTTCCTTGAGGGTTTCGATCTCTTGAAGGTGCCGGTCCTGGGACCAGACCCGGTCGGACGTGGTCATGAGGGGGTCGAGGAGGGAGAGCATGTACCCCGCCGCTGGGCGCTTGCTGTCGTAATGCTTTTCGCTCTTGGCCGACCGCTCGAAGCGGGCCGCTTCTTGAACTTTCGGATAGAGCGCCGTCAGGCGCGCGTCCTGGGGGCAGCGGTCCAGCAAGGGGCCGATCTTCTTTTCGGCCTCCACGTGCTTGCCTTCCTTGCCGAGCTTTTCGACCTCGTCGGCTCCGCTCGAAAGCGCGGCCTTCAGCTTCTTGGCCTCTTCTTCGGCATGGGACTCCAAGGTGACGAGGGCCACTTCAAAGTCGGGAATGCCCCGGGCCACCTGGACGAGTTCCGAGAGGGCCGTGTTCCGGTCGCAGTCGTTCCCGGCGCCGCTCCACTTGGTGAGGGCCGCTTCGAGGCTCGCCGCCTGCTCCTTGGCGCCCGAGTCGATCATGGACGTAAAGGGACGCCGCTTGAGCTTGGTATAGGTGGTGAGCTTGGTGGATGCGGCGGAGGAATCCTTCTGCTGGACGGCGCCGGAAAACGCGCCGGCCGCCTCCATCCGCGAAGTTTTAAAAGCACACGCGTTCAGTAAAAAAGCCCAAAGGAGCGCTCCCGCTGCAAGGCGCTTCATAACCCATTACCCCCAATTGTTCCGAACAGAGTGTTCTGCCGGTAAGCGGGGGGATTATATCCCAAGAGACTTTAAGGCAAAAGACCAGTCTTTTCCTTGGGTTGCCGCCCGATCTTCTGTGACGGAAGCGTTACAATCCGTTGAGTGCTGATCAATGAAAACCGGATTGCCTTAAAAAGAGGCGCTTGGGGCGCTGAGGCATTTGCACTAGACCCAAAGTCCTCTACACTTGCGCCGTTCTCCCACCGGAGAACGTTGGGGCAGGAGGAAAATCCAATGAATCGCTTTTTGGCAGTGCTCGCCGCGGGCGGGCTCGGGCTCTTTTGCGCGTTTTCAGCGCCGATGGCGGCCCAGGCCGCCACTTTCACGGTCAACGACACGGGAGACGGAGCGGACCTCGCGCTCGACGGCGTGTGCGAAGTCACCGCTTCTACAGGAGACTGCACCTTGCGTGCGGCCATCCAGGAGGCGAACTCCGTCGCCGGGGCGGATACGATCAACTTCGACTCGGAGTTGAACGGCGCGGTCATTACTCTCGGAGGCGCTTTGCCCACCATCACCGGTGACCTTACGGTCACCGGCCCGGGGGCGGGCCTCCTGACTATCGACGCGGACGATGACTATGCCGTCTTTGGGGTCGACAGCGAGGGCGCCGGCGCTACCGTATCCCTTAGCGGAATGTCCCTCTTCGACGGTATTCAGGAAGGCGCGGCACTCCTTTACGTGGGGCCTACCGACACGGTTTCGGCGGCGGGTGTTTATTTCGTCAGCGGTTATGTGATCGTAGGCGCGATCTACAATGAAGGCACCCTGACGGTGACGAATTCGAAATTCATCGGCAATCAGGCCGTGGAGGGGGGGGATGGTGCCGCCATCTTGAATAACGGCGGTACGGTGACGATTACCGGCACGGACTTTATTGGCAACTATGCCGAAAGCGATGGCGGGGCGATCTATAATGACGGCGGGACTCTCACCGTTACGGGCGGATCATTCAAATACAATTCTGCTGGTTGCGAAGGCGGCGCGATCTTCAACGATGAGGGCGACGTCACGATCACGGGGGTGACCTTCGACCAGAACCAGTCGGACGGGTGCGACAGCGGAGGCGCTATTTACAGCGGAGGCGGCTCCCTGACGGTGAGCGGTTCGACTTTCACGGACAACGAGGCCAACTTCGGCAGCGGCGGGGCGATTGCTTCCTACGATAGCATTCTGGACGTCGACGAGTCCGTTTTTTCGGGCAACCAATCCTCCTGGGGCGGCGCTATTTCCGCCGCGGGCGGAGACGGCGAGGAGAGCCTCGCCGCCGATATTTCGATCGCGGGGAGCACTTTCGAGGACAACGACGGTGGCGAAGGCGGAGGGGCCGTGGCTATAGAAGTTTATTACGTTGCCGGCACCGTATCGATCTCCGAAAATACGATGACGTCCAATTATGCTTATAATGGCGGAGCTGTTTTCGTCTATTTCTATGACAGTAACGCCACCGTTTTGATTTCCGGAAGCACGTTGAGCGGGAACGAAGCCTACGAGGGCGGTTCCGGTGGCGGGCTCTACGTGTACGACAACAATGAAAATTACGTTATCGAAGGCAACGTCAGTATCACGGACAGCACGATCAGCGGGAATACGGCTTCTTCTTCGGGCGGCGGGATTTATACTTCTGATTCCCTCACGCTCATCAACACGGCCGTGGATGACAACGTTGCCAGCTTCGACAATTGCTGTGAGTACGCTGGCGGCGGGATTTATTTCGGCAGCGAAAGCGGTTCCGTTACGATCCTGGGCGGTTCGGTGAGTGGAAACAGTGCTTACTCCAGTGATGGCGGCGGAATCTATTTCAGCAGTTTTGATGGCACCCTCGACATCACGGGCGCCGTGATCGATGGCAATTATTCCGATTCCTCCGGTGGCGGGATTTATTTCAACACGGAGGGTGGCGAATTCACCCTGACCGCCAGCACGGTTTCGAACAACGAAGCCGGTGGAACGAGTGGCGTTCACATCGACGCCTCGGAGGCCACCGTCGAGCAGTCTTCCATCATTGGCAACGGGGGTGGAGAGGGACCGGGTGGCCTTTATTTCGAGGCCGGCGAGGGGACCCTCGTGAACAGCACCGTGAGCGGCAACACGTCTTATTGCAGTCCCGGCGGCGTCCAGAACGTGGACCTTCTCACGATCCTCCACGCGACCATCACCCAGAACGTCACCGACTTGAACGGGTTTTGCGGCGCGGATGGTGGCGGCCTCTACAGCAGCGAGGGAACGACCACCGTCACCAGTTCCATCATCGCCGGAAACTTCGATTTCTCCTCCGAAGGCGGCGCGAACATCTATCCCGATATTTCAGCGATCATTACTTCCGGCGGCACGAACGTGATTGGAGACAGCGAGGGCGTCTCCGGCCTTGATCCGAGCGATGTGGTGGACGTGGATGCCCTCCTGGGGGCGCTCATCTCCGCCACGGGCGATCCGGGCACCTGGGTCCATCCGCTTCTTCCGGAATCCCCGGCCATCGGCCTCGCGGCGGCGGCGACGTGCCCCACGGACGACCAGCTCGGTTACGACCGGGACGCGGAAAACTGCGACGCGGGGGCGGTGGTAGCGGACCTCTCGGTCGCCATCGACTCCTTCACGGCGGAGCGGGGCGAGGGGGGAGCGTTCACGCTCTCTTGGACGGCCCTTAGCGCCACCGGGTGCATCCTCCTGACTCCGGCGGGGGTCACGCCCGTCGATACGGAGGGAACGCTCGAAGTCTCGGCCCCCGCCGGGACGACGTACATCCTGATCTGCAACGGCGAGGGCGGGCCCGTAACGGCCCAAGTGACCCTCGGCGGCGGGGGAAGCAGCGGAGGGTGCTCGCTTGGTTCCGGCTCCCGGGGTGGCCCGGGCTCCGGAGCGGGCCTCCTGCTCCTGGCCGTCGCGGGGATGTTTTTCCTGGAAAAGCTCCGGAAGGGGAGGATTACCATGAAACGTTTTCCCTTGCTGCTGGCCCTCTTGGCCGTTCTGGCGGCGCCCCTGGCGGCGCCCCTGGTGGCGCGGGCCGCCACGTTTACCGTGGACGATACGGGGGATGACAGTGACTTCAACGCTGGTGACGGCATCTGCGAAGTCTTCGACGGTGAAGGGGTGTGCACCCTTCGGGCGGCCATTCAGGAAGCCAATGCCCTCGGAGGCGCCGACGGGATCGATTTCGGGATCGGCGGGACGATTTCCTTGAGCGATTGGTTGCCGAACATTGAGGACGACCTCGCGATCTCAGGTCCAGGGGCTCAGGCGCTCCGGGTCGAGAACTATGCTTTATCCGTTTATAGCGACGGAAACGCCATCGACGTTTCCGTCAGTGGGCTCACGCTGGCCTACGGGGAGAATAACAGTGGAGCGCTTCTGTATGTCGGTTACACCGACCAGGTGGCCGTCACCGGCGTGGTTTTCGACAATGGATTTGCCACCGACGACGGTGGTGCCGTTTATATTGAAGGAGACGGCGAATTGACGGTCAATGACAGTGATTTCTTCGGTAGCAACGCCGATGGCTCCGGTGGGGCCATTTACAACGACGGGGGAACGCTCACCGTCGTGGGCGGATCGTTCGTCAACAATGAGGCTTATTGCGGCGATGGCGGGGCCATTTATAACGATGAAGGGGACGTAACCATTATCGGAGCAACCTTCGAGGACAACGAAGTGGGCGATTGCAGTGATGGGGGGGCCATCGCCTCATACTACGGCAGCCTCACGGTCCGCGATTCCATTTTCACGGACAACGACGCCGACGACAACGGCGGGGCGATTTATGCCTACAGTGGCGAGATCACCATCGAGGGGAGCACTTTCCTGGCCAACGACGCCGACTACGGCGGGGCCATCTACATCGAGGCCAATGGAGACAACCTGGAAGCATCCATTGCGGAGAATGTTTTTGAGGAAAACGAGGCGGCGGCGGGTGGCGCCGTTTACGTGGGTCTTTTCGAGAGTTTCGGCGCAGTAGCTATTTCGGATAGCACCTTCACGTCGAACTACGCCTGGGATGAGGGTGGTGGGGCCCTCTATTACGACCTCATGTACGTGGCCGCCAACTTGACGCTTTCCGGAAGCACGCTGGATCAAAACGGGGCCTACAATAATGGCAACGGCGGGGCGATTTACGTGTACACGGCGGACGGCGGGGACGAGGACGGCACCGTTCTCACGATTTCAGACAGCACCATCTCGGGCAACTCCGCCTATTACTACGGCGGTGGCATTTATACCGAGGATTCTCTGACGCTCATCAGCACGGCGGTCGAGGACAACGTGGCCAGCTTCGACAACTGCTGCGAGTACGCGGGCGGCGGGATTTATTCTAGCAGCGGCTACGGTGACCTCACCATCCTGGGTGGCTCGGTGAGCGGGAACGAGATGTTCGAAGGCTACGGCGGGGGGATTTTCTTCTATACAGGCGATGGCGATCTGGAAATCACGGGCGCCATCATCGACGGAAACGGCGCTTACGATGGGGCCGGGATTTACTTCGGGGCGGAAGGAAGCGGCGAATTCACCCTCACGGCCAGCACGGTTTCCAACAACGAAGGGGACGGCGGCACGGGCGGGGTCGCTATTTATTATGGACCGGCCATCATCGAGCAATCCTCGATTATCGGCAACCTGGGGGACGAATACCCGGGTGGGATTTATGTTTATTACTCAGACACGACGATCGTGAACAGCACCGTGAGCGGCAATGCGTCCATGTGCTCGGGCGGCGGCATCTACAATTACGGCTCCCTGGAAATCCTCCATTCTACCATCACGGAGAACTTGGCCGACGCAAGCTTTGACTGCGATGGTTACGGCGGCGGCATCTTCAACAGCGGTGACCTCTTGCTCACGAGCTCCATCGTGGCGGGGAATTTCAACTTCACAAATGGTTATCCGGACGTGGTCGACGACGGGGGCTTCCTCTCCGGCGGAACGAACGTGATCGGAAACGGAAACGGTGTGGGAGAATTCGACGAGAGCGACGTGGTGGGAGAGGACCCGCTCCTGGGGGCGCTCATTTCCGCCACGGGCGATCCGGGTACCTGGGTCCATCCGCTCCTTCCGGGCTCGCCCGCCATCGGCCTCGCGGCGGCGGCCACCTGTCCGGACGAAGACCAACTCGGGTTGGAGCGGGAAGCGGATGATTGCGACGCGGGGGCGGTGGTTTCCAACATTCCGGTCGCCATCCTCTCGTTTGCGGTCACGCCCGAAGAGGGCGTCCAGGCCGGCGAGACGGCGACCCTTTCCTGGGAGACGGCCGGCGCCACGGCCTGCGTGATCGTGAGCCCCACGGGCGTTACTCCCGTGGACGCGAGCGGCACCCTGGACGTAACGCCGTTGGTTCCCACGGTTTATCTCCTCGTGTGCAACGGGGAAGACGGGCCGGTGACGGAGGAACTAGCGGTGACGGTGAACGGCATGCCGCCCAGCAGCTCGGGCTGCGAGCTCTCGCCCCAGAGCCGCGGCGGCCTTGGCTCCGAAGGGAGCCTCTTGCTCGTGGCCATCGCGGGGGCGTTCTACTTCGAGCGCCGCCGCCGGGCCCGCGCCCGCGGCTAGTCCCAGGTATCAGTACAAGCGACGGGCGGCCCGGAAGGGCCGCCCTTTTTGTTGGAGGCTGGTGTGTAGCGCTCAACAGAGCTAAGATTGGCCTTTCATGAAACGGAAATTTCAGTTGTCAAAATTCGCGTTATTTACCGCCTCTTTGATGGTGGCGTTCCTCGTTTTGACAGCCGCCGAAGCCTTTGCCCGTGCGGGTGGTGGGGGAGGGAGTTCCAGTGGCGGAGGCTCTGGAGGAGGCTTTTATTCAGGCTGCGGCAGATGGGGTAACCGTTGTGATGTACTGGATTTAATTTTTGAATTTCTATTTTTCTCTGTGGTTGCGATTGGATATGTCGCTATAAAAATACGCTGGCAAATCGCGCTTCGCTGGAACAGCTGGCGCAGCGAACGGCTCCTGCGGAAGCTCGCCCGCCTCGATCCCGTCTGGGACCCGGAGGCCATCAAGGCTCGTGCGACGGAAACATTCGCTCGCGTTCAGATCGCATGGCGGGAACGGGACCAGTCCATCTGCCGGGATTTCGTGACCGAGCGGCTTTATGAGGAGCACAAACGGCAGACCGACCGCATGCTGGCCGAGCGGACCATTAACGAACTGGACCGCCTCGAACTTCGGAGCATCCGGGTTGTCGGCGTGTTGGATGTAGCCAGAGGAAAGGGCGATACCTTGTGGGTCTGCGTCAAGGGCGCCGCCACGGATTATGTACGCGATGTTTCCACGGGGATCGTTTTTGAGGGTGATCCCAAGAAGCATGAAAGCTTTTGGGAACTCTGGGTGTTTACCCGTTCGGACAAGGGATGGGTCTTGGATGAAATTCTGCCCAAGCCCACGGGTAGCGAACTATGGGCTTTTCAGCCCTACAGCGAAGTGATCAACGAGCAGGAAGTGGCGGAACGCATGTCGTTCCGCACATAACCGTTCCCGAATGTTCACCGCCCCTTGAACTTGGCGGGGCGTTTTTGCATCCAGGCCATGATGGCTTCGGTCAGGTCTTCGCTCGTGAGGAAGGCGGAGTTCCAGAGGGCGACGTAATCCAAACCCTCGGCCACGGTGCGGTCTTCGCAGACCCGAAGGACGTGCTTCGTCCCCTGGACGGCGAGGGGGCTATTGGCCGCGATCTCCTCGGCCAGCTTCTTGGCGGCGGCGTGGAGGTTTTCGACCGTTTCGTAGACTTCGTTTACGAGGCCGATCTGCTTGGCATAGTCGCCCG
>JBFLVN010000159.1:0-8674 GCA_040758475.1 Bdellovibrionota bacterium
CGGGGTCAGGGCGTACACCGCCACCAGGAGAAAGCCCCATCGGTTTTCATGGCGGGGAAGTTCAAAGAGTAAAAGGGCGAGCACCGCGAAATAAAAAAGCACCGCCACCATCCGCATGGCCGGTTCGTAGAGTTCTCCCCGAATGGCCGCGACGAGGGCCATGGCAAGGGGAAAAAGTGGTGGATACTGGGGGTGGCCGATGACGAATCCCTCTCGCAGGAGTTCGGGAGCCGGATGGGTGCCGGATGCGTAAATCAGCTTGGCATGGAAAGCCCAGATCATCCGGGCGTCGTAGGATTTGAGCGGGATGAGAACACAGGCGATAAGGATGCACAGGCATGCGGCTACTATTCCGGCGAGAGCGAATCTTTGGAGCGGAGTTCGTGATTTTAAGGAAAGAGGCTCTGGCGAGCTCTCTCTTGGAAAGGACTTCCCACCCAGAATTCCAAACAAGACCGCCAGGCCGCATGCGATCCAGGCTGTCCCCTGTCCCAGGTAAATCCCGAGGCGAAAAGATAAGAAGACGAAATAGGAGAGGAAGAGAAGGCCCACGGCGGCCGACACCAGCATCCCGAAACAAAAACCACCCTTCCCCGTAGGCAACCGGACACCGGCGGCGCGCAAAGAAAACACCCCAAGGCTCCATCCGGCCAGGAGTACCACCAAGAAAGCTCCCCAGGCGGCTACCGCGTTCATTTCGCCTCCCCTTTCAGGGCCTCAGAAAGGGGGATTGGCCGGAGGCGCTCGCCTTCCTTGCAATCCATGACAGCCCACTGAATGTCCCGTTCAGAGAGCCAGGATTCCGGCACATCCGCCAAGGAGCATTCGCTTCCTTGCTTGATATAAACCCGCCTGGGAAAAACGAGGTAAGCGAAGTGGAGATACCCGCCCCGGAGCGCGGGGCCGGCGGTAGGGCGCTCCACGGATTGAGAAATAACCACATTGCCGGGAATGCTCGCGGCACGCTTCGTAAACTCGCGGGCCGGCAGGTACTCGGACTCCCGCGGATCGCGGAGATAGAGGACAGCGCGGCGGCCTTCGTAGGGGAGATTTCCGGTAACCTCCAGGGTGGCGGTGTCCCGCACAATCCGCACGGCGAGGAAAGCCGCCGAATTCAAAAGCGCCACCGCCAGAACAACTCCGCGCCAATCCCGCTCCCCCACGAGCCACGCCAGAACGCTTACTCCCCGGAACGAAGCCCAGAAGTAGACGAGAAGCGAGAGGACGCCACAGACAATTCCGAGGGTAAACAAAAGGCCGATCTGGCGATCGATCAGCGCGGTCGTCCGGACGAGGTGGGAATAGACGAGGTGATGAAGGGTCGAAGAGAAGCGATCGATCCCCAAGCTGGCTTGAAGGACGAGAACAAGGCCCCCTACCAGCAGGACCCAGATGTTCCGGAGCCAGGGGGACTTCATTGAGCTAACGGCCGCCCAGCGTCTTTTCCCAAAGATCGACCACCCGCCCGGCCAGATTCACACCATCGTACTGAGCGATTTCAATGAGACCCGTCGGGCTCGTGACGTTGATCTCCGTAACGTAATTCCCGATCACATCGAGGCCCACGAAGTGGAGGCCCCATTCGAGAAGGGCCGGCTTGATGGCGGCGATGAGCTTGCGGTCGGACGCACTTACTTCTCCCCGCTTCGTCTTCCCCCCAGCGGCCATGTTGGCGCGGAATTCCCCTTCGGCCGGGAGGCGCACGAGTACCCCCATCGGCTCTCCATCCAAAAGGATGATGCGCCGATCCCCCTCCTTCACTTCGGGAAGGAAGCGCTGGGCCATGACCGGGCGGCGCCATTCGGAAGTGAGGGTTTCCAGGATGGCCGAGCGGTTGGCATCGTCGGCGCTCACGGCGAAAACGCCCTTCCCCGCGAAGCCGTCCACGGGCTTTACGACCATCTTGCCGCCCATTTCCGAGAGGAAAGCCAGGAGTTCCTCTTTGTTCTGGCTCACGAGGGTTTCGGGGAAAATCCCTGGAAAACGTTGCGAGAACATTTTCTCCGAAGCTTCCCGAAGGCCCGAGGGAGAATTCCAGACCGGCACCTTGGAAAGATCCAGGAAATAGGTGGCGTCCAAGTACGCCCGGTCTACGGGCGGGTCCTTGCGCATCAAAATCAAGTTAAAATGGGAATCGGGCCGCCGTTCGGATTTCCCTTCCTTTCCATAAATCCGGGTATTGAGGAGGAGCTTCCCGTCGCGGGCCGAGAGATCGCCGATTTCGCAATAATGAATTTCGTGGCCGCGCTTTTGGGCCTCGTCCATGAAAGCAAGCGACGTGTCGTGCCCGCGCTTTAGCGAAGGGAGGGGGTCTATAATGAAGGCGAGGTGGAGCGACATAACTAAGGGATACTGTAGAGGATCAGCGTCCGCGGGCAGCCCGAGCACGGGGGCGCTTGGCAATTCGTTTGAACTTCAATAGGAATTGTTCTGGGCTTTCAAGAGCAACGATTTCGATATCAATATCCAAATCAGGCCAATGGAATTGGCCGGGCCCGATCTTCCGCATGATGTGAATTTGCCCGATGGTCGCTTTCCGGAACTCTGGGTATTCCTTGAACGGCACGAAGTACTCCCGGCCTTCATCCAGAAACCAAAATCCGTGAATCCCGATATTCGTCACTTCACTTCGAGAAGTAGCGCCGCCAAGCCGCGATGAACTCATGGGCATGCTCCTCCACGATCTTTTGCGCCTTCCGGAGGTCTTTGGGACTTAGCCCGTGGGCACTCGCCAGAGCCACAACGGGTTACAGCCAGAATTTCGCCGTTCCATCGGGGCCTTCCACATGCACGTGCATCCGGAGTTCTTCTCGGCTGTTGAAGAAGAATCGGAAAGGCCCTTCGCGGTAGATCGTCGGCATTCGATCTCCGAGATAAGTTTAAACGCATTAAACGGATTGAAACAACCCGGCGCGGCTTAGTATTCCCGATGGCGCTCTTCGGTCCAGGGATCACCGCGCATGTGGTAGCCATTCTGCTCCCAGAAGCCCGGGCGGTCTTTTTCCAGGAATTCGATCCCCCGAAGCCACTTGGCGCTCTTCCAGGCATAGAGGCGCGGCACCATGAGCCGGAGCGGATAGCCGTGTTCGGGGGTCAAGTCCTCGCCGTTGTGCTTCATGGCGAAGAGGACGTCTTCCTGGACGAAATCGGAAAGAGGGAGATTGGCCGTAAACCCGTGCTCGCAGTGGGCAAGCACGTACTGGGCCTCCGGCTTCACCTTCACGCGCCTCAAAATTTCGTGGACCGAAACGCCTTCCCACAAATTATCGAGCTTGCTCCAGGTCGTCACGCAGTGGAAATCCCCCTTCACCTGGACGCGGGGGAGAGAGAAAAATTCCGCGTGGTTCATCCGGAGCGGCTGCTCGACGAGGCCGAAAACGCGAAAATTCCAGGAAGCCTTGTCGAAACCCGGAACGCTTCCGTAATGGAGCACGGGCCATTTTTTCGTTTCGTACTGACCCGGCGGGATGCGCTCCTGGCGCTTCGTATCGGGGCTGACGATGATTTTCTTTTCGCTCATGGCAATTGGTCTTGGACGGCCGATGGTCGTTACAGATTTACCGCCGCGAACGCTTTCTTAACCCGAAGGAAGCCGCTTGCCAGCCAGCCATGTCCCCACGGCCGAGAGGGCCCCCACCAGGAAGGCCCCGCCGTAGAGCGTCGAAGGGGACCCCTTGAAGGAAAGATCCCAAAGGAGTTCGGAAATCCCCTGGGAAAACCCCATGGGCTGGTCCGTTTCGGGGTTGAGCATGTTGCTGTAGATGAAGAGTTGCCCGGCCGCCACGCAAAGGACTCCAAAAAGCCCCGCTAGGGACGCGGCAAGACCTTTCTTTCCCTGGCGGGAGAGGAAAACGGCCGGGGCCGCAACCAGGACGGCAGAGAGGAAAGCCTTCAGAAGGAACTGAACGGGCTCGCTGGAGAGTTTCATCCCCGATTCGGAACGGATGCCGAAAAGGGGATCGGCCACCCGCCAAAAAACACAGGCCGCAAGAAATCCGGCGAGGATCAAAAAGAGCCCGAGAGAAACGGATTTCGGTGTCCCGGACTCCATTACCCCATCCTCCCCTAGCAACCCTTCGCCCGGCCGTAACGGTCTTCGAGCCGCACCACGTCGTCGAGTTCGGCCGTGCTGGCTTCCAGGACGTCGGCGTCCTCGATGGCCGTGAGGCGGTGCTTCGTTCCCGGCACAAAATGGTATCCCTCGCCGGGCCCCAGTTCCCGGGGAGTGAGCTTCCCGTTTTCCTCGACTTCCAGCCGGATTCTACCGGAGAGGACGTACTGGGTCTCTTCTTTCTTTTGGTGATACTGAAGGGAAAGGCTTTCGCCCTTCTTGATGTGAAGGATTTTCCCGGCGTAGCAGTCGGTCTTCGCCCAAACGAGCTCGTAACCCCAGGGTTTTTCGATTTTCTGTGCTTGCCTCATCATAAGTAAGGAAGAGCCTAATCCCGCCCCTCCCCGCCCGGCAATGGCCTCCCTTTCCGAAAGCAAAGGGCTCAACTAAACTAGGTAGTCCAGTTTACGGGTACCGGGGGAGTAAATGCTCACACAAAATGAGAGAGACAACTTGGTCCGGTGGAAGCCGGAGAGCGGCCTGGGGCACGTCGAAAGCTATTTCCTCAAAGCCAACCACCCCACCGAACCCCGGGCCTTCTGGCTCAAATTCACGCTCCTCTGCCGCCCAAACGGCACCGCCCAGGCCGTGGGCGACGTCTGGGCCGTCATCTTCAACGCCAAGACGCACAAGCATTTCGCCTTCCGGAACCAGTTTCCGGCGAAAGATTGCACGCTCGGCCGGGAGAAAGTCGAAATCCGGATGGGGAAAAGCGAGTTTCACACGGGCCACTCGGTGGGTGAACTGGAAATGGGGGAGACCAAGGTTTCCTGGAACCTTCATTTCACGACGGAGGGCGAACCTTTCCACCACTTCCCCCGGGAGGCCCTCTACGAAGCCAAATTTCCCAAATCCAAGGCCCTTTCCCCCTATCCCGACTGCCGTTACCAGGGGGAAATCAAGCTGAATGGGGAAGCGATCAAAATCGACAATTGGCCTGGCATGCAGGGGCACAACTGGGGGGAAAAGCACACGGACCGCTACGCCTGGGGGCATTGCAATCTGTTCGATGGAAACCCCAAGGATACTTTCTTTGAAGGCTTTTCGGGACGGATCAAAGTGGGGGGGATACTCATCCCTCCCGTCACACGGGTGTTCCTCCGGCACCAGGGGAAAAATTACCCCCTCCTCTCCGCCAAGAGCATGGTCTGGCCGCCAGCCAAGATTCGCTACGATTTGTGGGAGTTTGAAGCCGAGGGGGGCGGTTACCGCCTCTCCGGCCGTCTCAAAGCCGACAAGCAGGACATGGTGGGGCTCTATTACAAGAACCCCGCGGGCCCCAACACGGACTGCCTGAATTCCAAATTATCGAGTTGTGACCTTAAATTGACCAAGAAGAGCCTGGGCCGGGCCGAAACGGTCTGCGAGCTAACAAGCCCTCATGGCGCGGCCCTCGAAGTGGCCGTCCACGAAGGCGAGAATCACGGCGTCCGAATGACGGTCTAGCGGAATCCTGGAGCGCAAAACAACAGGGGCGGCCTTGAGGCCGCCCCTGCGCATTTGAAGCGAGAGATTACTTCGTAAAGCCGAGCTTCTTCATCACCCGGCCCATGCTGATCATCGATCCCATCTGCATGAGGACGGACATGTCCCCTTCGATCTGGATCTGGCCGCTCATGAAGAGCATCTGGCCCTGCTGCGGGTCGGTGAACATGGTCTTGAGCTCGCCCGTGCCCATCTTGATCGTGGCGCTGGCGTTGTCGGCGTTGCCCTTGCCTGTCGTCACCTTGCCGTCGTCGATCTTGATCCAGTGATTGAGATCCGGCGCGTCGTTGATCGAGTACTGGATCGTCAGTTTCTGGCCCTTGGCGCCTTCCTTGACGCACTCCGGGTCCTGCATGGCCTTGAAGAAATCCGGCAGAAAAACCTTGGGATCGTTGTATTTTTCAGGAAGACCCATGGATGAAACTCCTTCCTCCAAAAAAGTGAGCGTTTGCTTACCTCACGGGCGGAGCCAGGGCAACTAAAAAGTGAGCCGGGCTTACGGATTGGACTTATTTGACAATTCCGGGATGTTTCCCCCTTAACGAAGGGATGCCGCCACGTCCGATCCCCTTCCTGGCAACTCGCCGCACCAACAAAAAATATTCAATGAAATCAACAAGTTAGAAAATAAAAAAGAATTTTTAGCCGCTATTGAACGCGAGGGTGGGCGTCGTTTATGAAGCGCCAAAGGACGGGCCCTGCGGCCCGGGCCGGGTGTTTTTGGGTAAGGAGCCAGCTGTTTTCCGGGGTGCCGGTGGCACCCACTCTCTACAACAGGCCCGAACGAGGGGAAGGTTTTGCTGCCATGAACGCTCCTTTCCTTCGCAGGTGAAAGCGCCGGCTTCTGGCGAGGCCGGCGCTTTCTTTTTATCTGGAAGAAAGCAGCGTCAGGGTGCCGCAGGAGCTTCGGCGGCCGGAGGAGCGGCCTCGGCGCCTTTGGGGATGCCGCGGTAGGGGAAGCTCTCGACCAGAAGGCGGGAACCCCGGATGAAGGCTTCTCGCGCGATCGGATTGTGCCCCGGGAATTTGGCGTCGGGCCCGATCACGTCGAGCGGCTCGCCGCCAGCGAAGTGGGTGCCCAGAACGAGCCAATCCCCCGTCCATCCTTCCCAGGCGATCCGGCCAGCGTCTTCCGGGGCGAAGGCCAGCAAATGAAAACCGGAGGCGATCGTATAAACGACAGCCACCACGCACTTCGTGGGTAAGTACACCAGCGACGAAACGGCCCCCAGGCCGTGATCCAAGGCGGAAGGCTCAGGAGGAGGAGCTTTGGGTTTGTCCGGGAAAAGCTCGTCGGCCTTGGCCTGGATTTCGGCCTCTTCTTCGGGGGTCAATGGGCCCGAAGCGGCAAAAGAAGGCCCCGCGCAGATAAAAACGAGAAAGAGCGCTGTTATCACAAAACGCATGGCAGGGAGCCTATGCGGCTACCTTCCGGGAATCAACCGGAATCCACGCCCAAATCCCTCGCTCCCTCCCCTCTTTGCGCTTTCGAGAGGATCTTTTCGCCGGATGAGGCGTCAGCCGAGGCAATACCTCGCGACGAACCCCGGGCTCGGCCAGGAACGGGCCCCCAATACAAGGCCAGCCAGTTCCTCGGGAATGTCCTCGTAACGGCCCGCGACCCGGAAGAGGCGGTCCACGAGCGAGGGGAAATTGAAGAACCAGCGCATCCGCCAATTGAACTTGAGGGTGTGGGCGAAAGAGGCTCGCCAACGCCTTTCGTAGGACCGAAGGCCCTTTCCCGAAAGATCGCCTTCTGCAAGGCCTTCGAGCAGGGCTTCGGCGGCGTACCGGCCGCTTTCCATGGCGTATTCGATCCCGTCCCCGGTCAAAGGATTGATCAGGGAAGCCGCGTCCCCGGCGAGAAGGGCCCGGTCCGCCCAGGTCCGGGGGAGGAAAGAGCCGAGAGGAAGGCAGTGCCCCTTGGGGCGCTCGCGGGCGCGGCCCTTGAGATGGGGGTTTTTCTCCAGAAACGCCGCCAGCAAATCGGGGAGCTTGCGGTCCATCTTCTCAAGGTGCCAGCTCGTCGTGCCGATCCCCACGTTCGCCCGCCCTTCGCCCAGGGGGAAAACCCAGGCGTAGGCAGGAAGGATGTCCCGGTCCCAAACGACTTCGAACGCATGGGGGAAGTCGAGTTCAACCCCTTCCAGATAAGCCCGGATGGCCCAGGCGCTGTGGACCCCTTCGTTGGGAGGAATCCTCAAAGACCGCCGCACGACGGAATAGGCCCCGTCGGCGCCGATCACCGCTTTGGCAACGAGACGCTCCCCCGATTCGCCCGTCACGCAAACCCGGTCCGCTTCGACCTCTACACTTCGCACCGGCCAGGACGCCCGGAAGTGGGCTCCCGCGGCCACGGCGTTTTCGAGAAGGTCGTTGTCGAGGACTTTCCGGGGAACGGTGCATCCCACGCCGCCGAAAACCGAAGCCGGAAGCGGCGTGCTTAGGACCGTGCCGTCCGGAGAGACGAGCCGGACGCCGTCGATCCGGTGGTAAAAACGCTTGTACCGCTCGCCAAGGCCAAGCGCTTCGAGCATGCGGACGGAACGGGGGGTAAGGCCATCGCCGCAGACTTTCTCCCGGGGAAAGCCGCTCCGGTCGAGCAGAAGGACTTTGGCGCCGCCCCGGGCCAGGAACCACCCCGCCGAGGCCCCCGCCGGGCCCGCCCCCACGACGATCACGTCCCATTCATCCACGGCCAAAGCCCCTCCCCTTCGTCGGTTCTCGAACCTTTACGAAGGAACGGGGGGACTTGGATGAAGCAGGCAGAGAATTCTTAGAGGAGCACTACCGCCCCGACCACTTGCCGAGCATCTCGCCCACCGCCGAAGGAAGGGCGCGAAGGATCATGAGGAGATCAAAATAATCCCGCCAAGCGGCGACTTTGCCGTCTTTGACTTCAAAGGTACCCATGACGGGCAAGTCGATGCGGAGACCCCGCATCACGATCGTATCCATCCGTTCGGTGAGCACGGCGCCGTCCCGCGCGGCGACGAAGAGGCATTTGAGCTTCAGTTCGTCCACCGGCCCCATCATTCGCTTGAGCGCCCCCACGATCTGCCGCCGCCCCTTGATCAC
>JBFLVN010000160.1:0-8673 GCA_040758475.1 Bdellovibrionota bacterium
GGGCGGAAAAGTCGCCTTCGAGAAGGGAAAGTTCGTGCCGGAGTTCGGAAAGAAGAAATTTGGAAGGTTACTGAGGGCGAGGGCGTAGGCCGCCGCGAGTCTCTTCAAACCCTCGGTTTGGTATTACTGTTCCCGGTATGGACCTTTTCCAGCTAGCTGGGCGGCTTTTGACGGAATACGGCCCGCTCGTTTCGTGGCTTATCACGATCGGAGGAACGGCTTTGTTCTTCGTTCCGGCAGCCGGGGCGTTTTTCATATTTCGCAAAAAACCCAGGGCCCTGCGCCTCGCCTTGATCGGGATAGCGTTCGGGATGGTGGCCTGGCCTTTTTCGTTCTGGCTCTACCTTCATTACTACGTGGATGTTTTCCGGAAATTTCTACTCGGATATCCGGGTGTCTATCTCGTGGGATTCCACTGTACGCCTCTTCGGATCTTCAACGTTCATATGGGTGATCCCACCGGGCCGCCGCCCTTGTGGCCCGGAATTCTCGTCGGCGCCTTTTGGGCGGTGATTTACGGAGCGGCGGGATTTGGAATCGGATGGAAGTGGAAAAAGCCCAAGGCGCCCTAAGTGCCTTGAGATTCGGTTAGCTGCAAATAAAGCCCCGCGGCCATGAGGGCGCCCGCCATCAGGACGGGGGGCGTGAGGGATTCGCCAAGGAAAACGACCGAGCCCAGCGCCCCGGCGAAGGGGGCCGTGGCGAAATACGCCCCCGTGCGGGCGGCCCCGAGCTTTCTCAAGGAACGGACGAAGAAGACGAGGCTAAGGCCGTATCCCACGAATCCCACGGCAAGGGCGGCCACCGTCGTGGGAAGTCCCGGCAGGACGTCTCCCGCCAGGAGCGCAAGGGCAAGGTTCACGGCCCCGCCCGCAAGGCCCTTGACGGCCGTGATCTGGGGGGCGCTCGCGTGGGAAATCTTCCGGGTCAGGTTGTTGTCCACGCCCCAGGAGGCGCAGGCCGCCGCGACGGCGAGGGGGCCGAGGAACTCGCTCCACTCGAAACTCCCCTGCCAGGAAAGGGCTACGCCGCCCGCGACGATGAATAGGAGTGCCGCCAGAAACCGGCGGCTGATGTGTTCTTTAAAAATGGTCCAGGCGAGAAACGCCGTAAAGACGGCTTCGAGGTTCAAAAGAAGCGATGCCGTGGAGGCGGGCGTACGGGCGACGCCGATGAAGAGGAAAAGCGGCGCCAGGATGCCGCCGAAGAGGATCGCCCCCGAGAGCCAGGGGAGGGACTTTTTCTCGAAGGGGGAATGGCCCTCCCGGTCGAAGCCGATCCAATAGATCCCAAGCCCCAAGCCCGAACCCAAATAGAAAATTCCCGCCAGCGCCTGTGGTGTGGTTTGTGGGACGAGGATTTTGGCAAGCGGCGTCGAAGCGCCAAATAGCAGCGCCGCCGCTAGAGCGTTGAAAGCAGAAGATTTAGCCACAGATGACGCCATCAGGCGTCACCCCGAGCGAGGCGAGGGGTCTCTTGCAAATCGAGCAAGAGATTCCTCGCCGTGCTCGGAATGACAAGACGCGGCCTACTTCTTGATTTCCACGAACGTCACCACTCCGCCGCCCATTTCGGGGACGAGGGCCTTGCGCGTGGCGGGATCGAACCCCAGGTCGGCCGAATTCTTGAAGCCTTCCTGGAGAAGAGTGGCCGTGCCGTCCTTGGCGACGCGGAAGAGCTTGGAGGCCATCCAGTCGGTGACGAGATAACCGTCGCCGTCCTTTTCGATGCCGTCCAGGTTCCCGACGCGCGCGCCCGAGGCGAAGGGCTTTACTTCCTTCGTCTTCAGATCGAGCAACAGGATGCGGCCGGGTTCCTTGGTGGCGAAGGTGGCCGGGTCGATGCCGGGTCCCCAGCTCCCGATAACCAGTGTGTTCCCTTCGAGTAGTAGGCCGTTTGGATTTTCAAGGCTCTCGCCCTGGAGAAACACTTCGCACTTTCCATCTTTTACGGCATAGATCGCGTTCCCCAGCATATCGGAGGCGTAGGCGGTGCCGCCTGCGTCGACGGCGGGGTCGTTCAAGAACTTTGCCCCTTCGCACTTCACCCTCTTCTCGATCTTGCGGGCCTTCATGTCGATGATGGCCAGTTCGTCGATGTCGGTGACGTAGAGCTTGCCCTTGGCGGTACGGATTCCCTTGGGAGCGTTGAGGCCCTCGACCCACTTGGCTTCAAGGACTTTTCCCGAGGCGTCCAGGCGGGAAATCCAGCCCTGGCCGTCCTTGTCAGTAGGGCCGCCGACCGCCACGTTCGAGACGTACCAACTTTTGGAATCCTTGTCCCAGTAAGCGCTTTCAGGTTTGTCGAAACCCTGGACCGAAGCGCCGAGCACGGCGAGCGCCGCCAAAACCATCGTCTTCATGGAAGTATCCTCCCGGATCGGAAAAGATGCGGGCCGGAAGATAGCTAGCAATTTCAGCAGGGATCAACCGTAGAGAGCCTTCTTTCTTAAGTAATTTCAAGAGCTTATAAAAAACCGAAAAGGGCCGTCACCTTTTGGGCCCCTCCCGCGTGGTATGAGTAAAGGGCGAAAGCGCCCGGGAGGTAGCCGTGAGCGAGCCTGCTTCGGGGATTTCCGAGAAAACACTCATCCGGGTCCAGGCGGTTTCGGGGCTTTTCTTCGCCACGTTCCTGGTCCTGCACCTCTTCAACACGCTGCTCGCCCCGGCGGGGCAGGAGGCCTACGACTCCTTCCAGCGTGCCGCGCGCCATTACTACCAGATGCCCGTCATGGAAGCGGGGATCATCCTGGCCGTCACGGTTCATATTTTTGCCGGTGTCACCCGGGCCCTTCGCCGGAGAAAGCGGATCAAAGAGTCGGGTGGCGGCGAGGCGGCCCCGTCCCTTCGCATGCGGCTTCACCGCGTGAGCGGTTACATCCTTTTGCTCGCCATCTATGGGCACATCCTGGCGACCCGCGCGGGAGATTGGTTCTTTGGCATGCCCGCCGATTTTTCCTTTTTGACGTTCAGCCTGACGTATTGGCCGGCGTTCATGTATCCCTATTACACCCTGCTGTTCGCTTGCGGGGCTTATCACCTCGCCCACGGCCTCGTGATGGCTTTGCGGGTCGTGGGGGCGAAGCTCCCCTCTGAATGGACGGCGCCCAGGTACAAGGCCTTCTGGACCCTGGCGGCGTTGAGCGCTCTCGCGGGATTCGGGAGCGTTCTGGCCCTCGGCGGAAATCTCTTTGCCGTGGATACGGGCCGGTACCCGGAGTTCATCGCCTTTTGGGACAAGGCGTATGAGAATTTCGATTTTCTGCGCCCCTGGGCGAATTCACCATAGAGGGTCGAACCTTGGCGGCCCTGTCCCTCGAAAAAGCCTTCGCCGCAGAGAAAAAAAATCTCTGGGGGCTCTGCTACCGGATGACCGGCAGCACCGCCGACGCCGACGATCTCGTCCAGGAGACTTTCCGCCGGGCCATCGAGCGGCCGCCCCGGGACCAGACGCTTCCCTGGCGCCCGTGGCTCGCCCGGGTGGCAACCAATCTTTCCCTCGATCACCTGCGTGCAAGACGACGGAGGAAATATCCCGGCGTGTGGCTCCCCGCACCCCTGGAGACGCCGGAAGAGATGTTTCCCATGGAGAGTTCTTCGGCGGAAAAATACGATCTCCTTGAAAGCGTGACCTTCGCCTTCCTCCTGGCGCTCGAAAGACTCACGCCCCGCCAGCGGGCTGTTCTCCTCCTGCGGGACGTTTTCGATTATTCGGTGAAAGAGACGGCCGACGCCCTCCAGATTTCCGAAGACAACGTAAAGACGACACACCTCCGTGCGCGGCAGGCAATGAAGGAATACGAGAAAAACCGTTCACGCCCCGTGAAGGCTTCCAAGGAACAAACCCGGAAAGCGCTCGAAAAGCTGATGCTCTCCCTGGGCCGCCGGGACGTGGCGGCGATCGAAGAACTCCTGGCCGCGGACGCGAGTTTCTGTTCGGATGGGGGAGGGGAGTTCCCGGCGGCGAGCCGGGCGGTCCACGGCGCCCGGAAAGTGGTCCGTGTCCTTCTAGCCTTCTCGCCCCCCGGGGCCGACATCGCCCGGTTTGAAATCCGGTCCCTCAACGGCTTCCCGGCCCTCGTGTTCAGCCGTTCCACGGCGCCCGAGAAATGGGCGAAGAAATACGTTTTCCGTTTGGACCTGGATAGTGAGGGAAAGATTCGGGATATCTATTCCGTAACGGCAAGCCGGAAACTCAAAGCCGTGCGATTTGACGCGATAAGTCAATGACGGCTGGATCATTCAAGCAAGCGCAGTCCATTCCCGGAATTCGAAAAAATAGCTTGTAAATTGTAACAATTGTAGTATACTGCTTTGTCGCAATCCCGGTGAAGCAGCGGTGGAATAGCCGCCTGTTCTCGCTTCGAGAACGGCGCGAGGGAGAGGTGCGTTTCATCCATGAATCTTTCCAACGTGGCTTGTCTGCGTTTTTTCATTTTTCTGGCCAGTGCTTTTTTGGTTTTCCAGCCATCCACGGGGTTCGCCCAGGACTTCCGGGTTTTCTGGAAGGACGGCCTACGCATGGAGACAGTCGACGAATCGGTCAAATTAAAGGTGGGCGGCCGGGTGGACGTGGACGCGGCCTGGGCCAACGCCAATCAGACGTACAAGGCAAAAGCCGGAACGACTGATACGGCCGAACTCCGTCGCGCCCGTTTGGGATTTGAAGGGGAATTATACGAACGGGTGGAATTCGCCTTCGATGTGGATTTTGCGGGCGACCCGGCCGTGGACACGGATACGACGGCGGGAACCGATGACACTTTCGGCCGCACGATTGAAATCAAAGATGCTTACCTCGATTTTCACGTCCTGCCAGGAGATATGTCAATCCAGGTCGGGCACTACAAGGAACCCTTCAGCCTGGAAGAGCTTACGAGCAACAAATACATCACGTTCATGGAACGGGGCCTTCCGAACGCCTTTTCTCCCGAGCGAAACCTGGGCGTGATGGTACACGGGGATTCCCTGATGGAAGGGAAGGCTACTTTCGCCCTGGGCATTTTCCGGGACGTCGATGACAACCTCAGCCTGGAAGACCCCAACGGGGATGGGATGGTGAGCGATAGGGCTTATGCGCTTACGACGCGCCTCACTTTCGCTCCGCTCTTGGAAGACAAGGGCGAAAAACTGGTCCATTTGGGAGTTTCGTACACCTACCGGAACACCCCCGACAACGAAGTGAAGTACGATTCGCGTCCCGAAGCCCATCTTTTCGACAAGATGGTGAGTACGGACGACATCAGCGACGCTCGTTCGGAGAGCCGCCTTTCGGCCGAAGGGGCAGCGAATTTCGGGCCCGTCTCCGTCCAGGGCGAGTACATGTTCGCCTACGTGGATTCCAACAGTACGGGCGACCCTCTGTTCAACGGCTTTTACGTCCAGGCAAGCTATTTCCTGACCGGCGAGTTCCGGCCTTACAAGGAGGGAAAATACGCTCGGGTCCATCCGACGAAGAACGCTTTCGACGACGGGGGTTTTGGCGCCTGGGAAGTGGCCCTTCGTTTCTCCCGGCTTGATTTGACGGACGACGGCGTGACGGCAGGCGGGGAAGAAAAGAACCTGACGGCTGCCATCAACTGGTACATTCATTCCAACGTTCGGGTGATGGTGAATTACGTCGTGGCCGATGCGGAGCGGGCAGGAAGCGATAGCTTCCCTGGGACGCTTCATGTGGCCCAGACGCGGCTCCATTTCGATATTTGATGGCCAACGGCCTTTGCGAGATTGGTTTTATGGGGAGGCGTGAGGAGGGTAAAAAAAATGGTTCTTGGAAGATGGATGAGAATCTCCCTTGCTATCGCCTTTGCGGTCGGGGTGTTGAGCCCCACCGCCCATGCTGAAACTATTCGCATTGGTTCCATCAGCTCTACGCCGGTTGAAGAGACTCGGATTTTCCAGCCGCTGGCGGATTATTTGTCGGACGCCCTCAAGGCCCACGGGATCGAAGGGGTGGAGATCGTCGTGGCGAAGACCATCCCCGAAATGGCGGATTTGCTCAAATCCGGGAAAGCGGACCTCTACATCGACAGCCCCTTCGCGGCGACGGCTGTTCACCGGCTTTCAGGCGCCAAACCCTTTCTGCGCCGCTGGAAGAAGGGCGTGGGGGAATACCGGACGCAGATTTTCGTGCGGGCCGACAGTGGGATTGATTCGCTCGAAAAGCTCAAGGGGAACCTGATCGCCTTCGAGGAACAAGCTTCCTCTTCCGGCTACCTTTTGCCCAAACTCATGCTCCGGCAGATGCATTTCACGCTCACGCAAAAGAAAAGCATCTCCGACTCCGTGGTGCCCGACGAGATCGGCTATCTTTTCAGCAGCGACGATGATTTAACCGTGAAGTGGGTTTTGAAGGGGAAAGTCGCCGCAGGAGCCTGCGACGACGAGGGCCTTCGGCGCCGCGCGGGGCAGGACTTCGGGAAACTGCGGATTCTTCACGAATCTTTCCCCATGCCGCGCCACGTCGTTCTGCACCGGGCCGATCTTTCCAGTGAACGGCGGACCCAGGTTCGAGATGCTCTCCTGGCCATGCATGAGACGGAAGCGGGCCGGAAGGCCCTGGAAGCTTTTCAGAAAACTACCAAATTTGACGAGCTTTCTTCGACGGCCATGGCGCCTCTCATGCTCCCCTTGGCCCAGTCGTTCCTGGACTCGGAGTTCGGCCTGACGATTTCTTCCAAATAAGGCTGGAGGGCTTTAGGCCTTCGCGCTGGGCCGGGCGGCGACCGTCTGGTGCCAGCGCTGGAGATTTTTCTGCTCGGGTGTAATCCGGATGTTGGAGATCCGGCCGAAGTCCACGGCGACGAGGGCCGTGATATCGGCGATGGAATACTTGTCTCCGGCGATGAATTCCCTTCCTTCCAATTCCTTGTCCAGCCATTCAAGCCGCTTTTCGGCCGCCTTGCGGCAGACTTCCCCGTACTCGGCCACCTGGGGGATGCGGCCCTTGAAGAAAACGTGGGTGTTGCGGAAGCACCCCGCCATGTAGAAGAGGAGTTCGATCTCCATCCGCCGCTGCCACATCTCGATGAAAGCCCGTTCCTTGGCGTTCGTGCCGAAGAGCGAGGGTTCGGGCTTTTGTTCTTCGAAGTAGCGGCAGATGGCCACTGATTCGGAGAGATAAGTCCCATCGTCCATTTCCAGGACCGGAACGAGACCCAAGGGATTTTTCTGGATGTGCTCGGGGAGCTTGTGCTCCCCCTTGGCGATCTGGACTTGCACGTACTCGATGGGAATTCCCTTTTCGGCCATGAAAATCCGCACGCGGCGGGGGTTGGGGGCCATGCGGTCTTCGTAAATTTTCATCGGGGCTCTCCTTGGCTGTACGGCTGCTCTAGGCGGCTCGCACGCGCACTTGCTCGACGGGCCTTGGTGTCGCATCCAGGAAGCGGGGTTCCAGTTTTACGCCGAGCATGGTGAGGCCCGGCGGGTTGTTCTCGTCTTCGTAGAAATAGCGCCGTGCGGCCTGATGGAAATTCCCGAAGGCGCCGAGCTGCTGGGAGATGGAATTGAGGCCGAAGGTGATCCGGAGGAAGAAGAGGAGGTCGGGCGGCAAATTCACCTGCCGGAGCTTGATCGGGTCCATGACGACTTTCGCCCGCTGCACCCATTCCTCCGTGAAGACCCACTCCCCTTTGGCGTAATAGGGTTCCAGGTGGTAGCTCCACATCTCCCACATGAAGTCGGCGTCGTAGGGGCGGTCGGGCAGGACGAGCCCCAGCTTGTAGACGTATTCGTCGTGGGTCTTGCGGTCCCGCTCGATGATGGCCCGGTAGAAGCGTTTCAAGTCCGTCATGAACGCCGGCTGGAAGTACTTGATGCAGCCGAAATCGATGAAGGAGACGCCTCCGTCCTCGTGAAAGATGTAATTCCCGGGATGGGGATCGCCGTTGTAGACGAGGTGCCGGAACATGGAATCGAAAACGAAATCCCCGATCACGTAGGAGGCGAGGCGCTTTTCGTCCTTGTTCGAGATTTTGAGGAAGTCGTAGAAATTAAGGCCCCGCTTGAATTCCTGGCAGAGGACTTTTTTCGCCGTGAGCTCGGGAAAGACGCGGGGGATGCGGATGTAGGGGTGGCCTTTCCAGAGATCGAAGAAGACCTGCTGGTTTTTGGCTTCCTGCCGGTAATCGAGTTCGTCGAGCATCCGCTCTTTTAACTCCGCCACGACGGCCTTCATGTCCACGTTCTTGTTGATGGCGCTCATCATGGCGGCGAGCTGGCCGGAGGCCTTGAGATCGTTTTCGATCGCCACGTCCACGCCCGGGTATTGGACCTTGACGGCCACGTCCGTCCCGTCGCGAAGCACGGCCTTGTGGACCTGCCCGATGGACGCGGCGGCCAGCGGCTTTTCATCGAAGTGCTTGAAGAATTTCCCCAGGTCGCCCTTGAGTTCCGATTCGACCACGCCCCGGGCGAGATCGAAGGCCATGGGCGGGGAATCCTTCTGCAGGGTCTGGAGCATCTTCTTGGCTTCGTCGGGCAGTGCGTCGCTTGTAAAGGACATGATCTGCCCGAGCTTCATGAACACGCCCTTCATGTTTCCCATGATCTTGGCCGCCTCGGCGGCGGACTCGATGTGGTACTGCTCTTCGAGTTTCTTCTTGTTCTCGCGGGTGGCCAGCATCTGGCGGAACTTGAGCCACAGGGCGCGGAAGACCCGCTTTCCCGCCAT
>JBFLVN010000161.1:0-8567 GCA_040758475.1 Bdellovibrionota bacterium
GGCCGAGGCCCGGATCGACGCCGAGAAAAGAGTTTTCGACAAGAACCCCGCCGCCTATTTGCGATATGGGTCTGGAAGAGAAGGCGGCGCCGAAAAGCGCGGGTGGGAGAGCGGCCTCGACTACGAAAAGAATCTCTTTTCTTCCAACCCCCTCGCTTATCTCCTGCGCGGTCCGGGACAGCCCCCACCCAACGGATACGTCAAATGGCGAAAGAACCGGAACGGGAAGTGGGTTTCGGAGTTCACCCCCGAGGGCGAATCGCCCACGGCCAAGTTCTTCGAGTACCACTGCGGCGGCGGGAAAGAGAAAGCCGAGAAGGAACGCCAAGAGAAACAAGCCGCCCTGGACGCCAAGACGCAGAAGTTTTTTGAGGAGTTGTTTGGGAAGAAGGAGACTGACTCGCCTTCTCTGCAATCTCCTGCCCCTCCCCCTCTGGGGGAGGGTGCCGCGGAGCGGCGGGAGAGGGCCGATCACACGGATGCTGCCCTCTCCCGGGACTTTGGACTGGGCGCTTCGCGCCCTGATGGAGCCACCCTCTCCCAAGGGGAGAGGGGCACGGATGAGATTTCCTCTAAAGGCCCCGGCCCCTAGCGCCTCCCCGGGGCCTTGCCGGTTCGGTTTTTTTACGGTATGGTCTTTTCATGGAACCTCTCTCGAAACGGCAAAAGGAAATCCTGGATTACGTCCGGTGGTACATCGACTCCCACCAGTTCGCCCCGAGCTACCGGGAGATCGCCGATCACTTCGGCCTCTCCTCGGTCGCCACGGTGGCCCAGCACCTGAACGCCCTCGAAACCAAGGGCTACATGGAGAAGGATTGGAACGGCTACCGCTCCATCGCCCTCTCGCGCCGGGGCCAGACCGTGACCCGCAGCGGCAAGGGGCTCGTCGACCTTCCGCTTCTTGGCGACGTGGCGGCTGGAAAACCCATCGATGCGATCGAAAACCCCAAGGAAGTGGGCGTGCCCGAGGACCTCGTGGGCCCCGGGGACCACTTCGTCCTGCGCGTGCGGGGGGACTCCATGATCGAGGACGCCATTTCGGACGGCGATTTCGTGGTGGTCTCCTCCAAGGAAGACGCCCGCTCGGGGCAGACCGTCGTTGCCCTGGTGGACGGGGAGAGCGCCACCGTGAAGCGCTACCGCCCCGAGAAGGGCGGCTACGTGCGCCTCGAACCCGCCAACTCCAAGTACAAGCCCCTGCGCCTCCCCCGCGACCGCGTGCAGATCCGCGGTGTCGTGGTGGGGGTCATGCGGAAGTACAAGAACTGACCGGGCTGATCCGTTTCTTGTCACCCCGAGCGTCCGCGAGGGGTCTCTTGGGTTCTGAGTTCAAGAGATTCTTCGCTTCGCTCGGAATGACAATCACTGCGGACATTTCAAAGGGGGGATTTTCCACCCCATGATCGCCCACGTGGACATGGATTCCTTCTACGTCTCCGTGGAGCGGCAGGAGGACCCTTCCCTCGAAGGAAAGCCCGTGGCCGTGGGTGGCACGGGCCGCCGGGGGGTGGTGGCTTCCGCGAGCTACGAAGCCCGGAATTTCGGCGTCAAATCGGCCATGCCCATCGCCAAGGCCCTGGCCCTTTGCCCCGAGCTGGTCGTAGTCGAGCCCCACGGAAGCCTCTACAGCGAGCGGTCCCGGGAAGTCTTTCAAATCCTCTCGGAACTCGCCCCCGTGGTGGAGGCCGTTTCCATCGACGAAGCCTTTCTCGACCTTTCGGGAACGGAAGGGATTTACGGCCCGCCGCTCGCCGCCGTGGACAAGATCCGCCGGGAGGTTCTCAAACGCACGGGCCTTTCCTGCTCCATCGGCCTTGCCCGCGTGCGGCACGTGGCCAAGATGGCCTCCCGCATGGCCAAGCCGGCGGGAATCCTCCTGATCCCGGAGGGCTCGGAAGAAATACTCCTCGCCCCCCTCCCCGTCCGGAAACTCCCGGGCATCGGCCCGGCGGCGGAATTAAAGCTTTTCGGCAAGGGCCTCTACACCCTAGGCGATTTAGCAAAAACTTCCCCCAAGACCCTTCAAAGGGATTTCGGGAAAATCTCCGAAAGCCTCGTCCTTCGGGCCCGCGGCGAAGGAGACGAAAAACTCTCCCCCGTGGACGAAGTAAAATCCATCGGGAAGGAAATCACCTTCGACCACGACACGCGGGACATCCAGCGGCTCGAATCCGTTCTCCTCGATCTCTCAGAAAAAGTGGCTTCACGCCTCCGGTCCCAAGAACTATCCGCCCGCGTGGTGACGCTCCGTCTGCGGGCCTCGGATTTTTCCACCTGGACCAGGCGCCTCACGCTCTCTTCCGCAACCCAAAACGAGGCCGATTTGTTCGAAGCCGCGCGGAAACTCTTGCGAGAGGAAATGAAAAAACCCGGCCTCCCCTTCCGGCTCCTGGGCGTCACGGCCTCGGAATTAACCCCGGCAGCGGGCGCTGCTTCCCAGGGCGATCTTTTTTCCGCCCGTCCCAAGCGGCAGGCGAGCCTTGGAAAAGCGCTCGATAAAATCCGGGAAAAATACGGCTTCGATTCCCTGCGGCGCGGCGATGCCCTCACGGTCAGCGAACAAGGCGGCGGCGAAGCGGTCACCGGAAAGGGGGCTTTGCGCTCCTCCCTCCCCGCCGGCTTCAAGGGGGCGCTCCGGGAAGGAAAGAAGCCCTGATGCTTTTCAACCTTTTACATTTGAACCCGCCTTCGGCCTTGTGGGGGAAGCGCCCGGCGGCCACGATAAGCGCGATGAACCGGCTCAAACCGCCCGTTTTTCTTTTCCTGGCCGCGCTCCTCGTCGCGGGTTGCGAAGGGGACAAGTGCGGCACGGCCAGCCTCGAAATGCCCTCCACCGTGACGATCCTGCGGGTGGACAACGAGCAAATCAGCATTCCCGGAAGACTGGTCCCCGCGGGGGGATTTTCCTCCATCGCGTTCCTCGCCCCCTACCAGCATTCGATCACGGCCCTCGATGGCGTCGGAATCGTCCTGGACGAGGATTTCCAATGCGGCGGTGTCATCGATCCGCCGGGGTGCGTCGATTCGGTGTTCAATCCCCTGGACGAAGACGGGCAGGATTATCTCGCCTGGAGGTCCTTCGTCGTAGAGGACATGAACCAGTCGACGAATTCCACCGACGTAGAAGTGGACTTCGGCCTCTTCTGCCTGGCCAACAGCGCGCTCATCGAAAACAAGACCGTGATCCTCCAAGTGCGGGACGCGCGGGGGACTTTTACCGTAGGGACTCCGGCCAATGTTTCCTTGGATGATTCAGACGGCGCTCAGGCGGAAGTCGCCGTTACCGTCACGCCGGATACGGACTTTAGCGAGCCCGTGGTGGCCTGCTTCGATTCGGCCGATTTGCCGGCCGGCGTCGAGCCCGTCCAATCCCCCTGGTGCGACGCGCTGTTGGGCGACCCCACTTCTTCGACAGATGAAATCGCCGACGTTCCGGGCGCCGATACGGCCGCCACGCTGGTTCTCGAAGTGATGGATCAGGTGATGCTCTCGACCGGAAGCTACAACGTGGACGTCCTCGCCCGGCCCCTGGGGATTGCGACGGACGAACTCGAAGTGATCGATACATTCACGCTGGACGTCGTAACGCCCTGACGTCCGGTCTTTCCTCCCTTTCTTCCCGTCTCCTCCTTCTTTGGTGGACCTTGCTTGCTTAATTGCCAAAAAAAACCGCCCTCTTTCGAGGGCGGCCTTGGGAACTGGAGATTGCCTGGACGGGCGTTAGTTCACGTCCCGGTACTGGGCGTCCACGACGCCGCCCTTCTTCTCTTCCTCGCCGCCGGCCGGGGGGGGAGGATTGGCGCCATCGCCGCCGGGGGCGCCAGCCGAGGCCTGCTTGTACATGATCTCGGCCATCTTGTGGGACGCCTGGAGAATGGCCTCCGTCGCCTGCTTCATCTGGGCCGCGTCGGCCGATTCGAGGGCCTTCTTGCCGTTCGCGACGGCGGCTTCGATCCCCGAGATCGTGCCCGCATCGAGCTTGTCTTTATATTCGGAGAGAGTCTTCTCCGTCTGGAAGATGAGCGAGTCGAGCTGGTTCTTGGCCTCGGCCGATTCGCGAATTTTCTTGTCCGCCTCGGCGTTGGCTTCCGCGTCCTTCACCATCTGCTGGACTTCGTCCTTCGAGAGGCCCGAAGAGGCTTCGATCTTGATGCTCTGCTCCTTGTTCGTCGCCTTGTCCTTGGCCGCCACGTGGAGGATGCCGTTGGCGTCGATGTCGAAGGTGACCTCGACCTGCGGCATACCGCGTGGGGCCGCAGGAAGGCCGATCAGGTGGAACTTGCCAAGCGTCTTGTTCCCCGACGCCATCGGCCGCTCGCCCTGGAGGACGTGGATTTCGACCGACGTCTGGTTATCGGACGCGGTCGAGAAAATTTCGCTCTTGCGGGTCGGGATGGTCGTGTTCCGCGGAATGAGGACCGTCGAAACGCCGCCCAGGGTCTCGATGCCAAGCGAGAGGGGCGTCACATCGAGGAGGAGGAGATCTTTTACTTCACCCTTCAAGACGCCGCCCTGGATGGCCGCGCCCACGGCGACGACTTCGTCGGGATTGACGCTCTTGTTGGGCTCCTTGCCGAAGAACTTCTTGACCGTCTCGTGGATGTAGGGGACGCGGATCGAGCCGCCCACCATGACCACTTCGTCGATCTCGGAAGGTTTAAGCCCCGCGTCGGCCAGGCATTTGCGAGTAGGCTCCATGCTCCGGTCCACAAGGTCCGCGATCATTTTCTCGAACTGGGCCCGCGTGAGTTTCACGTTCAGGTGCTTGGGCCCCGTGTTGTCGGCCGTGAGGAACGGGAGGTTGATCTCCGTTTCCACCGTGCTCGACAGCTCGATCTTCGCCTTCTCGGCCGCTTCCTTGAGGCGCTGCATGACCATGGGGTCGCCCGAAACGTCGATCCCCGTGTCCTTCTTGAACGTATCGACGAGCCACCGGATGATCCGGTCGTCGAAGTCATCGCCGCCCAAGTGCGTATCGCCGTTCGTGGCCTTCACTTCGACTACGTTGTCGCCGACTTCCAAAACGGAGATATCGAACGTGCCGCCGCCGAAGTCGTAGATGGCGATGGTCTGGTTCTTCTTCTTGTCGAGGCCGTAGGCGAGGGCCGCCGCCGTGGGCTCGTTGATGATGCGCTTTACATCGAGCCCGGCGATCCTGCCGGCGTCCTTCGTCGCCTGGCGCTGGGAGTCATTGAAGTAGGCGGGGACCGTAATGACCGCCTCGGTCACGGGCTCGCCAAGATAATCCTCGGCGGCCTTCTTGAGTTTTTGAAGGACGCGGGCGCTGATTTCCGGGGGGCTCTGGTTCTTGCCGCCCGCTTCGATCCAGGCGTCCCCGTTTTCGTGGCGGACGACCTTGAAGGGGACCATCTTGGTTTCCTGGGTGACTTCCTCGAACTTGCGGCCGATGAAGCGCTTGGCCGAGTAGACCGTATCCCGCGGATTGATG
Organism: Bdellovibrionota bacterium; assembly: GCA_040758475.1. Taxonomy (GTDB): domain Bacteria; phylum JAGRBM01; class JAGRBM01; order JAGRBM01; family JAGRBM01; genus JBFLVN01. The sequence continues at coordinate 5,453 of JBFLVN010000161.1, forward strand.
ATGGCCTGCCGCCTAGCCGACTGGCCCACGACCACTTCGCCTTCCTTCGTAAACGCGACGACGGAGGGAGTCGTCCGCGCCCCTTCCTGGTTGGAGATGACTTTGGCCTCCCCGCCTTCCATCACGGCCACGCACGAGTTCGTGGTGCCCAGGTCGATTCCGATGATCTTTGCCATTTTCCGAAGTTCCCTTCCTGGTGGTTTAAAGCCGAAGCCCCAAAAGCTCCGGCTCACGGCCCTAACCTAAGGCGCAGGGGGCCGGGGTCAAGGCGGAAGGGGGAGAAAGAAAGGGGAAATTCGTGAATTTTTTCAGGGAGTTAGGGGCTTGCCGGGCCGGGAGGCCCCCGTTACCATCGGCGGTCCTATGGCGAAAGTGACACCAACGGAAAAGATCTGGTTCGACGGCAAACTCATCCCCTGGGGTGAGGCCAATTTCCATGTTTTGACCCACGCCCTCCACTACGGCATGAGCGTTTTTGAGGGCATCCGCGCCTACGACGTGGGCGGCGGGAAAGGGGCCGTTTTCCGCCTCGAAGAGCACGTCCGGCGCCTCTTCGATTCGGCCCACATCCTAGACATGGATGTCCCCTATTCGCCGGAGGACATCTCCAAGGCCATCGTCGAGACGCTCAAGGCGAACCGCCTCACGGCCGCCTATATCCGGCCCATCTTTTTTTCGGGTGCCGGCGAAATGGGCCTCTACGCCACGAACCCCACCCACGCGGCCATCGCCTGCTGGGTGTGGGGCGCTTACCTTGGCGAAGAAGGCATGGAAAAAGGCATCCGCGTCAAAGTCTCGAGCTTCCAGCGCATGCACGTAAATACCCACATGACCAAGAGCAAGGCGGGCGGCAATTACATCAACTCGATCCTCGCCAAGCGCGAAGCCACCCGCGACGGTTACGACGAAGCGATTCTCCTCGACACGGACGGCTACGTCTCGGAAGCTTCGGGCGAAAACGTTTTCATCTACCGCAAGGGCATTTTAAAGACTCCGCCGCTGACGAGCGTTCTGGATGGCATCACCCGCGCCTCCATTTTGGAAATCGCCCGGGACAAGGGGATCAAGATTTCCGAGGAACGCTTCACGCGCGACGAGATGTACATCGCCGACGAGATGTTCCTGACCGGCACCGCCGCCGAGATCACTCCCGTCCGCGAAGTGGACGGCCGCAAGATCGGCGCGAACGGCCTGGGAGACGTCACCAAGGCCATCTGCAAGACCTTCTTCGACGCTGTCCGGGGGAAGAGCACCCAGTACAAGCACTGGCTGACGGTTTACTAGACCGCCGCCAGGCGCTGGACCGTATCGGGATAGCGCCGCACCAATTTGATCAGCAGCGCCGCCTGGGCATTCGGGCGGGCACGCCCTTGTTCCCAATTTTCGAGCGTCCGGACGTTCGTCCGCAAGTACGCGGCGAAAACAGCGCGTGAAATCTTGAGCTCCTGCCGTACGCGAATGAGTTCCTTGGGCGTTACCTTGGGCGCCGGCTTGTATTCAACCGCGTGGGTACGAAGCGTCCTCTTTCCCTGACGTTCTTCCGAGAGGGCCTTGATCCCTTCTGAAAGTTCCGCGAACAAATCTCTCTTGCCAGCACGGCCTGGCTTTGTTTTGGTCTTCATAGCTTTCTCCTCGCGCTCAATTCCGCCTTGATCATTTCCCGTAGCGCCTTGCGCTCTCTCGGTGACAAGTCGGCCATCTCATCCTTGCCGTAAACTGTAAAAAGCCAGAACTGGAGCCCTGCATCCCACCAGTAGTAAATCACCCGAAGGCCACCGCGTTTCCCCTTGCCGCGCCGGACGTCGGAAAACCGGAGCTTGCGAAGCCCTCCGGCTCCCGGAATTAGAACACCTGCTTCCGGGTCCTTCATCAAAAGGCTTTGAAGCTGCTGGAAGGCTTCGTCGTCCAAATACTCCGCTCGGTGACGCTCGAACGGAGGAAGCTCGACGAAGACGGCTTTCATAAAGAAATTATAGAGGAATTATGAATATACGCAAGTTGCGTATATTTTTAAAAGCACCCAGTACAAGCACTGGCTGACGGTTTACTAATTCACCCCCGGCAGTTCGACGCGGAAGACGCTGCCTTTTCCGGGCAAGGTGGATTCGAGAACGAGCGCGCCGCCGCGGCGGGTGACGAGATCGCGGGAAGTCGAGAGCCCAAGGCCCGTCCCTTTTCCCACTTCCTTCGTCGTGAAAAGGGGCTCGAAGATTTTTTCCCGGATTTCCGCCGGAATTCCCGATCCTTCGTCCTCGCAGCGGAGGAGGACTTTCCCGCTCCCATCCCGGGAAGTGGAGAGGCGCACACGGGCGCCCGCGAGGCTCGCGTCGACGGCGTTCCTGGCCAGGTTCAAGATCACCTGCATCATCTCGGCGTGGCTCCCCTGGAAGTAGAGGGGCTCCGGGTAGAGCACTGCGTCCACGACCATGCGGCCGGGGGTTTCAAGGGCTTTTAGTACTCGTAGCGAATCCCCCACGACCCGGTTCAAATCCACTTTTTCCTCCCGCACGCTGCGGGCGATGTTCCGGAGAGCGGCGACAAGCTCCAAACTCCGCGATTGCTCCCGCAGGGCGACGGCGAGGTCTTCAATTTCCTCGGGCGTCATTTTTCCACCCGAACGCTTCAAGTCCTCGATGCTCGATTCGAGAATGCTCCGGACCGCCGAAAGAGGCGTTCTCAATTCGTGGGCCACTTTGGAGACTTCGCGCCCCAAGGTCGCTTCCGACTGGAGGCGCGTGAGGTGATCAGCCGAAGCGGCGAGCTGCCGGGCCGAGTCGGCCATCCGCTCCTGGGCGCGCTTTACCTGCCCCATGACGAGAAGAATCTGGCCCGAAATGGCCACGAGAACGAAGCACCCGATCCAGAACCCTTCGGGCGAGAGACGCACTTCGTAAGGCGTCCCTTCGTAGATGGGGGCGTAGGGGATGAGCCCTAAGAGCCCCAGGGTCGCGGGGACGAAGACAACGAGCGTCCCCGTAATCCACACGAAGCGCCCGAGCCGGCCGTCCCGGTAGAGGAGGTAGACCATGGCGTGGTCGGCCGGAAAGAAAAGGACGAAGGCCGTGCTGAAGGCCCCGAAAATCCAGATGAGAAACGCGTGGGTTAACCCGATGTG
>JBFLVN010000162.1:0-8371 GCA_040758475.1 Bdellovibrionota bacterium
ACGCGGGGAAGGCGCCGGCCTCATTCCAGTGATATTCGAGGTCTTCGACTTTGAGGGACCGGCTTTCGATCGCGGCACGGACGACCGCCACGCTGGCCGAGCATTCGACGAGGAGGTCCAGGAACTCCTCGTAGCTCAAGGTCTCGCTCTCCTCCCGGCCGCCGGGAGTTTTGCAAACGACTTCCACGTTTGGCACGGCTGTTTCCTAGCGCGCTTCGCGGCGCTCTCCCAGAACGTAGGCCAGCGCTCCCGCCAGCACCAGGGCCCCCGACGCCAGGTACATGAGCCGGTATCCCAAATGCTCCGCGAGCAATCCGAGCACGGGGCTCGAAAGGGTCACACCCGCGTTGAAGGCGGCGATAAAGAGGCTCATGGCCCGCCCCGTGGCCCGGGGGTCGGAAACGCGCTCGACCACGATGGCGTTTAGCACCGGGTAGAGAAAACCGTGGGAGAGCCCCACCACGATCCCGAGCGCGACGAGGTGCGCCGTCGAAGTGATGGCCGACGCGCCGAAGACCGAGAGGCAGAAAAGGGAAGCGCAGGGAACGGCGAAGCGTTCTTTCCCCAGGCGGTCGGGAAGTCCGCCGCCGCCCACCCGGAGGGCGACGGCCACGAGGGAGTATGTGAGGAAGAACGGCGCGACGCCGGGCAGGGCCAGGTAATCCGTGTAGGTCGGGAGAAAAATCACGAGCGAACCGAAGCCAATGCCCGACGCGAAGTTGAGGATTACGGGGTTGCGAATGGTGCTTTTTCCGAGAATCTCCAGGATTCCCGGCGTGGGCAGGGCGTCCGCCGGGGCCGGTTCGATGGCGGATTCTTCCAGAAAGGAAGCGAGCACGAGGGCCAGGAGGGCGAGGCCGCCCGCCGTGTGGAAGAGGCCCGGGTACCCCGCGTTCTGGATGAGCCACTCCGCAAGCGGTGGGCCCAGGGCGTGGGTGAGAAGGGTCGCCGCGCCGAAGATTCCGAACCCCCAAGTCCGCCGCGAGGGGCCCAGGAGATCGGCGGCGAAAGTTCCCGAGGCTGTGAAGGCGAGGGCGAAGGCCGATCCTTGCAGGATGCGAAGGAAATAGAGGAACGGCCCGGCGTGTGAGACGGCCAGGAACGACCAGTTGGCGATGGCCATGAGAAGCCCCCCCGCCAGGATGAAGGGCTTCCTGCCCCAGCGATCGACGAGCGAACCCGTGAGGGGAATGAAGGCGAGGGAGGCGAGGCCGCCGGCGCTCATCAGGAAACCGATGTCGTCTTCCGAGCCGCCCACGTGGACGACGAAGCGGGGGAGAAGAAAGAAGAGGGCGAAGCTGAGGAAATAGAGAAAATGGGCCAGCGTCAGGAAGGCGAACCTTCCGGCGAGAAACGGGGCTTCCTCCAGGGAGATGGGGACCGGGCCTTCCGCCCCGGCCGCTGGCGCTCCGTTCATCCCGGGGGCCATTTCATGAATCGGCCGCCCAGGACGTGGAAGTGGAGGTGGTAGACCGTCTGCCCGCCCTGTTCCTTGACGTTCACGACGCTCCGGAACCCTTCGCCGTCGAGGCCTTCCTGGGCGGCCACTTTCTTGATCACCTGGGCCAGATAGCCGATGAGCTCGGGTTCTTCGCTGGCCTCCAGAAGGGTCGGAATGTGTTTCTTGGGAATGACGAGGAAGTGTACGGGCGCTTGCGGGTTAATATCCCGGAAGGCCAGGGATTTCTCGTCCTCGTAGATCTTCTTGGCCGGTATCTTCCCTTCGACGATCTTGCAGAAAAGGCAATCGCTCATGGAGGGGTTCCCCTGTTGAAGCGCGATCTTATCCAACGGGGCCGAAGGCGCCAACTCAAACGGCCTTCAAAAAAACAGGGGCGGACCCCGACGGGCCCGCCCCTTCAAAGCGAAATGGAATCAGTTCGCCGGCCGTTGCCAGAATTCGGGGCCCCCGCGCCGCTCGCTCATGATGAGCGTCTTCTCGCCCACCTTGGGGCCGAAGGTGATCACGCACTGGCGGTCTTCCGTCCGAAGGACGTGGCCCAGGCCGAACTCGGGATGGAGGAGGATGTCCCCCGGATGGTAAGTCCTCTCGGGGCTGTAGGCCGCGAGTTCCTCTTCGCTCGCCGGGAGGGGGTCCTGGTCCACCGGGAAATCCTTGAGCCGGAGCGCCTGGAAGACGAGTTTCTTGAACTTGTTCTTCCGCTGGGACATCTCGAAGACTTCGTCCTTCCAGCGTTTCTTCCGGGTGTTTCCTGCCGAGCGGGTAACGGCCCGTTCCTTCGCGGCGTAGACCTGGATGTGGCGCTCCAAACGCCGGATGTCCTTGAAGGCGCTCGCGAAATTCGCCTTCTCCACGTCCGTTTCGATCCGGGAGAGGAGTTCGGTTTCGATCTCCTTCATCGCGGCGCGCATGGCTTCTCCGAGGCTGCCGAACACGCGGGACGCGGCGTTGCGCAGGCGCTTTTCGATCAGCTCGTTCTTGAGCATGCCGGTTTCGAAGAGCTTGCGGATCTCGTCGATGATTTCGCGCTCGGTGACCTGGAGCGTCTCCAGGCGTACTTTGGCGGAGAGGAGTTCTTCCCAGGAGGAAACGCCGGCGGCTTCCTCCAGCTTGGGCCGGGTGAATCCCTTCTCTTCCAGGAGCGCTACGAGGCGTTCGAACTTGCGCCGCGGGAAGCTGCGGATGTCGCCCTTCAAATACGCTTTGAAGGTGCGGGGGTTCACCTCGAGTTTCTGGGCGGCCCGGGCGCGGCTCGGGAACTGTTCCGTGTAGAGCTGGAGGAGCTTGAGGAGCGGCGGCGAAATCTCGTACATCACGTTGTCGATCTGCTGGCCGTTCCTCTCATGGGCCAAAGCGAGCAGTTCATCGACGGTCGTGTGGGGAATCGCTTCGTGGAGCCGTTCCGGGGAGAAGCGTTGCTGGACGATCTCCGCGATCGCCTTGAAGACGTAGAAGGCGATGTTGGGATTTCCTTCGAAGTACTTGGCGATGGTGTCCTTCGAGACCCCCACGGCGTGAGCGGCCTCGTCGTAGTTGCGGAAGGAGCTCAAGTAGAGGCCTAGTACCGCTCTCACGTCGGGGTTGATGGGGATGACCCGGCGGTCGTGAGCCGCCATTTCTACAGGTGGAGATGCCTCTAGTCTGCTTCGAATAGACATTGTGACCCTCCTTTTCCCTTATCCCTGCCCCAATGGAATCCCCCTCTCACAACTTGGCCCGCCCTGCCATACATAAATAAGACTAAATTAGTCGGTAATTGATGTCAAGAGACATCGACCAGTCAGGTTTTAGATGAGGGAAGGGGGAAATCGGTTCGGAGCCTTACGGGCGAATAAAATCCCGGCGCGACCCCTAAGTAAAAAAATCTTGACGGCGGGGAAACGCCCGGAGTATGAGGGTTTCCCACGGGGACAATTGGGGGAGGATAATACCCATGAATCTGCAAGGCCGTTTCCTTGCGGTGGCTACCCTTGCCATCGCCCTGGTGTTCTCTGGTTGTGGAAAGGTTTATTACCAGAAGGGCTTTTTCTCGGTTTCCACGAAGAACCTGGTGACGACCAAGGGGGGCGGGATCGAAGGCCAGATGGTGGACGTCCACCCCGCGCTCGTGGAGTACCTGATCGCCCGGGACGAATCGAACCTCACGGCTTATCTGAAAACGGTCATCGGTTGGAACGGCAATCCTCCCGGCGGCCTTTTCGGCCAGATGTATCAGATGCAGCAGAACGAGCTCAACAATCTCCGTTCCGCCGCCGGGAAGGACTTGAAGAGCGGTGAAAAGCTGACGACGGAACGGCTCGTCCGCCACGTCGCGCACGAACTGGCGCCTTACGGGATTCAAGCCATCAAGGAACGGGGCGTCGCGCCCATGGGCCTTGGTTTCAAGGTGACGGAAGACTTCAAGGAAACGAAAGCCGGCGCCAACGTCGTCATGATCATGGTCAACAAGACCGAACAGCGCGCCGGCATGTGGCGTTCGAGCGCCCACAAGAACGTCCAGACGGACATGGCCGCGCTCAATTTCGATATCAGCGGGATCGAAGGCGTTTGGGACCCGTCGGCCAAGCTCGACTACGACACGGTGGCCAAGAACATCCGTCCGATGTTCGAAGGCAAAGACTCCGAGGAGTAATCCCATGCGCCGGCTCCATGCCATCGCCGTGGCGGGCCTCTTCGCCGCGGCCGGTGCCGCTTGCTTCAACGTCGTCGGGTACAAACGGGGCGATTACGTTCCCACGGAAGAGGCCCGGGCCGCCTTCGAGGCGAGCGGGAAACCCACCTTCATCGAGAAGGAGTTTTCCGCCGGTCAGGGGAAGAAAGCCTTCTACGGATCGGAACTCGCCAAGACCCGCTTCTACGTCACTCGCAAGCTCTCCGATACCCGCAACGGCGAGGCGGCCGACCCCGCCTATACGAATCTCCGGAACGATTCCTACCTCGCCCGCCTCAAGACCGCCTTGGATGAGATGAGGGGCCGGGGAGAGGAAGTGAGCGTCCAGCGCGGGCTCAAGGTGGTTCCCCAGAATCTCGCCGACCAGGCTCGTTCGGGCGCCCGGTTCAACGACGAACTTTTCTGGAAACAGATGACCCTCCTGGACGCGCGCCTCGATGGTTACAAGAACCTCGCGTCGTACACGGCCCTTTCCTACCGCGCCATCTACAAAGACCAGTACATCATCAACACGACCGAGGACGTACGCCTGACGCTCTCGCCCGGAGAAGCCCTGCTCGAGTACCACCAGGGGAGCGATGGGATTTACGGCTTCCTGGTCACGCTCGAAGCGACGTACGCCGAAAAACTTCCAGTGACCACGGAAGAGTTGAAGAGGAAGATTTCCGGCGAAAATGGCCTCGTGGCTCTTCTCTCGAATCCGCCCTCCAGCGGCGCCCAGCGGGGGCTCAAGGTCAAGCAAGCATCCGCCGAAGGGCCCTGGGTCGGGCCCGCCAAGGCCGTCTACGACGCGGCGATCGCGCCGTTTTCCAAGGGGCTCGAAGAACAGAAGATCACGGCTCTCTTCATCGTTCCCGACGGCCTCCTCGCCAACATCCCCTTCGCCGCGCTCGCAGGGCCCGATGGAAAACTCCTCATCGAGAAGTACCGCCTGACGTACGAGCCTTCGTTCTCCATCTACAAGAACATCCTTTCGCGCAAACTTCCGAAGAATCCGCCAAGCGTTCTCGCCGTCGGAGCGCCGCCCAATTCCTGGTTCGACCAGGGGGGCTTGCCCGAGGCGGTCAGGGAAGCGGGAACGGTTTCCCGGATTTTCGAGGGAGGCCGGCTCTTCGCGGGGCAGGGGGGAACCGAATCGGCTTTCTACCGGGACGTTCCCAATTACAGCATCCTGCACCTGGCCACCCACGGCCTGGCCCACAAGCAGCCGCGAAAGTCCTTCCTCCAGTTCGGAGACGACGGCTCGAACGACGGCCTGCTCACGGCGGCGGAAATCTCCGCGCTGGACCTCTCGCACCTCTACGTCGCGGTGCTGAGCGCTTGCCAGACGGCCGTTTCCGCCGATGCGGATTCGACGGGGGAACTCGTGAGCCTCACGACGTCGTTCCTGGAAGCGGGGGCCCCCACGGTGGTGGGGAGCTTCTGGCAGGTGAGCGACGTCTCGACGACGCGCCTCATGCTGAACTTCTATGAAAAATTCCTCGAAGTCGGGACTTCGGAGGCCCTCCGGCAGGCGCAACTCGCGCTCCGGACGGACTCCAGCTACAGCCACCCCTACTACTGGGCGGCCTTCGGCCTCTACGGCTTCGACAAATAGGAGAGCGAAAGATGCGTCCTTTGGTGCGTAGCAGCTTCCGTCTCGCGGCGGCTTTCTTCCTGGCGTCGTTTTCCGCCTGCGGAACCATGTCCATCTATGAAAAGGGCCTTACCCGCCGGATCGAAGTGCAGAAGAGCGGGCAGGCAGGCCCCCTCGCGGCCGAGTTCGCGAGGGACGGCGGCGGTAACGCCCTCGTGCGGATCACCCGCACGGGCAAGGTGAATCTCACCCGCACGGTCCACTTCGGCACCATCGTGATGACTTCGAGTTCCAATCCCGGCATGGAGCCCTTGGAGTTCGCGACCGCGCCTCTCTACTTGCCCATCATCGCGCCCATGGTCTTGGCCGGCATCGCGCCGCCGGAAAGCGAGAACGTCAAAGTTCCCGCTTCGACCCGCATGGCGCTCGCGGGCGCGCCCATCAACCCGGCCGTTTCCTACATGGGCGGATACATCAGCCGCGACGCCACCTCGGACAAGGACGTTTTCCAGGGCAAGCCCCACCAGATGGAATTCTCCATGCGCCTTCCCGCGGGGGGCCTCAAGGTGGCCTACCAACTGGTGGGCGGAAGCGGAACGCGGGGGGAAACCCTCACCGATCCGCACGGAGAGATCGTGCTGGGTGACGTGAGCGGCGCGACGGCGGTCAGGATCAAGGCTGACGGGCTGGATACCCAGGTTTCCATACGATGAGAAAGACCGCGATTCTCGTTGCTTTGCTGATTGGCGCCGCGGCTTGCGCCAAGCAGGCCGCTGGGCCCGAACCTTCGGCGCCCACCGCGGCCCCGGCCGCGCCCGGCGCGAAGGCCGGTGCTCCCGCCAAAAGCGGCGGGGGAGGGGACCTGACCTCCCGTTTGGGCTCCGCCCTGGAAGAATACAGCCAGAGCTCCGGCGGCCAGGAACGCCGTGTGGCCCTCGGGAATTTCACGTTCCAGGACTCGGAAGCGGCGGGGCCTTTCAGCGCGTATTTAAAGGACGAGATCAGCCTCGCCATTTCCCGCAATCCGAAGTTGAGCGAAGTGGAGCGGGAGCGGCTCCAGCAGATTTTGGAAGAGCAGGCCCTTAGCCTCTCCGGGATCATGGACCCTTCTTCGACGGCCGCCGTGGGGAAAATCCAGGGTGTCGAGGGGCTTTTGTGGGGGCGGTATTACGTCGGCAAGGACGAAGTGGAACTGCGCCTCACGGTGACGGACCTGGGTTCGGGCAAGAAATTCCCGATGAAGGTCGCCGTTTCCAAGAGCGCCGTTCCTTCATCCGTTTCCTTCGCGCCGTCCAATTTTCAGGCCTATCAGGCCCAGCGGGCCGCCTTCGGTTCCGATGAGGCGCGGGACTTTCCGCTTGAACTGTGGGTGGATCGGGGGCCCGGCGGCGTTTACCGGGACGGCGAAAAAATGATCGTGGGCGTCCGCACCGGGCAGGATTGTTACTTGAAGCTCGTCCACATTTCCGTGGACGGACAGATGCAGGTGATTTTCCCGAACAAGTTCGACCGCAACAACAAGATCAAGGCTGGCGAAGTGCACAACATCGGCGGCCCCGGTTACGGCTTCGAGTTCGAGATGACCGAACCCTACGGGGCGGAGACGATCCGGGCTTTCGCGAGCACGTACCAATTCGACGACATCGAGCAAGTCCTGGCCGCAGCGGACCAGGAGACCTTCAGCGCCGTCGGCGCGGCCGACGCGGCTACGATCCAGGGCTTTCGGACGCGGGGCCTCAAAGTGAAGGCCGCTTCTTCCCAGAGTGCCGGACGTTCCCAGTATCCGCCCCTCTCCTCGCAGATTCTCCGTTCCGAGGCCGGCGTGACGTACACGATCCTGGCGCGTTAACCTCCCGCCACGCCCGCGAGGGGCGCCCTCGTGGGTTACGACCGCAAAGACGCTTTCTATCGAAAAGCCAAGCGCGAAGGAGAGCGCTCGCGGGCGGCCTACAAGCTCGTCGAACTCAACCAGAAGTTCCGCTTGTTCAAGCACGGCGACCGGGTGCTGGACGTGGGGGCTTTCCCCGGCGGCTGGTCCCAGGTGGCGGGACGGGCCGTGGGGGGGAAGGGCCGGGTCGTGGGGATCGATCTCGTGCCCATCGAACCCGTGCCCGAGAAGAACGTCCTGTTCCTCCAAGGGGACGCCACCGCTCCGGACACTCCGGCGCGCCTTCGGGAAGCCCTGGGGGGCGATGCCGATTGCGTCCTGAGCGACGCCTCCCCCAAGCTCTCGGGCGTCCGGGACGCCGACGCCGCCCGGGTTTCCGTCCTGGTAGATGAAATCCTCACCCTGGCTTTCGAAATCATGGCTCCGGGCGCGAACTTCGTGGCCAAGGTCTTTTCGCGGGCGACTCCCCATGAACTCGTCGCACGGTGCAAGGGGCGCTTTGCCAAGGTAAAGCTCTTCCGCCCCGAGGCGACCCGCAAGGAATCCTCCGAGATTTATCTGATCGCCCTGGGGTACCGGGGAAAGCCGGCCGCTCCGGCGCCCCCCGTTTCGCCCGGAAAAGCGGAATAAGGCCTTAAATCGCGTTGACAGGCCGGGCGGGTGGAAGTTATGGATTTGCCTCCCGCCTCGGGGTTTTGGGCCTCTTCCGCTCGCCAATCCTCCAGATGGTTCCCCGGGGTCCGGGATGAAGTGAGGTTTCGCCGTGTCCGGTCA
>JBFLVN010000163.1:0-8347 GCA_040758475.1 Bdellovibrionota bacterium
CCGAGGAAAGAAGCGTGGCCAGGGTTCGGGCAAAGCGGGCGATCGACACCTTGCGGATGATCGGGCCGAAGATAGGTAATTCGAGAGCGATTTCATGCCATCGGCGCCGCCCTTTGGGAGTGGAAATATAACGCCGGATCAAATATGCGGCTATGCCGGCTAGGATCAGAGCTACCCACCACCACGCCGCCATGAGGTGACTGACGATCTGCAACGCTTGAGTCGGAAGAGGAAGCGTCTGGCGCTGGGCGTCGAAAATCGTCAGGATTTTCGGTACGACGGACGTCATGAGGAATATGACGACACCGATTCCCACAGCCATCATCACGACGGGATAGGTCATGGCGCCCCGCACGCGGCCGCGGAGTTCGGATTGGGCGTCCAGAAAGTCAGCGAGGCGCAGGAGTACGACGTCCAGGGCGCCCGAGGCTTCGCCCGACTGGACCATGCTCGTGTAGAGGGGCGGAAAAACGTCCGGGTGGCGCCGAAGCGCGGCCGCAAGCGAAGCGCCTTCGTTTACGTCGTCCTTGATCTGCCCGATGACGGCCTTGAGTTTTAGCCCCTCGGTCTGGTCGGCCAGGGCGCTTAAGCACTGAACGAGCGGAATGTGGGCCGCGACCAGGGTCGCGAGCTGCCGCGTCATGATGACGACTTCCTGGACGCTGATGCGCTGAAGGAGTTGGCGGATCGGAATCTTGGCGATTTCCTTGGTCTGGACCGCCTGGACCTGGGTTTCCGAAATATCCCGGACAAAAACACCCTGGGAACGCAGGCGCTGTTTGGCCCCCCGCGGCGAGTCGGCCTCCACCACGCCGCGCTTGGTGCGGCCCTGGGCGTCGTATCCGGCGTATTGAAAAACGGGCATGGGTCGTCCGGAAGTCTAATGCTTCCGTCAGGTGGCGTCTTCCTGCGTGATCCACAGGACTTCGGCCATGCTCGTAAGCCCCATGCGCGCCTTGCGGATTCCATCATCGCGCAGGGTGAGCATGTGGTTGGCCAGGGCCTGCTTCTTGATCCGGCTGGCGTCGGAATTCTTCATGATGTGGTCCCGGATCGAATCATCGATCATCAAGAGTTCGTAAATACCCATCCGGCCCAGGTAGCCGGTCTTCTGGCAGACGGCGCAGCCCACTGGACGGAAAAAAGTGTCCTCCGGCTTGAGGTCGCTTGGTTTCATGCCGAGTTCCGCCAGTTCGGCCGCCGTAGGCGCGTGTTTTTCCTTGCAGTGAGGACAGAGGACGCGGACGAGGCGCTGGGCCAGCACGGCGAGAACGGACGAAGAGATCAGGAACGGCTCGACCCCCATGTCCACGAGGCGCGTTACGGCGCTGGCGGCATCGTTCGTGTGGAGGGTCGAGAAGACCAGGTGGCCCGTGAGGGAGGCCTGGATGGCGATTTCCGCAGTCTCTTTGTCGCGGATTTCGCCCACCATGATGACGTCCGGGTCCTGGCGGAGGATGGAGCGAAGCCCGCTCGCGAAAGTCAGGTCGATCTTGGGATTTACCTGGATCTGGCTGACCCCGGGCACCTGGTATTCGACCGGGTCTTCCACCGTGATGATCATCTGGTCGGGCGTGTTGATCCGCTGGAGGCAGGCATAGAGCGTCGTCGATTTGCCGCTTCCGGTGGGGCCCGTGACGAGGAAAATGCCGTGGGACTTCGTGATGAGTTTCTGGATTTCGTCCTGGGTCCGCGGGTCCATGCCGAGTTGTTCGAGCCCGAGGAGGACGTTCGTCTTGTCGAGCAGACGCATGACGATCCGCTCGCCGAAGGTCGTCGGCACGGTCGAGACGCGGATGTCGATGTCCCGGCCCGCGAGCTTGATCTTGATGCGGCCGTCCTGGGGGAGGCGTTTTTCGGCGATGTTGAGCCCGGCCATGACTTTGACGCGGCTCGTGATCGACGCCTGGAAGCGCTTGGGCGGGCGGATGACTTCGTAAAGAACGCCGTCGATCCGGTAGCGGACGGCCAAATCCTTTTCGTAAGGCTCGACGTGAATGTCAGAAGCGCGTTCTTTCACGGACTGATAGAGAAGCGTGTTGACGAGCCGGATAATGGGGGCCTCTTCGTCGGCGGCGTCCAGGAGGTCGGCGGGCTCGTCGAGTTCATGGGCCAGTTCTTCGAGGCCGTGCCCCACGTCGGTCTGCCCCAGATCGTCCAAGGCCGCGTCGGCCGTTCCGGAGGCCCGGTCGTAGGCCCGGTTGATCGCCTCCGCCACCTTGGCCGGGGGAACCAGCACCGGGTCCAGCGGGGCGCTGAAAAGAAGCTGAAGGTCTTCCAAGGCCCCGAGCAGAGAAGGATCGGCCAGGGCGATCCGCAGGACGCCCGATTCCAATTTGAGCGGCAGGACTTCGTACTCGCGGGCGAAGTTGATCGGGAGCTTACGGACTAATTCTAGGTCCACGTCTTCGAGGGCGATGCTTTCGACGAGGGGGATATTCCAAAGTTCCGCGAGGGCTTTGTAGAAGGCCGTTTCTTCCACGGCCTTGCGGTTCACCCGCACGCGCCCCACGCGGAACCAGCGGTCCCGGTCTTCCGCGTCGGCCCGCTGGTCGGGCTGCCACGCCGGGTCCACGGTGATGGCCTGGCGGAGCTGCTCGGCCGGCTGGCCGCTGTGGCGGGCCAGGGCTTGCACGAGGCGTTGTTCGACGGGTTCCATGATTCCTACGGATTGGTCCCGGAGCGGTTGCGCTCTTCGCGTTCTTTCTGGCGCTTTTCCCGCTCTTCGAGAATCTGTTTGCGGATCGCCTCGGGATCGGGAGGCTGAGTCGCCGGGGGATAGGAAGGCGCTCCGGCGGGAGGCGAAGCCGCCCCATCGGTCGCCGCCGGGGCGCTCGGCGTGCCGGTAGCGGGAAGGTCTTCCGCGCCCTTCTTCTTGACCCCTTCGAGCGTTCCCACCGGGCCGTCTTTTCCTTCTTCGGCTTCGGTTTCCGGCTTGGGCGGCGGAAGCGGCGCGTACGTTTCGTGCGTGTAAGCGCCCTGGGGCGTGATGAGCACCTGTCCCGGTTCCAGCACCAGGGGGAGGCGGTCCTCGGCGGGCTCGGTCCGGTAAGCGGCCTGGGTGGATTCGAGGTTCTTGGCTTCGAGCCACTTGCGCAGGACTTCGTTTTCGAGGATCGGCTTCCTCTGCTCGACCTCCAGGGCCATGACGCGGGAAGAATCCTGGTGATCCCGGACGATGTTCGGCGTCAGGATGATGATGAGGTTCGTCTTGTCCTTGATCGACTGGCGGCTTCGGAAAAGAGCGCCGAGGAGCGGGATGTCGCCCAGGACCGGCACTTTGGTCTCGCTGATGCCGTCGGATTCCTGGATGAGGCCGCCGATCACGACGGGCTGCCGGTCCCGGACGGTGACGATGGTTTCGGCCGACCGCACCGTGGTCACGATGCCGCTCGAATTGACGTCGATTCCGAAGGAACCGGGCGCCACGTTCGAGATTTCCACGAAGATTTCGAGGTTGAGGGAATCTCCCTGGTTGATCTGGGGCGTGATCCGGAGCGTGATGCCGATGTCTTCGCGGGTGATGGTGGAGGTCGTGACGCCCGAGGTGCCCACGGTTTGCCCCGTGGGGATGGGGACGTTGTTGGCGACGATGATCTGGGCCTGCTCGTTGTCGGATGTGAGGACCGTCGGCGTCGAAAGGACATTGGAATTCCTGTCCGACTTGGCCGCCTGCATGATCGCGCCGTACGTAGGGACGGTGAGGTCGTCGTCCCCGTCCCCGTCCATATCGATCCCTTCCGTGGGGCCGATGACGCCGGCGCTAATGCCGCTCAGGGCCGTAAGGGCGGTTGCCGCGCTCGTCGAACCGCTGGTCGCCGCCGTGGCGGCGGCGGGGGAGGGCGGAGTGCCGAAATTCTGCTGGCCGAAGACGACCCCTCCGTCGCCGTAGCTCGTCGCGCCAAAGAGGGAGAAGCCCAGGTTCAAGGAGTCGTTGGCCAGGACTTCGAGAATGGCCGCTTCGACAAATACCTGCCGCCGGGGAACGTCGAGTTTTTCGATAACGCGCTTCAACGTTTCGTAGTCCCGCCGGGTGGACGTGATGATGAGGGAGTTGGTCGCTTTGTCGGAAGAAATGCGGATGTCGGACTCGAACTGGGCGCCTGAGAGGGTTTGAGCGGCCGAGCCGCCGGCGGGAGCCTGTCCGCCGGCCTGCTGGGCCTGCTGGATGGTCTGCTTTTCGCGCTGGGAGGATCGCTGCTGGAGGCTGCTCCCGCTCGCCTTCTGGCTGCCCGTGGCGCTCTTCTGCTGGGCTTGGGCGCCGCCGATCAAGCTGTTCAACGTCGAAGCCAGGTCTTCGGCCTTCGCGTACTGGACGTAGTAGACGAAAATGCCGACCTCGCTCCCGCCGCCCTCCACGTCGATGTCCAGCATGGTGAGGAGCTTCTTGACCGCTTCGATCTGCTTCTTGGTCCCCACGACGATCAGGCTGTTCGTACGCTCGTCGGGAATGATCCGCGCCGTGCCGCCGCCGGGCGCCTGGGCGCCCTGTGCCGGGGCGGCCGGAGCCGCCCCCCGGCGCCGCCCGCCGCCGCCGCTCAGGATGTTCTCGATCATCGAGGCCATGTCCTCGGCGGAGGAGTATTTCACGTCCAGAATTTCGATGAGTTCGTCCGTCGGGGGGACGTCGAGTTCCTTGAGGATTTGAATGACGCGGTTGATGTGGACGGAGCTCTCCGTGATGATGAGCAAGTTCGTGGGCGGATAATCCATGACGTCGGCGCCCTTGGAGACGAACTTGGAGATGACCCCTTTGATTTCGGTCGCGGAGACGTGCTGAAGGGGAAAGAGGCGCGTTACGTAGGAGAAGCTTCGCGTCCCGTAGACGAGGCCGTCGGTGGAGTAGGTGGGAACGAGGTCCGAAACGGCTTCCGTCGTCGGGATGATCCGGTTTACTTCGTCGCCGGGAACGATCGTGTAGCCGTTGGCCCGCAGGATGGCTTCGAAAACCCGCCACGCCTCGCCTTTGGTCACTTTCCGTTCGCTGTAGATGGTGATGGTGGCGCTCTTGAGCTTGTCGGTGAGGAGGAAATTCTTCCCCATCCACTTGGCGTAGGTCTTTACGAGGTCTTCGAGGGCCAGATTGGAGAAGTTGATCTCGAAGAGTTCCTCTTTGGGAGCGGCTTTCTTTTTCGTGACGGGCTTTGCAGGCGCCGGTTTGGGAGGCGATCCCTGCAATATCCGCTCGAGCGGGGTCTGGGCGGGTTTGGGCGTCGCGGCGGGATCGGCCGGCTGCGCGGCGGCGAATGGCTGGCCCAGGAGGGCGGCGAGGACGATCGCGGAAAGGCTCGCGCGGCGGACGGAGGTGAAGGGGCGGTTCATTGGCTGATTGAGTCTCTCCTTACCGGACTTCGTAGCGCATCGTCATCGGCTGGTTGCGGCGGCGCACGTCGATGCCGAAATTCTTCTGGCCCTGGAGATCCTGGAAGACCTGGAGGCCTTTCTGGGGATTGTCCAGGACGACTCCGTTGACCGACGCGATCACGTCCCCGTTGCGCAGGCCCAGTTTCCGGAAAATGGAATTGGGCTTGATCGCGAAAATCTTGAAGCCGTCGATCTTGCCCGAACTGAAATTCGGGACGACCCGCGCTTGCAGAATGAGTTGGTTGATGTTCGAGAGCTGGCTTTCTAGTTCCCGCGCGTCGACGATGAACTCCGTATCGGAAACCTGTTTGACGCCTTCGCCGCCGGCGGCTTCTTCGCCGTCAGCCAGGGGTTCCGGGGGCGGCGGCGCGGCGGCGGCCGGGGGAGGCGTTTCCGGCTTCTTCTGCTCGTCGAGCGAGAGGTGCCCGACGCGGTCGCCCTGCTTGTAGGTGACCTGATCGTCCGTGATCTCGACGACCTCGGCCCCCTGGTCGATCAAATCCCCCACGAAGTAGACGCTCGTCTGTTTGAGCGAGAGCACTTCGATCATGGCCATGGCGCTCGATCCGCCCACGATCGTGCCCTTGAGCTTGGCCTTGTCGGCCAGATCCCCCATGGGCGGGGCCTCCGGCAAGGCGGCGGCGTTTTCCGGCGGCGGGTTGGAGTTGAAGAGATTCCTGCCCGTGATGGAGTCGTAATAAGCGCGGGATTGAAGTTTCTGATGGGCTTCCGCGACGCCGGGGGCGATGGTTTCCCGCTCGTAACTCACGGGCCGTGGGGGCAGGGCTCCTTCGATCACGAGGCTTGCCGCACGGCCCAAGGCCTGGGCGAGAAGTGTGAGGCACAGGAGCGTCACCGCCCAGGAGTAGTGCCGGAGAAATAGTTGCGCGCGCTCCACTCGGGTTCCTTCGCCAGGGAAAACAGGCCCTTTGGGAACTAACTAAAGTAACTTACTTCAATCGCCGATCTTTAAAGGAAATCGGGCGGGAGTCAAGATAACCGGGGGGGCGGATTAACGGAATTTCATTAGCCATTTCGCTTATTTAAACGGGTGGGCGGGCTTGCCAGGGGTAGGTAATTTGGATAAATTACTTTACTTGATCGGGGAAAGAAGCGGCCAAGACGCCCGCGTGTAAAAAGCGCGGGGTAGTTGCGGCGCGTACCCGGGGGAGAGCGAAGTGGAGAGGGCATCCATGCAAAAGTTCGGAACGCTTCTCAAGGACCTTCGCAAGCGGGCGGGCCTCACCCAGGAAGAGCTGGCCAGGGCCCTCAACGTGTCCAATACCTATATCCACCAGCTTGAAACCACCAAAATCGACGCCCCCACGGAAGACCGTTGCGAGCAACTCGCCCGGATTCTAGGGGTCGAGCCGGGGGAACTCTGGGAACTGGCCCGCCGGGAGCGCCTCCTGCGCTACGCCCGCCGGGAAGGGATCGAGGACGCCTTCGACCTCTCGGAAGTAGCCGCCGAGGGGCTCTCTCCGGGGCTCTCGAAAACCGAAGTCGCCTTGATTAAACTGGTCCGCCGGATGGACGCCCAGACCTTGAAGCACTTCAACGACACGGTTTACATGCTTCTCCGGTACGTGCCTCGGGAAGACGTCCAGGAAATGCTCAAGGAGTATCTGGAAACTTATAAAGTGGCCTGACCGGCCAGCGGCCCGGTCTTCAAGGCTGGTATTATCGTCCTATGAACCGCCAAATCCGAATCACGTTGTGGGCGCTCCAGGTACTCCTGGTCCTGGCCATCGGCGCGGGGCTCCGCCACCAGCTTTCCCGCGAACGGCAGGCCCACATCCGCCGGAGCCGTACCGTGGCTGAAGCCATCGGCCGACACGCGGCGGAATTTTTCTCGAACATCGAAGCCAAGAAGGAAGAATTCTCCCTGCGCAATTTGAACGCTTACCTGGATTCCCGCCTGGGGCCCAACAAGCTTTTCGAGGAAGATTTGAGGCGGCCCGCTTCGTTTGAAATCTACCGCCTTGCTGACCTCAAACTCGGCCGCATCCGCGCGGAAATCGTGGGTTCCGTCGATTTCGAGCGCCCCTACACCGCGCAGGAAGAGGGCGCCAACCTGACCGTCACCGTTCCTTTCGCCTTGAAAGAAGGCGGGGACTATTACGGGATCGTGCGGATTCCCACGCCGGAGTCGGCCATTCTCTCGTCCCTCGTCGAGAAGAACTTCGCCGTTTATTTGACGGTACTGTTTCTTTTCGGCGCCCAGTTCATCCTGTCTTACCTCCTCCTGACCCGCCGCCGCCGGGACATCATCTTCGAGCAGGGCTACTTGAAGGATCACGCCCTGGGCGCCCTCAAATTGCAGCGGCAGATACTGGACGGCATCATTCAAGACCACGAAAACCTGGCCACTCCCTCCGGGAAGAAAGCGGCCGGGGAGGCTACGACGGGTGAGGCTGATCGGAGCAACGTGGTACCGTTTGCCGACAAGCTCCGGGGCAGGGATTGACGGGTTCATGCGCCATACACGCTTGCGATTTTCGCTGATTGCCGCCTTGGCTCTTCTGGCCGCCGCTTGCGCGGGGGACGTGCAGCCGGTTTTCTTTTCGGGTCCGCTCCTGGAAGGGACGAGCCCGGAAGGGGGGCTCGCCCTGGATGGAACGGTCGTCAACGGCCTTTCCAAGTCCGCCCAATACGTCCAGGTGACCTTTATCCTCTACGGTTCGGGCGGCGAAGTCCTCGAAACCGTGAGCGCCCTCGCGGCGAGCGAAGAAGGGCCCGAGGGGACTCTTTCCCCAGCGGAAGAAGGCGCCTTCCTGGCCGTGAGCGAAACCCCGGCCGAGAAGATCGCCCGGATCGATTACGTGATCGGCTACGACGATATTTCGACCAACCCGGCCCCCCTCCGCTAGGGGTTTTCCAATTGACGCCCGGCGGCGCCGGGCCTAATTTCGCGCCCGCCGGGAGGCAGCTTCCCCGGCGAAGGATGGAAAGCGCTCATGCCCGACCGGAAAATCAGGGTTCT
>JBFLVN010000164.1:0-8258 GCA_040758475.1 Bdellovibrionota bacterium
GCGACAGAGGCGGATACGGGCCCTCTCCCCCGGCCCCTCCCCCAATATTGGGGGAGGGGTGCCCCCAACATTCTCAAAATAAAAACGGCGGGGTGAGGGCCCGGAGATTACGGTATTTGCGGTCGAGAAAGACGGCCTCACATTTCCACCCGCGCCCATTTTCTCCTGTGCCCTCATATGGCTCAATTCCTATTTTCGGGCGATCCGCCCCAGGCCACCCATGTAGGGGCGGAGCGCCACGGGGATCAGGACGCTGCCGTCTTCTTCCTGGTAGTTTTCAAGGAGCGCGATGAGGGTGCGCCCGACGGCGAGGCCCGAGCCGTTCAAGGTGTGCACGGGCCGCGCCTTGCCGCCCTTTTCCTTGAAGCGGATGCCCGCGCGGCGGGCCTGGAAGTCCTCGAAGTTGGAGCAGGAGCTGATTTCCCGGTAGGCGCTACTACCGGGGAGCCAGACTTCGATGTCGTAGGTCTTGGCCGAGGAAAACCCGATGTCTCCGGCGCAGAGTTCCACGGTCCGGTAGGGGATTTCGAGCCGCTTTAAGACTTCTTCGGCGTGGCCCGTGAGCTTTTCGAGAACCTCGTAGGACTCTTCCGGACGGGCGAACTGGACGAGTTCCACTTTGTCGAATTGGTGTTGGCGGATGAGGCCGCGGACGTCCTTTCCGTAGGAGCCCGCTTCGCTCCGGAAGCACGCCGAATAGGCCACGTACTTCTTGGGAAGCTCCTCGGCCGGAAGGATTTCGTCCCGGTGGAGGTTCGTGACCGGCACTTCGGCCGTGGGGATCAGATAGCGCTTGGGCTCCCCCTCCCGGGATTCGAGGGCGAACATGTCCACGGCGAATTTGGGAAGCTGTCCCGTTCCAAGGGGCGAAGTTTCGTTCACGATCACGGGGGGCCAGCATTCCGTATAGCCGTGTTCCTTGGCGTGCAGGTCCACCATGAAATTGATGAGGGCCCGTTCGAGTTGGGCGCCTTCCTTGAAGAGCACGGAGAAGCGCGCGCCCGAGATTTTAGCCCCCCGGGCGAAGTCGAGAATGCCCAGGCCTTCGCCCAGGTCCACATGGTCCTTCACCTTGAATTCGAATTTGCGGGGCTCTCCCCACTTGCGGGCTTCGCGGTTGGCGGAGGAATCCGCCCCGTCGGGGATGGAATCGCTTGGAGTGTTGGGAATCGCCAGGAGTATCTGGCGGGCTTTTTCGTCCAGGGCCGCCTCTTCGGCCGAGAGCTTCTTGATCTCTTCGCCGATCTGGCGGACGGCGGCCTCGGTTTCCCGGGTATCCTCGCCTTTTTTCTTCTTCATCCCGATTTCGCGGGAGGTGGAATTGCGTTGCTCTTCGAGTTTCTGGCTTTTTCCCTGGAGGGCGCGGCGCTCTTCGTCGAGACGGAGGGCTTCGTCCAAATCGCGGGCGAGCTGGGCGCGGTCCACGCCGCTACGGCGCAGGAGGCGCCGTTCGATCGTATCGCGGTTGGTCCGGATTTCCTTGACGTCGAGCATGCCGTAACAGAGGGGCCGAACGCCTTGAGAGGCGTGAAAACGGTCTTACGCCCCGTCCAAGAGCTTGTCGATATGGGTTTCGAGGCGCTTTCGGTCCGCTGCCGACATTTGAACGATGGTCACGCCGATGTCAAAGCGCTTGCCGGGGAGACGCTCGACGCGGACGACTTGCGTCCGCAGGCGGACCGCCGCCCCCTTGGAGAGCTTGATGCGCATGTCGAGGAGCGAACCGATGGCGACCGATTCGTCGGCTTCGAAGAGGATGCCGTTTTTCGAGAGGTCGCGGGTCGAAATCTTGATCGTCCGGTGGGGAAGGACGCTGAAGGCCCCCACCATCCGGGCATCCACGCGGGCGAAACTCCGTGTTTCGGTAAGGTACGCCTTGATGTTGTTCTTCCCGTCGCTCTTCGCCCGGTAGAGGGCCGTATCCGCCCGCTCGATGAGATCCCGCCCGCCTTTGGCGTCGACGGGATAGGTCGCAAGCCCGCCGCTCACGGTCACTTTCCGCCGGGGCTGTTTTTCCCCGAAGGGGAAGGCCTGCCGGTCGATGGCCTGCCGGATGCGCTCGGCCGTGAGGAGCGCCCCCTGCT
The DNA here is from genome assembly GCA_040758475.1 of Bdellovibrionota bacterium. Taxonomy (GTDB): domain Bacteria; phylum JAGRBM01; class JAGRBM01; order JAGRBM01; family JAGRBM01; genus JBFLVN01. The sequence goes on from JBFLVN010000164.1 coordinate 2,085, forward strand.
TCGTCGTCGCCGGGAGGAGCACGGCGAATTCCTCGCCGCCGTACCGCGCCACGATGTCGATCTGGCGGACGCTCTGGGTGAGGATGCGGGAGATCCGCCGCAGGACCTGGTTGCCCGCGAGGTGGCCGTTCTTGTCGTTGTAGAACTTGAAGTCGTCGATGTCGAAGAGGAGGAGGGAGAGGGGCTCCGTGTAGCGGGCGGCGCGCTTTAGCTCCCGGTCGAGGGACGCTTCGAAGTGGCGGAAGTTGTAGAGCTTCGTGAGTTCGTCGCTGATCGCCTCGCGGCGGGCGAGCTGGTAGAGCTCGAGTTCGAGAATTTTCGGATTGCGGAGCTTCTTGTTCTGGGAGATGAAGTAATCGAGGAGCGCCACGCGCAGGTCCAGCGGCCGGCCGATTTCCCGGCGGAGGGCCGCGTGGTGGGCGACGATCTCCTTCCACTGCTTGCGGGCGTCGCGGCCCTTGAATTCGAGGTGCGCGAGCAGGAAGAGGAGGCTCGGGTAGATCGCCTCGCCGTGCTTGCGGGCGAGGCGTTCGATCTCCCGGTCGGCCTTCGCCCCGTCGATCACCGGCTGGCGGAAAAGGCGGACGAGTTTCTCCTCGATCTTGGGATCGAGCGTGACTTTTGCGACGGCTTCGCGGCGTGCGGCCAAACGTCCCCCTCCCGCCAAAACCCCTGGGGCGGCAACAGGGTAGCGGCCCGACGCGACGTGTCAAGAAAACGGCCGGTATATCGTTCTTTATAGGGAAGTGGAATGGCGAATTCCTCTGTCAGATCGAAGCCTTAGAAGGCCTGTAACCCGCCCGTCCCCCGCGCGTCAGGAAGCAGAGAAGAAAGGGAGTTAGTCATGAACGCCAAATCTTTCGTCCTCGTCCTTTCGGCCTTTTTCCTCTGCTCGGCGGCGGGCAGCGCCTTCGCCGGCCCCAAGCAGAAAGTGGGCAAAGCCCATACCAACGCCCGCCAGCACCGGCAGGAGCACCGCATCCGCCAAGGTGTGAAGAGCGGAGAAGTCACTAAGAAGGAAGCCGCGCGCCTCAAGGCCGAACAAAAAGCGATTAACAAGATGGAGGAAGAAGCCCTCGAAGACGGCCACTTGAGCAAGAAGGAGAAGAAGCATCTCCAGCGCGCCCAGAACGCGGCCTCCCGCGACATCTACCGCCAGAAGCACGACGAGCAGAAGCGCCCGGAAGCCGAACCTTCCGGCGGCGAAGTAACCTCCGGCGATTCTTCCAAATCCACGGATACCGCCAAGTAAGCGTCCCCATCCCCCTCCCCACAGCCCCGCTTCCGCAAGGGAGCGGGGTTTTCTTTTTGCGGGTTCCCAGGGAGATCGGGCATACTGATGGAACACGGCAGCCCGGTTTTCCATGAGCGAACCACAGTCATCCGCCGCGCAGGGGCTTGAGCGCTGGGAGCGCCTTGTCCTCCACGTGGTTCCGCTTTTTCTTGTGCTGGTCGCGACGGCCCTCGCCTACGCCGGTACGCTGCGGGCCGGTTTCGTCTTCGACGACCTGGAACTCATCACGACGAACAAGGATTTTCTTGAAGGAAGGACGATCGGCGAGTACGCCAAGAAGTACCAGTTCCGCCGGGAACTCCTGCGGTCCTATAAGCGGGACTTGAACCTCTCGGGCGGGAAGGAGCCCGACCCGCGCGTTTTCCACTTCATGAACGTGGGGACGCACCTCGCCGTCGTGGCGCTTCTGTACGCCTTGCTCCTCTTCCTCGGATACCGCCTTGGATTTTCCCTTGAAGAGCGACTTTCCTTCGCGGTCCTGGCGGCCGGGCTTTTTTCCTTCCATCCGGTGCAAAGCGAAGCGGTGGCATACGTGGCGGGCCGGAGTGATCTCCTCTCGACTTTCTACCTTCTTCTTGCCCTCGCGTTTTTCTTCGTGCCGCTTCTTTCGCGTCCGGCGGGCGAAGAGGTTCCCGGACAGGAAGAAGAGAATGCCCTTCCCTCCGCTACGTACTGGGCGCTTTGCCTGGGATCGTGGGCCTTGTGCCTCGCCGCTTTCGGAAAGGGCCTTTTGTGCAAGGAGGCGGCGGCCGTCCTTCCCGCCCTGGCGGCCCTTGCGGCCTGGCTCGTCCCTCAAAAGAACTCTCCCTGGACGGGCCGCGCGATCGCATTTCTCGGAGTGCTTTTCACGGGGACGATCGCGGCCCTCGTGTTCCGGGCGGTGGCCTTCGGCATGGTGGGCGATCCGGATGCCAAGCGGCCTCTCTTCATTACGTTGACGACGAACCTTTGGGCCGTGGTACGGTACATCGGCCTCTTTTTCTGGCCCTATCCGCAGAACGCCGATTACGACTTCCCCTTTGTCCGCCGGATTTTCGATTGGCGTGTGGGGGTGGGCCTCCTGGTGATCGGCGCAGTTCTCCTTGCCGCCTGGACACTCCGGCGCCGGGCCCCGGAAGTGGCCCTCGGGCTTCTCTGGTTTCTCGTGGGCCTCTCGCCCACCACGAGCTTCGTGGCCTTGAACGACGTCTTCGTCGAGCGGCGTCTCTATCTTCCTTCCATCGGCCTGTGTCTTGTGCTGGCGGGCGGGCTCGTGCGCCTCCGGCGCGCCGCCATCGAGCGGGAGCGCCTTGAATGGCTCCCCCGGGCGCGCTGGGCGGGGGTGGCCCTGGCCGCCGTCCTCCTTCTGCTCACCGCCCTTCGCACCCGCGTGTGGGCCGACGAAGTGAACCTTTGGGCCGACGTGGTGAGAAAATCCCCGAACAAGGAACGGGGCTTCTACAACCTGGGGACGGCGATCTTGAAGCACGGCCGCGCCGAGGACGCCGTCGGCGTTTTCGGCCAGGTCTTCCGCATCGACAAATTCGACGTCCGCGCCCACCTTAATGTGGCGGTGGCTTTCCTCCAGGCGGGGTGGTACGACCAGGCCCAGTGGATTTACAAGAACAACGTCCTGGGGATCGATCCAAGCAACGCCGAGGCCCGCTACAACCTGGCCGTGATCCACGAAAAGAAGGGCGAAGAAAACCGCGCCCTCGAGTACCTGGAGGAGGCTGTGCGGCTCAAACCCGGCATGGTCCCGGCCCTTGTCAAGCTCGGCACCTTTGCCTTCGACCGGGACGAGCCGCGGGTGGCGGAGGATTATTTCAAGAAAGCGCTCGCGGCCGACCCCAAAGACCCGGTGGCCAACCGCTACATGGCCCTTCTCTACTCGGAAATCCTCGTGGACCCGGCAAAAGCCCGGAAGCACTTCGAAGTGCTCACCCAAGTGGAACCCGCCGACGCCCAGAACTGGTTCAACCTGGGCGTACTCGAGGACCGGGAGGGGCGTTTCGAGAAAGCCCGCGACTTCTACAACAAGGCCATTCAACTAAGTCCCGGCCACGTGGGGGCCTACTTGAACCTCGCGGCCCTCTTGGAACGCCGGGGCTACCGCTCCGAGGCCTGCCGCCTCCTCGACGTGGGGGCGGCCAAAATTCCCGAACTGGTTCCCCACGCCCGCCGCGCCTGTGCCGGCGGGGCGGGGGTGCCGTGAAGGGGGCTTACTTCTTTTTTGTCTTTTGCTTGTGAGATTTTTCTGGTTCAGCGGTTGGCGCAAGGGCCTGGGAAATCTCCATCATCTCTTCCTGAGCATCAAGGATTTGGTCGAGGGTCAGGGACGCCCAACGCTCTATCAGGGCGCGGCGGCTTCCTTCCCAGGTCGTCACGCTCCAGTCGATTTGGGCGCTTTCGGGGGTTTTAGGATTTTTTGCCACGGGATTTCTTTCTGCTAGCCAGGTCGCTCAGATCGGCCAAATCCTTGGGCCGCCCGGCTTCCTGCTTCATGCGCGACAGGGTTTTCAGGGTAACGACACGGATGGCCACGCCGTCGGCGAATTCCCTTTCTTCCGCTTTCGCGTATTCTTTTTCGAACGGAAAGGGCTCCTCCACGAAAAAGTCCACCGGTGTTTCCCAGTGTTGGTTACTGTGGAATCGCAGCACGCGCATGCCCTTGTCCCGAATCCAGCCTTCCCGTGTTGGGGTGTCCGCAAAGGATTCGGCGGTCACCGGGACCATGGGCCGGAAGCCGAGCTTCGCCAGAGCGGCAAAAGCCTTGCGGATGTTCTCGGGGGTAAGGCGTATTACCACGTCCATGTCCGCGGTAAAGCGGGGAATGCCGTAAGCATTCACGGCTAAACCTCCGACTACCAGATAACGCACGCCAGCGTCGTTAAGGGCTTTGACGACGGCATGGACGCTCGCTTTTCTCACCGCGTTTCTTCCGCCGGGCTCCGGTTAGCCACCCCCTCACCTGCCTTTTCAGGATAGTCGGGCTCCCCGGGCTTAAAAACCCGGCTGTTACCCTTGGTCATTTCCCGCCAACTTGCGCTTTTGGCCCTCCGGCGTTTTTCTTCCCCTGCCGCTTGGGGCCCCCGCGGGGTGCCGCTATTCTGTGCGCCGCAAAAAGCGGCGCTGGGGAGCCAATTTTGGTAATTTTTGACCAGTTTTTGCCGCTTTTCCCACGTTCTCATTGAAAGGGGAGCCGCCTCCGGGTGGCCAATTCCTTAATGAAACCAACGGTTTCCGCTAGCGACCCCTATACACTTTACCACCATCTTCTCGTGCTCTTTTGCGAGGAGGGCGGGAATATCCTGGCTGGCCACAAGAGTCAACCCGCTGAAATCACTCAACTTTTGACGGAAGCGGCCCAGCGCCTCAAGTTCAAGGGGGCCGCGGGCAAGGACCTCCTCATTGCCGCGACGGGCAAGCCCAAGACCCCCCAGATCCTGCTGGTGGGCATTGGAAAGGCCGCGGAGCTGGATGCGGATGTCCTCCGCAATGCCGGGGCCCAGGCCGCCCGGCAGGCCCGGCGCGTGGGGGCCGAGCGGGTGGGGCTCGTTTTCCCGGCCCGGACCCTCGCCAAGGGGGGGGCCGAAGGGGCCGCCCGGGCGCTCGGGGAAGGGTTCCTCCTCGGGCTCTATTCGTTCCGCAAGTTCAAGACGGGCGAGGAACCTACCGACGCGGGTTCCAAGGTCCGGGAGCTTTTCGCCTACCCCGCCACGGGGAGCGCCAAGGAAAAAGCCGGTTGGCAGCAGGCCCTCGCCCTGGCCGCCTCACTCGCCCGGGCCGTTAATCTGGCCCGGGATCTCTCAAACGCCCCGGCCAACGAGATGACCCCCTCCAAGATGGCCGAGGAAGCCCAGCGCATCGCCCGGCTGGGGGGGATCAGTTGCAAGATCCTGGGCCGCGAAGAGATGCGCAAGGAGCGCATGGGCGGCGTCCTCGCCGTCTCCCAGGGCACGGATACCCCGCCCAAGTTCATTGTCCTCGAATACAAGGGCGCCAAGAAGAAATCCGATCCGCCGGTGGTCGTGGTGGGGAAGGGGATCACCTTCGATACGGGGGGGATTTCCCTCAAGCCCGCCGCTGGCATGGAAGAGATGAAGCACGACATGTCGGGGGCGGCGGCGGTGATCGGCCTCTTCGACGTGCTTCGGGATTTAAAGCCCAAGGTGAACGTAATCGGCCTTGCCCCTTGCACGGAGAACATGCCCTCCGGGAAGGCCTACCGCCCCGGCGACGTGGTGGTGACGCGCTCCGGGAAGACCGTGGAAATCCTCAACACGGACGCCGAGGGGCGCATGATCCTCTGCGACGCCTTGGATTACGCCAAGAAGTACGAGCCCAAGTGCATCATCGACCTGGCGACCCTCACGGGCGCTTGCGTGATCGCCTTGGGCCACGCGGCGGCGGGCCTCATGACGAACAACGAGAATTTGAAGAACGCCCTTGTTGCCGCCGCCGATGCGAGCGGCGACCGGGCCTGGCCCCTTCCGCTCTACAAGGAGTATTCGGAAGCCGTAAAGAGCGAGATCGCGGACCTCAAGAACACGGGCGGCCGCGACGCGGGTGCCCTGACGGGTGGGGCCTTCCTCAAGGAATTCGTCGACAAGAAGACGCCCTGGGTCCACCTGGACATCGCGGGGACGGCGTGGCTCACCAAACCCAGTGGCTATTTCGGCAAAGGGGCGACGGGATACGGCGTCCGGCTCCTTGCCGAATACCTCAAGAGCGTTTCCAAATAACTACCCGCTTGAAGGCGTACGAAGGGGCCCTTTTCAGGGCCCCTTTGCTTTTGGGGCGTGAATGGAATTTAACCCCGTCTTTAAAGTGTCTTCATGGGGGCAGGGTATTGTCCTGGTTGTCAGCGATCCCATCCCCCTGATTCCCTCTTCCTCCTG
>JBFLVN010000165.1:0-8222 GCA_040758475.1 Bdellovibrionota bacterium
AACCCTCGGCCACCGTCTTCCCCGCGTTCATAGCCAGCACGGGAGAATCGTTCACCGGCGTGATCGTAAAGACGAACGTCTGCCCGGAAATCGTGTTGATCCCATCCGAAAGGCTGAACCCGAAAGAGTCGGAGGGCTGACCATCGGTCCCATCGTGCAGGTAATCGACCTGATTGGCATTGATATCGGCCTGGGTGAATGTGCCGCTGACCCCCACGGGCGATCCGCCCAAGCGCACCTGCCCGTAAAGGGGAGGCGTCACCAGGGTATAAGTGAGTTGGGCGGCCGTGTTATCGGCGTCGTTGTAGAGAAGCACCGCGGACCCAATGATGCCCGCCGCGCCTTCCGCGACGATAAGCCCCGTGTTGTTTACAAGCGTGGGCGCCAGATTGGGAACGACCGTCACGGTCACAGCCTGGCTATCGGACGCCGTGGGAGTGCCGCTGTCGGTCACTTGAACGGTGATGTTGAAGGTGCCGGGCGTGCCGGGGCCCGTACCGCTCCAATCCAGGGTGCCATCCCCATTGTCCGTAAAGAGAAGCCACGCCGGCTTGTTCAAGACGGCGAAGGTGAGCGTATCGGTCGTATCCAGGTCGCTCGCCGTCACCTGGGGGGCGGAAACAGGGCCGCCTTGCCCCACCGTGATGTTCGCGATGGCCGCCAGTACGGGCGCGCGATTCCCCACGATCACCGGCGGAACCGGAACAGGAACGGCCGTCGCGCCGTTGAACGCGATGGGGTCTACAAAAGTCATCTGGACCGGATTGCCGCTCCGGACGACGAGCGTTCCGTCGTTGTCGGTTCCGCCCACAAGGCCACCCACGGTCAGGAGACCTGTCCCCAATTGGAAAATTCCCGTCGCCGGACCCGTCTCCGTGAGGATCACATCTTCGGATTCACCCGTCGTGTTGTTAGCGATCGTGGCGGCTAGCGTATCCGCCAGAGGCGTGGTATCCAGGTCGATATCCGTCACTTGAACGGCAAGCCCGCCGCCACCCAAGGTATCGCCCGCCACAATCGCCGCCGGGAACGTCACGACCGGGTCCACCGCCCGATTGGAGAGCTGCGCGGCGGTGAACGCTCCGCTCAAGCTGTTTGCACTGGAATTAATCTGCACCGAAGTAAGCGTGGGATGGATCGTTCCCCTGGGAAGAAATACGATTTCCAGCGAATGATTCCCTGCTGGTATCTGGGGTGTGGGAGAAATGGAGTAATTCCCCGCGGCGTCGGTGATGAACGTCTGCTGAAAAACGATCTTGTCCATCGGATCGTTGTTCGTATCGAAAGTCGGGCTCCCCACGCGCACTTCGACTCCCTGGAACGGGGACGTCTGCGCGCCAGCCGTGTGCTGGATGTTCCCCGAGAGCGTGCCCCGCCCGCCTTCCGGTTCCGCCGTAGCGAACAAATCCAGGGTGCCGTTCGGAGGGGTCACCAAGATAGGCGCAACCGTCCGGCGGCCCGCCTCGGCATAAATGGGGGTCGGGGCCATGCTGTTGCTTAAGCCATTGAGCATGGCCGAAATTTCATAAACCCGGCCGGGAGGGAGGTCGATGCGGTAATAGCCGCCATCCAGTCCCACCGTGTCGCATTCAGGCGTATCCGCCGCGGGTGGAGCCGCGCCGCTACAAAAAGCGTTGAAAACCGGCAGATCGACTCCCGTCTCCCGGTCCCGAACGAAAATGGCCCCGTAATCACGGGGCTGGGCGCATCCGGCATCGGCGCAAAGAAGCCCCCGAATGGTCGCAAGGGTCGAAGGCGCCGTGACATTTACCACCACATCCACAGCGCTGGTCAGGACGTCCCGCGTCGAAGAACCTTCGTAGAAATGAAGCTTGTTGGGGATCACTTTATCCCACACGAAGATAGTCACGACGAATCGGCGATCTTCCCCGGTAGGCACCACAAGCGGAGGCAAGTCGAGCAATTCATTCGGCGCAGCGCAAGGGACTCCAGGATAGGCAGGACCGCACTGCTTTAAATAATCGCCGAAATCCGGGTCGTCCGTGTAAACCCTTTGAGCCACGAGGGCACCGGTCGTTTCGTCGAACACCTTGATTCCGACGTGCTCGAAATCTTCAGCGTCGTAATCGGCCTTGCTGACGAAGGTGATGCGTGCGGCAGTATCACTTGATTGGCTCGTGCATCCGGCGGCCATGCCGGAGACCAAAAAAACTACTGCCGCAAGCGCGAAAATCTTGCGGCCTGCCGGAACCCTGTTGCGCTTCATGAAAAAAACTCCCCCGCCCAGCATTTCCCCAACACCGGAAAAAAGCCCCTTGGCCGCTTCACCACGAGCAAGGCCCGGGACTCTCCCGTATCTGGGGTATATTAATGAATTACCGATGGCGGCGTCGGTGAGATATGTCACGCGAGAACAATGCATAACCCACTGATTTAATTGATATTTTCATGTTTTTACACTCTGCTTCGCAAGCCCTAGCGGCGAAACCTCTTGGGTCTTTTCCGGACCGTGGTATAGGCCTCCCCGCTATGACGACCTCCGCCTGGGGCGACCCCATCACCAAGCACTTTTTCGCCCTGACTCCCAACGAAGTCTTGGCGGCCATCGAAGAAGCCGGGTACCGCTGCACAGGCCTCTGTTATCCGCTCGGAAGCTATGAGAACCGCGTTTACGAAGTGGAAGTGGAAGAAGACCCTTCCAGGGGAATCGTCAAAAAAGATGTCTCCTCCCTGCGCCGGGTCGTGAAGTTCTACCGCCCCGGGCGCTGGACGCGGGAACAGATCCTCGAGGAACATCAGTTCCTCGCCGAACTATCCGAAAACGAAGTCCCCGTGATCGTTCCCCTCCCCCTCTCGGAAGGGAAAACCCTGGGGACGAACAAGCAAACCGGCTTATTCTATGCCCTATTTCCAAAGGTTGGCGGACGGGCGCCCGAAGATCTCTCGGAAGATCAGTTCCAGTGGCTCGGCCGCCTCTTGGGGCGCCTTCACAACGTGGGAGCGGCGAAACTCGCTCCCCACCGGGTACGCCTGACGCCCGAAACTTACGGCCTCTCCAATTTGAATTACTTATTGGAACAGAACCAGCTCCCGGCGGAAATGCGCCCCGCCTACGAAGCAGCCGTCCGGGAAATCTGCCGCCTCTCGGAACCCCTTTTTGCAAAGACGAAGACGCTTCGGATTCACGGAGATTGCCACGCGGGAAACATCCTTTGGGGGAAAAGTGGCCCCTTTCTCCTCGATTTCGATGACATGGTGATGGGCCCGGCAGCGCAGGACCTCTGGCTTCTCCTTCCAGGCCGGGATGAGGAAGGGAAAGCCGCGCTCGAAGCACTCCTGGAAGGATACGGCCAGATGAGGGGCTTTGACCGGGAAGAGTTGCGTTTGATCGAGCCTCTTCGCGCGCTGCGGTTCGTCCACTACTCCGCCTGGCTGGCCCGCAGGTGGAGCGATCCGGCCTTCCCCCGGGCTTTCCCCCACTTCGGAACGCCCAAGTACTGGGGCGAAATGACACGAGACCTGCAACAACAAGCCGTGCTGGTCCGTGAGGTGTTGGGATAAAAAGTTTCTAAACCCGCCGAACGGCGTCGTGCCAGCGTTCCAGGCGCACCCGGCGCTCGCGGGTCGAAAACCGGGGAACGAAGTCCGTATCCTTTTTCCACGCGCGGCGGACGGCGGAAGAATCGCGCCAGATACCGGCGCCGATACCCGCGAGAAAAGCCGCTCCCATGCCCGTCGTTTCGATGAGGCGAGGCCGGATGACCTTGCGCCCCAGAATGTCGGCCTGGAATTGCATGAGAAGGTTGTTGACCGCGGCGCCGCCGTCAGCCTTGAGTTCCTTGAGCCGGACGCCCGAATCCTTCTCCATGGCCGTCAGGAGATCACAGACCTGGAACGCCATAGCTTCGAGCGTGGCGCGGGCGAGGTGAGCTTTGGTCGTGCCCCGGCTGATGCCCGTGATCATCCCGCGGGCTTCCGGGCGCCAGTGCGGAGCGCCAAGGCCCGTAAGCGCCGGGACGAAGCTCACTTCGCCCGAATCGGGCACGCTCGCCGCCAGAGCTTCGATCTCGGGCGCCGAGGCGATGAGCCCGAGTCCGTCGCGGAGCCACTGGACGGCCGCTCCCGCGATAAAGGCGCTTCCTTCGAGGGCGTAGGTCGTCTCGCCAGCCAGATTCCAAGCGATGGTCGTGAGCATCCGGTGTTTCGAGACAATGGGCTTCTTCCCCGTGTTCAGGAGAACAAAGGCCCCCGTGCCATAGGTTGATTTGGCCGAACCCACCTCGAAGCAGGCCTGGCCGAAGAGGGCCGCCTGCTGGTCGCCGGCCACACCGGTGATGGGCGTCCCGTCGGGGAGAAAATCGAGGCCCTTCGTCGTGCCGAAGTCTCCGGCGTTGGGCCTTGCCTCCGGCAGCATGGTGTAGGGGACGTGAAAGAGCTTGAGCAGGTCCCGGTCCCAGCGAAGCTCCCGGAGATTGAAAAAAAGCGTCCGGGAAGCGTTTGAATAATCCGTCGCGTGCACGTGCCCTTGGGTGAGCTTGGCGATGAGCCAGGAATCCACCGTGCCGAATACGACGCGCCCTTCCCGCACGCGCCGGGCAAGGGTCGAATCGTTCTTGAGGAGCCAGGACACCTTCGTGCCCGAGAAGTAGGGGTCGAGGAGAAGACCGGTCGTTTTCTGAACCTGTTTCTCGTGGCCCTGCTTGCGGAGTCGGTCGCAATCGGGCGCTGTCCGGCGATCCTGCCAAACGATGGCGTTGCAAGCCGGCTCGACGAGCTTCCGGTCCCAGAGGACGGCCGTCTCCCGCTGGTTCGTGATTCCGATGGAAGCCACGCGGCTCCCGTACGGAAGCCCCGCGACGATCTGCTGGCACGCGCGAACGGTCGAGAGCCAGATATCATTGGGATCGTGTTCGACCCACCCCGGCCGGGGATAAATCTGGCGGAATTCGACGTTCGTGCGGCCGATGACTTCGAGATCCTGGGTGAGGGCCAGGACCGTCGTGCCGGTCGTCCCCTGATCGATGGCAAGAATCACGTCGTGCATGCAATCCCTCTTCTTCTTCGTTCTTCCGGCGGAATTCCCGGCGGGGAAACGGGTACGGCCTCAGCCGTTGGAATTAGCAGGTGGGCCCGCCGCCCGTTCGCTGGCCTCTCTGAGGGCCTGGCTCCGGGTGAGGTGGAAAATCCGGCGGGTGTCGAGGAGATCGACGATGGCGACGCATGCGAGAGCCAATGCCAGGAGCAAGAACGCTCCCCAATACCCGAGGAAAAAGCCGTAACGGCCCCGGAAATCGAAAGCATGGACTCCGAGAAGAAGCATGACCATGAGCAAGACGATGAGCAGCGAGCCGAACCACCGTCGGGCGAGGCGGGAGAAATTTGAAAACGGGACTTCGTCGGCCCGCGGTGCCGTAAAGACGCGCCACTCGACCCTTGCCAGCTGGACCGCGACGAACAAGCCCGTCGCGCATACAAGCGCCGTCGGCAAAACGTCGAGTGCGGGAACTCCGTCCACGCGGCAAACTCCAACTCCAGAGAATGGCTCGGCAGATTCCTAAGAAGAGAAGGCTACCCGGGACGCCCCGGACAAGGCAACGGCGGGCTTTTACGCGTTCATCTCCCGCATGAGGAGTTTGGCGACTTTCCGCACGCGCTCTTGCATCGCCGCTTCGGCGGTGCCGCCGCGGCCGTCATCGCCTTTGTACATATACATGGCGGGATGGAGGCGTTTCATCGCTTCTTCCAACCGGGGCTCTCTCTTCCGGCCCGAGAAAAAAAGCACTGGGACGGGCATGAGCTGGCGGCTTTTTTCGAATTGGCGGACCGCCATGGCCGTTTGGAGCCCATTGAGAACAGGCATTTCGAGGTCGATGACCAGAAGGCCGATGGGCGTATCGGGCGCCGCCGCGATTTCACCGTACCGCTTGACGAGTTCGCTGCCGTTGGCGCAGTGAACCACGTTCCGGGCCACCCCCAAATCCGTGAAAATATTGGAAATCACCTTCCGGACGAGTTGCTCGTCGTCAGCCACGAGGACGGTGCCAAGCGCCCCGTCGTAATAAACGTCCGCTTCGACGGGCTCCAAGGTAACGGCTTCTTCGACCTCCATGGCAGAGGCGAGTTCTTCGAGAAACGCCTCGTCCGAAGCTCCAGGAGCTTTCTTGGAAGGACCCGCCGCCGCGGAAGCCGCGAGGCCGCGGGCCTCCGGGGAGTTGAGGCGCGTTCCGCAAACCGTGCAATTGACGACCTCATCCCCCCGATCAAGCAGGACGAAGACTTCGACGTCTTTCCCGCATTGGCGGCAATGGGCTTGGGGGAGGTTCTTGGCAAACCGCACGGGCGTCTCACTGGAGGGCTGAAAAATATGCGAAAGATCGCCATCCCCTGGGCGGTAATTCGCTGATAGCCCCGTGCTCTTCATATAGGCACTCCGAGAGGGGCTGGGCAAGCCCCGAAGCCACGTAAGCTAGCGAATCTGATACCATTTTTGACATTCCAACCCTCGTGCCATAGAGTGCCGCAAGTCCGGGGTGGCAATGCCACCGGGCACCGAAGGCGTTTAAAAGCTTCCGGTGCCGGGGTGGTTTTCGCATTGAAGCGCATTTGCCTGCCTCGGCAACCGGAACTCGCCATGCGCCTTTACCGAACCCGAATCCCCGTGATCGCCTCCAAAATCGTCTCGGCCCTCATTTCGGACCGGGACATCGCTGTCGACCGGGCACACGTCGAGGACGTCGAACTCGACATCCGCGCCATCATCGAGGAATACCTCCGGACCGAACAGAAAGTGGTCGAAAAAACCCGCGAGATCATGGAGAAACAGGGCCTCTCCTACAGCGAATTCGCCAAGACCAAGCGGCAAGTGGCCGAACAGAACAACCTCGTGACGGGCGATGAGGCTTTCTACTGGCTCGCCGGCCAGATCGTCGAGTCCTTCATGATCGGCAGCCACGTCGAGGACGTCTATTCCCCCGACAACGTTCTCCGGCGAAAAATCGTCACAGTATTCCGAGACAATCTCGTGGACGAAGCTGAGCTGGACAAGGAAGTGCGTTCCCGCATGAAAAACCTGGCGGAGGGGACGCCCGAGTGGAAGCTCGAATACAACCGCGTGCTCAAGCAGGTCCGCCAGCGCCGCGGATTGATCTAGCCGTTACGGAGCTTACCGTTCCCCTAACGGCGCACCGCAAGCCGGGCGCTTGCCTTGTTCACCGAGGAAGCCCATGAGCGACGACTCCCCCGCGCCGGCCCACAAATGGCCCGAACGCGTGCGGGAGCTTGTCGTGCGGTGGGTCGGCTGGTCGTACGACCATTACGCCATCGTACTGGCTGCCACTCTCGCTTTGACGGCCGTGGCGGGAATCTTCGCCTGGAAGCTTCTCCACAACGTAGAGACGGACTTCGCCACTCTTCTTCCCGACAAGGACCGCAGCGTCCAGGATCTCCGGGAAACCCGCCGCCGCTACGGCGGGACGGCTTCCGTCAGCATTTTAATCGCCAGCCCCGACTTCTCGGCCAACGCCCAATTCGCCACGGCTCTGGCCGACCGCCTCCTGGAAATCAAGGAGAGCGCGGGGATCCGGGACGTCCGTTACAAGGAAGGCCCGGAACGGGAATTCCTTGAAAAGAACAAGTTTCTCTACGCGGACCTGAAAGATCTCAAGACCATCCACAAACGGCTCAAGGCGCGCATCAAATGGGAAAGATGCGCGAAAAATCCTTTCTGCATCCAGCTCGATGAAAAGCCCGAATTCACGGTCGACGACATCGAGGAAAAATACCGCAGGCAGATCGGGGAAGACGCCAAACGGAACCGGGATGGTTTCCTGTCGAACACCGACGGAACCATCCTGGCGCTGGATGTGGACGTGGAAGCGATGTCCGGCCGCTTCGGGGCGACCAAGCGCCTCGCCGACCGGATCCGCCAGGAAATAGCTGATCTTGATCCAGAGAGCTTTCATCCCGGGATGGAAGTCGGCTTGTGGGGATCGCTCATCAAGGGACTATACGAATACAACCTGATCATCGGGGAAGCCATCCAAACCGCGGGGCTTTCGATCCTCCTCGTCTTCGCCGTCGTGTTCTTTTACTTCCGGCGTTTCAGGCCGGTTCTGTTCATGAGCCTCTCCGTCGTCGTGGCGATCCTCTGGACATTCGCTCTTACCTGGTGGCGGATCGGTTACTTGAATCAACAGACCGCGTTCCTTGGTTCGATCATCGTGGGGAATGGCATCAACTTCAGTATCATTTTCATGGCGCGT
>JBFLVN010000166.1:0-8216 GCA_040758475.1 Bdellovibrionota bacterium
CTGGGCGCCGTGCTGCTTCTCATTTATCTCCAGATCGTCCTGGGTGGGATCGTACGCCACCTGCACGCGGGGCTCGTCTGCATCGACATCCCCCTCTGCAACGGCGAGCTCTGGCCCTCGGCTCACCCCATGCAGCGCCTCCACATGCTCCACCGCATGGGCGGCGTCCTCGTGGCGCTCGCCGTTTTCTGGATTTCGGTGCAGCTTCTTAAAGAAGAACGGGCCGGGAAGTGGGTCCGGCTCCTAGCGGGCCTCGCGCCTTTCTTGGTGATCGCTCAGGTGACGCTCGGGCTTCTCAGCGTGACCACGTTCCTGGGACTTGTCCCGGTGACGGCGCACCTGGGAGGCGGGGCGCTCCTGCTCGCCACGTTCGTTTCCTTATGGATGATCTGCCGGCGGGCGGGATTATCGCCCGCCGAAATTTCCGCCCCTTCGGGCGTCCAGGCGGCGGGGGTCTGATGGAAAGTGCCGCCTCCACCGGAATCATCGCCCGCGCGCGGCCGGGCGACCTGTGGGCCCTTACCAAGCCCGGGGTCAATTTGATGGCCCTCTGCACGACGGCCGGGGGCTACTGGCTCGCGCCGGGGGAACGGGATCTTGCCGTCTTGTTCGCCGTCCTCTTGGGGACTGCCCTCGCCGTGGGCGGCGCGAGCGTCTTGAACATGTACCTGGAGCGGGATCTGGACGCCCACATGACCCGCACGAAGAAGCGCCCCCTCCCCACGGGGCGCATCGCTCCCGAGACGGCCCTTGTCTTCGGGCTCCTTCTCTCGGTGGCGGGGATTCCCGTTCTCGCGCTTCTCGTAAACGCTCTGACTGCGCTCGTCGTGAGCCTTGCCCTCGCGTCGTACGTTTTGATCTACACGCCGCTCAAACAGAAAAGTTCCATCGCCCTGCTCGTGGGGGCCATTCCCGGCGCGGCGCCGCCCCTTGCCGGCTGGACGGCCGCTACCGGGCGGATCGACCTTCCCGCCGTCGTGCTCTTCGCGGTCCTCTTTTTCTGGCAGATTCCCCACTTCCTCGCCATCGCGCTTTTCAGGAAAGAAGAGTATGCCCGGGCGGGACTAAAACTCCTGCCCCTCGATACGAACGAGAAAACGACCAAGTTCCAGATCATCCTCTGGCTCGTGGGGCTCTTGGCCGTGAGCCTCCTTCTCTATCCGCTCGAAGTGGCGGGCGTGCTCTATTCGGTCATCGCGGCGATCCTGGGAGGCATTTTCCTCGTGCTCGGATTCCTGGGATTTAAAAAAGATGCCGGTATTCCCTGGGCGCGCCGGCTTTTCTTCTATTCCCTTATCTATCTTCTCGCCCTCTTTGCGGCCCTGGCCGTGGACCGGAGCCTGGCATGACCTCTGTACTTGAAGTGAAGAATCTCTCCCGCCGCTTCGGGAATCTTCAGGCGGTGGACGGCCTCTCGTTTGATGTGAAGCCCGGAGAAATTTTCGGCCTCCTTGGCCCCAACGGGGCGGGAAAGACCACGACATTCCACCTGCTCACGGGGCTTCTGGCCCCCGATGCTGGGGAATTTTTCCTCAATGGGAAAAAAGCCGACCCCACCGACGGCCGCTCCCGCGTTTCCGTGGGCGTCGCGTTCCAAAAGCCGAGCGTCGATGGGAAACTCACGGGCCGGGAAAACCTCGAAATGGGCGCGGCCCTCTACGCGCTCCCCCAGACATTGGCCAAGGAAAAAATCAAGATCGCCCTCGAACGGAGCGGCCTTGCCGCCCGGGCGGGAGAAGCGGTTGAGAAATACTCCGGCGGCATGCGGCGGCGCCTCGAATTAGAGCGCGTCCTCCTCTCCGATCCCAAGCTCTTGATTCTGGACGAACCCACTCAAGGGCTCGACCAATCCGCCTTCCGTTCCTTCTGGGACGTGATCCTCGCGCTCCGGAAGGAACGGGGAATGACCGTTCTCCTCACGACCCACGATCCCCGGGAAGCGGAGTTCTGCGACCGGATCGCCGTCTTGGACAAGGGGCGCCTCCTCGTGTGCGACACGCCCGAAAAACTCCGGGCCAAGGTGGGGGGCGAGGTCATCGTCGTGGAAGCCGAACGGGCGGGGGAACTATCCGGCGAAATCGCCTCGCGCTTTTCCGTCTCGCCCGTCGTCTCGGGCGATCAGATTTCCTTCGAGAAGGAAAAAGCCCACGAACTCGTTCCCCGGATCGTCGAGAGTTTTCCCGTGGGACGGATTCGGAGCGTCCAGGTCCATCGGCCCACGCTCGCTGATGTGTTCCTCAAGATCACGGGCCGCGGGCTTGAGCAAGAAACCACGGAGGCCGCCGCATGAACGGCACACAGGCCATCTCTTCACCGGCGGAAACGGGCATTTCCATGGAAGAAGAAAGCACGTTCCGCTACGAGCTTGCCACCGTGTGGGTTCTCCTTGTGCGGGACTTGAGGCGTTTTTTCCGCCAGCGGAGCCGCATCGCGGGCGCCCTCATTCAGCCCCTTCTCTTCTGGCTCATCCTGGGCTCGGGATTTTCCGGCACCTTCCGCATGGAAGGGAGCGAGGGCCTTGGATACCTCGAATACTTTTACCCCGGCATTCTTCTTCAAGTCGTACTCTTTACGTCCATCTTCACCACCATGTCCGTGATCGAAGACCGGAACGAAGGGTTCCTCCAGGCCGTCCTCGTCTCCCCTTCCTCGCGCCTCGCGCTCGTCCTGGGAAAGAGCCTCGGCGGAACGAGCATCGCCCTCTTTCAACTCGTCCTTTTCCTCCTGGTCGCCCCGTGGGCCGGGTTCCCTCTCGGGGACATTTCCTGGCCCGTGCTTCTTACGGTCCTCTTCCTTACGGGCCTTTGCCTCACGGGCATCGGTTTCTTCATGGCCTGGAAGATCGGGACGATCGCGGGCTACCACGCCATCATGAGCGTCCTGCTCCTTCCGCTCTGGGTTTTGTCGGGCGCCATGTTCCCCGTACCCGATGACCCCGCGTGGCTTGCCACGATCATGCGCTTTAACCCCATGACCTACTGCGTGGAAGTGATCCGCTGGTGCCTCTACGGCCTGGGAGCCCTGCCTCCCGCGGGCGGGACGGGCATCCCGCTCCTCACGGCCTTCCTCCTCATCGCCCTCTTTGCCGTCTTCGCCCAGGGCGTTGCGTGGCTCGCCTGCCGCAAGGGGGAATAGTCCGTGACCGATCCCGTCCCTCCTGCGAAGAGTGAGGAGCCTATTTCTTCGGAAGGGATTTCCCGGTTCATCATTATTCTGCTTGCCTCGATCCTCGTCTTCATCGGGATTTTCTTCACGCTTCTTTTCCGCAGTTTCTCGAAACCCTCCGGCCACGTGGACGTCTTGTTCGACCTCCCGGCCTTTTCGCTCACGGACCAGACCGGCGCCACCGTCACGCGGGATTCGCTCGCCGGAAAATTCCTCGTCGTGAATTTCATCTTCACCCGCTGCCCGGGCGTCTGCCCGCTGCTCACGAAAAAGATGGGAGACCTGGGCAAGGAAATTTCAGCTTGGAAAGAATCCGGTCAAATCCGGTTTCTCTCTTTTACCGCCGATCCCGAGTACGACACCCCGCCGGTACTCTCCGAATACGCGGCCAAGTACAGCGCCGACCCGGAGCGCTGGAAATTCCTCACGGGCGATTCCTCCGAAGTTGAGAAAACCATCGTCCAGGGATTCAAGATCAGCATGGGGAAGGAACCGGTCAGCCCTTCTCCGGGTTCCGGTGAGAAGGAAATCTTCGAGATCGTCCACGGCGAGCGGTTCGTCCTGGTGGATTCGAAATCCCGCATCCGGGGCTATTACAGCGAAGACGGCGAAGGCCAGAAGAAACTCAAGGAAGATTTAAGGAAACTGCTGGAAGAACACCCATGAAAGAATCCCTCATCCAGACCCTTCCCCACCTGAACGGCGCCTTGAACGCCACGAGCGCCGGGCTTCTCCTCTGCGGCCTGTGGGCCATTCTCAAGAAAAAGGATCGCGTCCTTCACCAGAAGTTCATTGTCGCGGCCCTGTCCGTCTCGATCGTCTTCCTGGTTTCCTACCTTCTGCGCATGTCGCTGACGGGCCCGACGAAATTTCCCGAACTGGGATGGATTCGGACGACGTATCTTTGGATTCTCGGAACGCATACCATCCTCGCCGTCATCAACGTCCCCCTCGTCATTCGTACGGTCTATCTCGCCCACAAGGAACGCCTCCCCGAACACCGCCGCTGGGCCCGGGTGACGTTCCCTATCTGGCTCTACGTCTCCGTCACCGGCGTCGTGGTCTATTGGATGCTCTACCACGTGGCGAAGGTGGGGTAAGAAACCTCACCCCCGGCCTTCGGCCACCCCCTCTCCGTATCGACGGAGAGGGGGCGATCAGCAGTAAAAGCGCTCTTTAGTCAAAGCCGAGACGGGTAGACCCCCGCGGCCGCTGCAGGGCGTCTGCCCGCCCGCGGCCGAGGGGGTCGCCCGGCGAAGGTTTCCGGCTTTCTCTCCTGAAACAACGAGGCAGGTTCGTCTCCCCCGCTTCCCGCCCTTGCGCGGGACCAATTACTCTTGCCCTCTCGCATCGGCGCATCCCGAGGGGGGCTCATGGAAACCAAACTCACCTACTGCCGGATTTGCGAGGCCCTGTGCGGTCTCGAAGTGGACGTGGAAAACGGCGAAGTCGTGGCCGCCCGGCCCGACCGCGAGCACCCCATCTCCCAAGGGTATTGCTGCATCAAGGGGATGAAGATGGTGGACATCCATCGGGATCCCGACCGCCTCCTCTATCCCCAGCGGCGGGATTCGGGCGGAAACTTCGGCCGCGTCTCGTGGGAGACGGCCCTCTCCGAAATCGGCGGCAAGGTGAGGGAAATCCGCGAAAAGCACGGCCCCCACGCGGTCGCCTTCTACTTCGGAAACCCGAGCGCCTTTAGCTACAGCCACGCCATCTTCATGCAGGCCTTCACGCGGGCCCTCGGGACGCGGAACGTCTATTCCTCCGGTTCCCAGGACTGCAACAACAAGTTCACCGTGGGGAAAGAACTCTTTGGCTCTTCCGTCATCCAGGGCATCCCGGACGTCGAGCACATGAATTATTTCCTCTGCCTCGGCTCCAACCCGGCCGTAAGCCAGATGAGTTTCGTCCACATGCCCCGCCCGGTGGAGCGTCTCAAAGCCATCGAAAAGCGCGGGGGGAAAGTGATCTTCGTCGGGCCCCGCCGCACGGAGACGAGCGAGAATTTCGGCGAGCACGTCTGGATTCGCCCCGACACGGACGTCTTTTTCCTGGCGTCGCTTCTGAATATCTTCGCCCGCGAGGACTGGATTTGGCGGGACGGCGTGGAGAAGTACGCCAAGGGTTTTGATAAACTCCTGGAAGTCGTCCGCCCCTGGACCCCCGCCCGCGCCGCCAAGGTGACGGGCATTCCGGAAAAGAAGATCGAAGAGATCGCGAGGGATTTTTCGAAAGCCAGCGGCGCCGGGGCCTATTGCTCCACGGGCGTGAACCAGGGCTCGGCCGGGACGCTCGCCTATTGGTTCCTGAATGCTTTGAACCTCGTGAGCGGCAACCTGGACCGCCGGGGCGGCATGCTCGTCGCCCGCGGTCCCATGAACACGCCGCGCTTCATGAAGGTGACGGGGGCGGAAAAATCCCGCGCCACTTCCCGCATCGGCGGCTTTCCCCAGATTCTAGGCACCTTCCCCGCTTCCATCCTGGCCGACGAGATCGAGACGCCGAGCGAGGGGCAGATCCGGGCCCTCTTCGTCACGGCGGGCAACCCGGTCCTCTCCTGCGGCAACGCGGCACGGCTCCAGAAAACTTTCAAGAAACTCGACCTGATCGTTACGATCGACCTCTACCGGAACGAAACGGGAGACCTCGCCCACTACAACCTCCCCGTGACGGACTTCTTCCAGCGGGAGGATTTTCCGCTCCCGTTCTCGCTCCTCCAGCCCGAGCCCTACGTGCAGTTCACCGAAGCGGTCGCCAAGCCCAAGGGGGACCAGCGGCAGGAGTGGGAGATTTACGTGGACTTGGCCCGGGCCTGCGGCGTCCCCATCTTCGGCGTGCCGGGCTTCAACCAGGTCTTCGCCGCCTCGAAAGCTTTGAGTAAAATCCCCTTTATTGGCGACCGGCTCAAGCTCACTCCCGAGCGCATGCTCGAAGCCCTGCTCTATTCGACCCCGGCGCGGCTCTCGGAATTAAAGAAAAACCCCCGGGGCAAGCACATGCCCCCCAATGAGCCCGGATCGTTCCTGGGGAAGAGAGTCGTGACGGATGATGGCCTCGTGAACCTCGCCCCGCCCGAGTTCGTCCAGGAGGCCGGAAAGCTCGAAAAGATGTGGAAGGACAAAGTCGCGCTCGTCGAGGACGGCAACACGCTCCTCCTCTTCTCCAAGCGCGAAAAAATGACCCACAACACCTGGATGCACAACGTGAAGGAGTTCGTCAAAGGCCCGCGCAAGACCAACTACGCCTATCTGAACCCCGTGGACGCCGGCAAGCGGAGCGTCTCCGACGGGACGAACGTCCGCATCAAAAACGGCTGGGGCGAGATCGTCCTCCCCGCCAAGCTCACCGACGACGTCATGCCCGGGGCCATTGCCGTCCCCCACGGCTGGGGCCACCAGGAGGCGGGCGGCCTCCAGGTCGCCGCCGAGACGAGCGGCGCGAACGTCAACGTTCTCGCCCCCGACGGCGTTCAGAACACCGAACGCCTGGGCGGCATGACCCCCATGAACGGGATACCGGTCACGGTGGAGGCGGTGGGGTGAAGAAAGCCCTCAAAGGCTTGAAGAAAATACACCTTCTTACTCAAATCATAATTTACGAGGATTGATACATCTGTGCTCTAAATTTTGATAATATTTGCTATGCTCTTTGAGTAAGATATTTAAATATTTGTGGAAATATTTTTCAGTTACTACATCAATTAAAGCGGTTTTTCGATTCCCATCGATAGCCGTTTCTTTTTCATATGCTAAATGAGAGCATGGTTTTAGCGTAACAGTGTCTCTTGAGATGATCGCTATCTTCATTTCTTTTTGGAGTAAGAGAATTGGATAATAAAAAGCGACGTCTGCGATAACGCCCGAACTTGATTCTTCACCATTTAGTTCTTTTAATTCCTTTTGAAATTCTTCGTTGTCTTTTTTGTGCTCTTCTATCGTTTTGTTGACTTTAAAAACCAGCTTATCAAAAGCATCGTGATGCGTCGTCTCATGAGTTGCAATCCATTTGTCGCTTTTGTGTTCAAATGAACAGTATTGGCGTGCTATGGGAATTTTTAAAGAATGGTGATTGTGAGTTGCTCCAATTACGTCTGACGTAGGTTCAAATGTTTCCTCTTCATGAAATTCAGCGTTGGTGAAGCTATCTGTGAATTTAATATGATCGTACCATAAACGTTTTGTCGCATTTTTCTCTGCACCAAAGAATACAATTGGGTGCGGGTTGTTTACGCACTCGATAAATAAGAACTGTGTCATGTGAATAAAATTCACATCATCTTCTTTTGTATCAATTTCATTATGTCCATATGATGCCCAGATGTCCAATTCTCTAGATTTTCCTGTTAATGGGTCTGTGTATACTGTATTAGGAATAACGTAATAGCCTAGTTCCCTTAATTTTCTAACAGCGCGCACCTCCAGAGGATATCCTGATCGTACCAAGGCCTCTTTCATTTCTTGATCGGTAATTGGGTCAATCGGTTTCTTTTTGCTCATTTTAAATCCGTAATAATAGCTTTTTTTAATGTTAGAAGTGACTACGGCGTTTGAGTAGTATTGTGAATTATAGTCTGAATAGAAATAAGTGCCGCGCAGATATTTTTCTGGAGAGAAAATCTCTGTTTCTCTCTTGATAAACATCTCGTTGCAATTGGTAAAATTGCCTCACCGTTGTATAATAGGGTTTGTTCACCCCGTCCCTCCGTCCCAATCCGTCCATCCCGGTCTTTCCCGTTACCCCAAGGAAAACCCCCATGAAGCCCGATTCCCCCAGGGAGTCAGGTGGTCATCCACCTTCGCCCTGCGGGCTACGGCGGATAGCCCGCCGAAGCTTTAGCGAAGGAGGGCACATGGCCATCTGGCTGAAAATGAAAAATCCCTGTGAAATCAGGCGGTTGGATACCCAGATGACCCAGGTGCCCCACATATTCACGGATTTCAGAGAGGCGGGCTCAGATGGTCAGATGGCCAAGAAGCGAGCAACCCCACCCCCAACCCCCTCCCCGCAAGCAGGGAGGGGGCTTCTCCCCCTCTCCGTTTACGGAGAGG
>JBFLVN010000167.1:0-8191 GCA_040758475.1 Bdellovibrionota bacterium
AAAAGAAACCGGCCGAGAAGAAAAAGTAATCCCCCGCTTCCGTGCCGGGTTCCTTCAAGCTCGTTGTGGGCCTCGGAAATCCCGGCGCCCGGTACCGCGCCACCCGCCACAACGCGGGTTTCTGGGTGGTGGACTGCCTTGCCGCCCTCTGGCAGGTGAAGCTCAAGGCCGGGCGCTGGCAGGGGCTCGAAGCCCGCGCCGAGCCGGCTGGCATGGGGCAGGTTCTCCTCCTCGAACCGCAGACCTACATGAACGAGAGTGGACGCTCCATCGCCCCGCTCGCCCGGATGCACAAGCTTGCGCCCGAAGACGTGATCGTTGTACACGACGACCTCGATCTGGTGCCCGGCCGGATTCAAGTGAAACGGGGCGGCTCCTCGGGCGGGCACAACGGCCTCAAGTCCATCGAGCAGGAATGGGGGGAGACGGACTATTACCGGGTCCGGGTGGGGATCGGCCGCCCTCCGCGCGGCACGGACGTGGTTAATTACGTCCTGGGCCGCCCTCCCGACGCGGAGTGGAAGCGGATCGAACAGGCGGTCATCCGCGCCACCCACGCGATTGAAAAACTTCTGCGCGAGGGACTTGAATCCGTCCAGCAAGAGTTTAACAAGAAGGCGGGGTGGGGACCCCCCGACGGCCCGGCGGAAGCCTGAGTTACCCGGTCCCCGGCGGTTGAAACACCATGGGATTTAAATGCGGCATCGTAGGGCTTCCGAACGTGGGGAAGTCCACCCTTTTCAACGCGCTCACGAGCGCGAAAGCGGCGGCCGAGAACTACCCGTTCTGCACCATCGAGCCCAACACGGGCGTCGTTCCCGTTCCCGATTCACGCCTCGACAAGCTTGCCCAGCTCGCCAAATCCGCCCAATTGCTTCCCGCCACGATGGAGTTCGTGGACATCGCGGGTCTCGTCCGCGGCGCGAGCAAGGGCGAAGGGCTTGGGAACCAGTTCCTCTCCCACATCCGAGAGACGGACGCCATCGCCCACGTCGTCCGCTGCTTCGAGGATGGAAATGTCACGCACGTCGAGGGAGGGGTCGATCCGCGCCGGGACATCGAGGTCATCGAGACGGAACTCATTCTGGCCGATCTGGATACGGCCGCGAAAGTGGCCGACCGGGCCCGGAAAAACTCCAAATCGGGAGATAAGAAACTCAAGGCCGAGGCGGATTTCCTGGACGGCCTCGAAAAACACCTTTCGGCGGGAAAGCCCGGCCGGACATTTCCCGTCCCGGAGGCGGCCCTTGAGATTTTCCGTTCGTGCAATCTCCTGACGGCCAAGCCGGTCCTGTACGTAGCCAACGTGAGTGAGAAGGATGTCCTCACCGGGAACGCCCATACCCGCGCGGTCGAAGAAATGGCCCGAGCGGAAGGGGCGGAGGTCGTTCTCATTTGCGGAAAGATCGAAGCGGAAATATCGGAGCTTCCGGCCGCCGAAAGAGAGGTCTTTCTCAAGGATTTGGGACTCTCCGAGCCCGGTCTCAACCGCCTGATTCGCGCTGGGTACAAGCTCCTTGGGCTCATCAGTTACTTCACCATTGGACCCAAGGAAGCCCGCGCCTGGACGATCCGCCAGGGGACGCTCGCCCCTCAGGCGGCGGGGAAAATCCACGGGGATTTTGAAAAAGGATTCATCCGGGCCGAGGTGATTTCATACGAGGATTACGTCGCGGGCGGCGGCGAAGCGGGCGCCAAGGAAAAGGGAAAACTCCGCCTTGAAGGCAAGGACTACGTCGTTCGCGACGGCGACGTGATGCACTTCCGGTTCAATGTCTGAACCTCCACCCCCAGCGCGGCCGAAAACGGCCCTTGGGCGCTCCGTGCGCCTCCTGGCCCCGGGGGAAGAAGCCCTGCTTGAATCCTTTCTCGCCGAACATTCCGACAGCACTATGCTTTTGCGCTCGAACCTCCGTTCCGGCGGGCTCCATTACGGGGGGCACACCTACCAGGCTGTCTACGCGGCCGCCGTGGAAGGAGAAGGAGAGGCGGCGCGGGTCGCGGGGGTCGCCGCCCATTGCTGGAACAATGTCCTTCTCATCCAGGCGGCCGATTCGCCGGGTCTTCTGGCAAGGGCGGCTCTGGAAGCCTCCGGCCGTCCAGTTGCCGGTATCCTGGGGCCTTGGTGGCAGGTTTTGGAAGCCCGGACGGCCCTTGGCCTTTCGACTGCTCCAGCGGCGAGCGAAGGGCGCGATTACCTCTATGCTTTGGACATTGAAAAACTCCGGGTTCCGGAAAAATTAACCCAACTCAAATACCGCCTCCCCTGGCCAGTGGACCTTCCGATCCTCACGCGCTGGCGGATTTCCTACTGCATCGAGACGCTTCATGTGAAGGACACACCGGAACTTCGGGCCCAGTGCGCCGCCGACGTCCAGCGGTTCCAGGAGGAGGGCACGCACGTCCTCCTTCTCGATGGAGAGCGGCACGCGGCCTATTCAACTTTTCCGGCCCTGTTCCAGGGGATGTGTCAGGTGGGAGGCGTCTATGTTCCCAAGGAACTCCGCGGGAAGGGTTATGGGAAGTGCGTGGTCGCTGGGCACCTCCTCCTGGCCAAGCAGACAGGCGTGCACCGTGCGATTTTGTATACGAGCGAGACCAATACGACGGCGCAGAAAGCCTACGAGTCCTTGGGATTCGAGATGGTGGGGGAATACTGCATGACCCTTTTCGCCGAGCCCCAAATGGCCAAGGCCGGGCCGCCGGTTTCTTGATTTGGCGGAGTAGGGGACTATCGCCTACGCTGCCTGACGCGCTCGTCAGTTTTCCCGGGCGCGGGAACCCCGTGAAGATCAAGTATTTCTTCTATTCGGCCTTGCGGCTCATCGAGAGCTATCTCCTCGCCCTCCGCTATTTCTTTGTTTACTGGTGGTGGACCGCGGGGCGGATTCTTTTCGGCGCCCACAAGGATTCCTTCAACAAGGACGCTTTTACCCTGGGGGCTTGGTGCTTCAGGCGGATGCTCGAATCACTCGGCGCGACGTATGTGAAGATGGGTCAGATCATGTCCACCCGGCCCGACATTTTTCCTCCCTTCTTGATCGACGAACTCAAACTGCTTCAGGACCACGTGCCGCCCTTCGATTCGGCGCTTATCCCGGGGGAGTTCATCTTGGCTTTCGGAAAGAAACCTTCCGAAATCTTCGAGAAGTTCAACGAAACCCCTATCGCCTCCGCCTCCGTCGCTCAGGTTCACGAGGCCTATTTAAAGACCGGCGAGCGGGTGGCCGTGAAAATCCGCCGCCCCGGGATGAAGCAGAAGGTCGATTACGATCTCGCCGTCATGCGGATTTTCGCCAAATCGATTTCTTTCATCCCGACGGTGGCCATCACGTCCCCCGTCGAATCGGTCGAGGAATTCGGAAAAGCCATCCAGGGGCAGCTCGACCTGCGGAACGAAGCCGAAAACAACCGCCGGTTCCAGGAGAAATTCAAGGGCAACGCCTTCGTGAGGTTCCCCAAGCTTTACGAGGATTACTGCTCCGAGAACATCCTCACCATGGAATTCGTCGTGGGATACAAGGTGGAGGACGTGGGCAAGAGCAATTGTTCTCCGGAACTTCTCGCCCGCCACGGGCTCCACGCCATTTTCCAGATGATTTACCGGGATGGGTTCGTCCACGCCGACCTGCATCCCGGGAACATTCTTTTCCAGGACGGGAACGTGGCCGTCTACCTGGACCTGGGCATGGTGGCCGAGCTTACCGACCACCACCGGGAGCGCTTTATCGAAGCGTTCATGGCCATGGCCAACAACGACGGAAAGACCGTCGCGCGCCTCATGGCGGATTATTCCCCCACGCCGCACAAGATCAAGGATTGGGCAGCCTACGAGCGGGATGTGGCCGCCCACATTTCCCAGTACTTCTCGAAACCTTTGAACGAAATCGAAATATCCGTGGGCGTCGGCAAGATGGTGAACATTCTGCGAAAGCACCGCGTCCGGGTGGATGCTTCCTACACCGTGGTCAACGTCGCCCTTCTCGTAGCCGAGGGGATGGGCCGTAGGCTCTATCCCCAGATCAACCTGAACCAGGAACTCTATCCCTTCCTCTCCGAGCTCTTTCAGGAAATGATGCGCCGCCGAACGGCCAAGGCCGCCGCTTCCAAGGCGGTGGCATCTCCTCCACCAGCCAATTAAATCTCCAGCGGAAGGGTTTGCGATGAAAGCCTTTGAGATTCAGGCCTGGGGCAGTGTTGAGAATTTAAAGCTCACGAGCCGCCCGGCGCCAACGCCCGGCCCGGGGCAGATACTCCTCCGCATCCGGGCCGCTTCGATCAACTTCCGCGACCACCTCATGCTCTTGGGTTCTTACAACCCCAAGCAGCGTCTTCCGCTCATTCCCTTGGGGGATGGCGCGGGGGAGGTAACCGAAGTGGGCGCGGGCGTCACGCGCTTTAAGCCCGGAGACCGCGTGGCCGGCCTGTTCAACCAGCGGTGGATGGGCGGCCCCCCCACGCGGGAGCGCCTTCGGACCACCCTGGGCGGCCCGCTCGACGGGATGCTCGCGGAATATGCCGTCTTGCCCGAAGAGGGTGCCGTTTTTATTCCGGAGCATCTTTCTTTCGAAGAAGCAGCCGCTCTTCCGATCGCGGGCGTTACGGCATGGCGCGCGCTTGTTTCCTACGGGAGCCTCAAGGCCGGCGATATCGTGCTCGTCCAGGGCACAGGGGGCGTGTCGGTTTTCGCCCTTCAATTCGCCAAAGCCCACGGCGCCAGGGTCATCGTGACTTCGAGCAGTGACGAGAAGCTCGAACGCGCGCGGGCCCTGGGCGCCGATCACACGATCAACTACCGCACGAAGCCGGATTGGGAACGCCTTGCTTGGGATTATTCCGGCGGCACGGGCGTAGACAACGTGATCGAAGTAGGTGGCGCCGGAACGTTCGAAAAGAGCCTCAAGTGCGTGCGGTCCGGCGGTCAGGTGAGCGTGATTGGCGTGCTTTCGGGCGTCGCCACGAATTTGAACGTCCTGCCGGTCCTCATGACGTCCATTCGGGTACAGGGGATCACGGTGGGCTCCCGGGATGATTTCGAAGCCATGAACAGAGCCATCTCCCAGGGAAGGCTCCGGCCCGTTCTCGATAAAACATATTCCTTCGAGGAAGCGCGCGAGGCTTACAAGTGCCTCGCCAGCGGCCAGCATTTCGGTAAAATCGCGATCCGGGTCAATTAAGGGCGTAGGGCTCGCTCAGCGTAAACGAAGCGATCTGGGCGTCGAAGGCGTCGCCTTCCGGGGTCGTCATCTGGTAGCTCCCGTGCATGGACCCGATGGGCGTGGAAAGGGGGCATCCCGAGGTGTATTCGAAGGATTGGCCCGGCGCGAGAACGGGCTGCTCACCCACGACCCCGGGGCCTTTCACTTCCCTCGTGCTCCCCGTCCCATCGGTGATGATCCAGTGGCGGCTCACAAGCTGGACGGTTTCCGTTCCTTCATTCGAAATCCGCACCGTGTAGAGGAAAAAAAAGTTGTTTTCCTTGGGGGCAGAGTGCTCCGCGGAATAGCGGGCCCTTACCTTTACACGGACGCCGCGGGTGATGGCTTCGGACGTGGACACCGGGTCACTCCTGGGAAAAACGGTCACCTGGGAATTTAGTTTGTCGGGCGGCCGCGTCCAACGGGGTTAGTGCCTCGGCCGGGGCAGTGGATTGGCCAAGGGCTTTCCCCGTGGTATAGGCCGGGCCCTCTATGGAATTTCTCCGCTCGCTTCTCGAACTTATCCGCAATCCCGGTGATTTGATCATCTGGGGAGGTTATCCGGCGCTGGCCCTCATCATCTTTCTCGAAACCGGGGCCATGATTTTCTTCCTCCCGGGGGATTCTCTCCTGGTGACGGCCGGGCTTTATGCCGCCAAAGGGGATTTGAGCATTCTCTGGCTCAACGTCCTGCTCATTCCCTTGGCCATCGCGGGCGACGCCACTTCCTACCTGATCGGCCACAAAGCGGGGCCGCACATCTTCAACCGTCCCCGTTCCCGGTTTTTCCGTCCCGAGCACATCCAAGCCGCCCATGACTTCTACGAACGCCACGGCGGAAAAGCCATCGTGATCGCCCGGTTTATTCCAATTTTGCGCACGTTCGTTCCGGTGGTGGCCGGCGTGGGCAAGATGGGATATGGCCGTTTTGCCACTTACAACGTTTTTGGCGGGGCGTTGTGGATTCTCTCCATGACCTTCACCGGCTATTTCCTCGGTGCCATGATCCCCGGTATCGACCATCACATCGAAAAGGTGATCCTCGTCGTTGTTTTCCTTTCGATCCTTCCCGGCATTATCGGGTATCTGCGCGAACGGCAGAGGGTCAAAAACGCTTCCGGAGCGGTGTTCAAGCAATAACGCTATCTGGCGAGCTCCCGCAGGGTTCCGGCTTCGAGAAGCCAGAGGAGCCGGCCGGGAAACGATTTTTCCTTCTCGATACAGGCGCAACCGGCTTTTTTGAGTTCCGTGAAAGAGCCGCCCGTTTTCCCGACGGCGCGGGCGAGGACCCGGTCCAGGTTGGGAGCGTGGCCGGCGCAGAGGATTTCCTCTTCGGAGGTTTTGGAGAGTTCGGCCAGGACGTCTTCCGGCTCGCCGTGGGGCATGAGGGGCGCAAGTTCCAGGATCTTCTTTTTTGGGAAATCCAGCACTGCCGCCGCGATCTCGGCCGTCTGTCGGGCGCGGAGATAGGGGCTCGAAAAGAATGCTCCCGGCCTTATGCCGAGTGTCTTAAGCCCTTCGGCGGCCTGGCGGGTTTTTTTCATCCCTTCTTCGGTCAGGGGCCGGTCGGAGTCTTTGGAAAAAACCCCCGGATCGGCGGCAATACCGTGACGGAACAGATAGATTCGCATAGGACGGTGCCCCTATGACCCCATGGCTCATGGGTCAGGGAAAGATTATAACCACCCCTTATCTGAATCCCGAAGGGCGGGGGGAGCATCCCATACCGCAACAACGCGAGGAGGATTTCCATGAAGACTCATCTTGGATTCTTGGCAATCGGGGCCTTGATGCTTCTAACGGGCAGCACCACGGCCCTAGCAGCGGATACCTACAAGATCGATTCCGTCCATACCTACGTCGTCTTCAAGGTTAATCACCTGGGGATGACGAATAATTACGGCCGCTTCAACGATATTTCCGGGAAGATCGTTTTCGACGACAAGGATCCTTCCAAGAGCTCTATCGACATCGAAATCCAGGCCGCCAGCATCGATACGGCCAACCAGAAACGGGACGATCACCTACGGGGGCCCGACTTCTTCAACGCCAAGCAATTTCCGGTCATCGCGTTCAAGAGTAAAAGCGTCAAGAAGACCGGCGCCAATACTTTCGATATTACCGGCGACCTCACGATGCACGGTGTAACCAAGCCTCTTTCCTTCGTTTTCACCAAGACCGGTGAGGGGAAAGACCCTTGGGGCAACAACCGCGCTGGCGGGGAAGCCACCTTCACGATCAAACGCAGCGATTTCGGAATGACCTACAGCATCGGTCCGAGCGGTGATGAAGTAACACTTCTCGTATCCGTCGAAGCTCTCAAGCAATAACCGTTTCTCCTATTCTCCTAACCCTTCGGGAAGGAGGTTTCCGTGATCGCCCAGGCGCTTGTTCGCGGAGCCCTCCTCCCCGCGGGGGTTTCTTTGCTGGCGGGTTGGTTCCTTGCGCGGGTCGCCGGGCGGCAACGGGGGCGCTCGCTCGCCATCGCCTTGGGTTACGTGGCGGGGGACATGGCACTTCGTGCGCCGCCGCCCTTCCCCCCCGTCGATTCAACCCAGTGGCTTCCTTTTGCGGCGCTTGCGGCCGCGTTCATCGACTTTCTCCCCTTTGAACGGGGGCGTTTCCCGGTCCGGTGGATTTTCCGCGTTTTGGGTGCCGGGCTCTTTTCGGGATTTCTTCTTCGTCCCCTCATTGCCCATTCCTGGGGAATCGCCACGGGGCTCTCCGTCACGGCTCTGGTAGCAGTGGCCCTGCTCGGGGTCGCCTGGGCTGGAGACCGGCTTGCGGCAAAATGGCCTTCCGGCGCTCTGCCCGTTGCCTCGGGCACGAGTGGGGCGGCGGCTATCCTCCTGGTCCTTTCGGGAAGCGCGCTTTTAGGACAGCTCGCGGGAGCTGTGGCCGTGGCCGCGGGCGTTCTTTTCTTTCTTCCCACATCAGGGAACGGAGAGGAGAGGGGATCCCGGTTTCTTGAATCCCCTTGGAGTTTTCTCTTC
>JBFLVN010000168.1:0-8184 GCA_040758475.1 Bdellovibrionota bacterium
CGCGTTACTCTTCGTCCTCTTCGTCTTCTTCTTCTTCGCTCTGGAGGAATTCCTCGTATTCCGCGGCGCTCAGGAGGTCTTCGAGCTCCTCGGGGTCCGAAAGCTGGAGGAGGAAGAGCCAGCCATCCCCGTAGGGGTCCTCGTTCACCAGGGTGGGGGATTCCTCCAGGTCGCCATTCACTTCAAGGATCGTCCCGGAAAGGGGCGAGATGATCTCGGTGGAGGATTCCTCCGCCTCGACTTCCCCCGCCGCGGTGTCCGCCTCGATGGCGTCCCCTTCGGAAGGAAGGGTCGCCCCGACCACTTCGCCTAGCTGCGCCTGGCCGTAATCGGTCAAGCCCACGCGGACGGTCGAATCGTCTTCGACTTCGATCCAGAAGTGGCGGTCGGAGTATTTCAGGCCGTCACGAATTTCTGCCATGTTGGAACAAATTCACTTTCGATAAAGGCGCCGGACCCGTAAAGAAGAAAAACTTCCACTGGTGCCCGTCTGCGCCCCACTTAGCGAAGGGCCGGAGAGATTGTCAAGGGCTGAAACGAGGCCGGATCAAACTTTTTCGTAACGCACTGCGTGGCGCCGACGGCCCAAATCACCGGCCCTTACCCGCCCAATTCGGCGGCCAGGGCTTCGAGGCGCCGGACACGTTCTTCGGTCGAGGGATGGGTCGAGAAAAGCTGGAATCCCCGCAGGCCACGGAAGGGGTTCACGATAAAAAGATGCTCCGTCGCCTGGGCCCCCGCGAAGGGGCGGGCATGGGCAGCCGCCTGGAGCTTGCGGAGCGCGCTGGCCAGGGCCCCCGCCTCACCCGCGATCCGGGCGCCTCGCTCATCGGCCGCATACTCGCGGGACCGGGAAACGGCCATTTGAATGAGCCCCGCGATAAACGGCGCCACGATCATCATAGCCAACGCAATCCCCGGATTCGGCCGGTCATCGCGGTCGCTTCCGCCACGGCCGCCAAAGAAATAAAGCATGTGGCCGAGGTAAGAAATCGCCGCCGCAATCGTCGCCGCCATGGTGGCGATGAGCGTGTCGTAGTGCTTGATGTGGGAAAGCTCGTGGGCCAGGACGCCGCCCAGTTCCCGCCGGTCCAGGGTCTGAAGGAGGCCCGTCGTCACCGCCACGACGCCGTGAGCGGGATTCCGCCCCGTAGCAAAGGCGTTGGGAACGTGGGTCTGCATGAGATAAAGGCGGGGCTTGGGAATCCCGGCCCGGGCGGAGAGTTCCTCGACGAGCTTGTGCAGGCCCGGCGCGTCCGTCTCGGAAATCGGCTTGGCGCCGTACATGGCCAGGACGATCTTGTCGGAGAACCAGTAGCTCGCGAAATTCATCAGGAATGCCATGCCCAGGGCGATTGTGAGACCCTGTTGGCCGCCCAAGTAATTTCCGACGAACAGAAGCAAGCCCGAGAGAAGGGCGAGCAAAACAGCCGTCTTCATCCAGTTGAAAAACATCGGTTGAACTCCCTTGGCGCGTACAAGCACACACGGCGAGCACGCGCCCACAAGGACAAAATGCTCATTTGGAAACCCGGGGTCAAGATACGAAGCCCCGGATGAAGCAAGTTTAATGGGCGCTTGGAACGGAATTGAGGCGGAGCGTGCCGGTCAAATCCGCCGCCCGGGCGATCTTCTCCGCCCGCAGGCAATCGGAAAGCTCCTCCACGAGAACTGGAAGGGCGCGGGGGTTGGCGTAGTTGGCGGTCCCCACCTGGACGGCGCTTGCGCCGGCGACGAGGAACTCGCAGACATCCTCGCCGGAAGCGATGCCGCCGATGCCCACAAGTGGGACTTCGGGAAGGGCCTCATGGACCTGGGACACCATCCGAAGGGCCACGGGCTTGATGGCCGGCCCCGAAAGGCCACCCGTGTTCCGGGCCAAAATGGGCCTTCTCGCCCGCCAATCGATGGCCATGGATGTGATCGTGTTAATGAGGGAAAGCGCATCGGCCCCGGCATCCACGCAGGCGCGGGCGATCACGCGAACGTCGGTCACGTTGGGCGAGAGCTTGGCCCAAAGGGGCTTGGACGTGGCTTTGCGAACCTTTTCGATCAGGGATGCGGCCAGGGCGGGTTCGACACCAAAGGTGATCCCTCCCCGCTCCACGTTGGGGCAAGAGAGGTTCACCTCGATCCCGTCGATGGCTTCTTCCTTGTCCAGGATGCGGGCGAGTTCGCAGTAATCATCCTCCCGCTCGTCAAAAATGCTCGCCACAAAGGCCGTGTCGTACTTGGCGATGTGGGGGACGTGATCCTTCAAGAACGATTCGACCCCCACCGACTGGATTCCGATGGAATTGAGCATGCCGGAGGCCGTCTCCACGATCCGGGGCGTGGGATTTCCAAGGCGCGGTTTTAGGGAAATGCTCTTGGCGACGATCCCGCCGATCTTTTCGGGATTGAAAAATTCAAGCAGTTCTTCGCCGTATCCCACACACCCCGAGGCACCCAGGATGGGATTGCGAAGGGATAACTTTCCCACCTTGACGGAGAGATCGGGCGCCGGGGCCTTCGGACTCTTTGCCGGTTTGGCGGATTGGCGGCGTTTCACCAGACCACCTCGCAGGCATCAAAGACCGGGCCCTGGGTGCAGCTAGGGACGTATTTCTTCGCTCCGGCTTTCTCCGTAAGGACCACGCACCCCAGGCAAATCCCCGTGGCGCAGGCCATTTTCTCCTCCAGGCTCACTCGGCAAACAAGCCCCGCCGCCTTCGAGCGCGCGGCCACGTCCTTCATCATGGGATGGGGGCCACAGACATAGATAATCGGCGCGGGCCGAAGAGCAGCAAGTTTGGAAAGATGCTCGCCCAAGAGTTCCCCCACCCTGCCCGAAAATCCCTTGGAACCATCGTCCGTCGCCACGTGGACTTTGACGCCCAGGCGGCGGAAATCGGGGACGAGGAGAAGTTCGGCCGCCGCCTTGGCCCCCTGAAAGAGAAGGACTTCGTGCTTCTTGGAAAGCTCCTTGGCCAGGAGATAGAGCGGCGGCACACCCACGCCCCCACCCACCAGTACGATCGTTTGTTTCTTCTGGGGTTCCGACAGGTCGAAGCCATTCCCATAGGGCCCGTGGACTTCGAGCCTTTCCCCGGGCTTTCGCGCCGCGAGGGCGGCGGTCCCCGCCCCGTAAAGGCGATAGCAGACATGAAGGACACCCCGGCGGGGATCGTAATCGAGGGCCGAAAGGGCCCGGGGAAGAAGGGGGTCGCTCCCACCCCCGGACGCCCGGACCATGAAAAACTGGCCCGGCGCCACCTGGCGAGGGGCGTTCTCCAGCCGGATTTCACTTCGGTAAAGGGCGCCCCGGACGCCCGCCTCGCCCGAGAGGAGGCGTGTCCTTTGGAGAACGGCGTTGGGACGGAAAACGCTCACGGCGCGGCTCTGTAACACGCTTCTTTAAGTCTCGTCCAGCGGCGGCCGGGAAGCATTAAATTCCAAAAATGTTCGTGCAGGGCGCTGCAAAAATGCTATAATTGTTTTGTTATGTCGCGTTATCGAGTGGTCATTTGTGAAGACGATCCCACCACCCTCACTCTCCTTCGGCGCATCATCGAGAAAATCCCGGGAACCGAGGTCGCCGGCTGGCCGAGCGTGGGGCAGGCGCTCCTGGATATCGAGCGCTCGAAGCCCTCCCTCGTCGTCCTGGACCACATGATGCCCGGAGCGACGGGCTTGGATGGGCTCAAGCACCTGCGAAGCACGCCTTGGGGAAAGGGAATCCCCGTGCTCCTCTACTCGGCCTCCGACATCGAGGAAGCCGCCTACCGGGAAGGGGCGACTTCCTTCCTGCGAAAACCCGCCCCCGCGAGCCACTTTCTCTCCCGGGTGAAAACGCTGCTGGGGGTCACCGAGTGATAATTCAGGAATCTGACAGCTTCTTCGCCATCACGATGGCGTCCTCGCCGTTGTCGGCGTAGTAGCGGCTGCGCATGCCGATGGGCTCGAACCCGAGCGAACGGTAAAGCGCCTGGGCGGCCGCGCCCGAAACCCTCACCTCCAGGACGACCTGGGCGCTCTTGCGTTCCGCCGCGCAGCGGAGGGCTTCTTCCATGAGTTTCCGCCCCACTCCCCGGCGCCGGTGTTCGGGGTTTACGGCAACGTTCAGGACGTGCATCTCGTCCGCCACGAACCACATCACGATGTATCCCGCAGCGGGAGTCTCCGGTTCGTCTTCCAGGCGCGCCAGCAGGGTAATGGAGAACTGGAGGGCGATTTCCCTCTCGAAAAAGCTTCTCGACCAGGGCATGGAAAAGCACGCCCGTTCAATGGCCATGACCTCATCCAGATCGTCCGGCGTCATCTCCCGGATGGAAAGGGAAAGGCAGCGGTTGGGGGCGGGATTGGACATCGAAAAGACTCGCCGGGAACGCTTCGCGGCTTACTCCGAATCCTCTTCGGCGCCGGAGGGGCCGCGCGCCACCCCGATACCGTAGCGGCCGAGTTTCTTGTCGAGCCCCATGCGCGAGAGGCCAAGGGCCCTGGCGATGCGCGCCTTGTTTCCCTCGAACCGCCGGATCGCTTCGTGAAGGATGGCTTGCTCGAGTTCTTCCACCACGTCCTTGATCTCGCGGCCCTTGTCCACGAAACGGGAGGCGAGCGTCCCCACTTCCGCCTCGCCCGAGGGGGCGGCCCCGCCATTGGAGGGATGGGGGGCGGCGCTCTCCACCGGGGCGGAGAGGAGCTTGGGAGAGAGCAGGTCGGGGCCGATCGTCCCGCCGGGTTCCACGAGGACGAGGGCCCGTTCGATTTCGTTTTCGAGTTCCCGGACGTTCCCCGGCCAGCGCCAGGCGGCGAGGCGTTCGAGGGCGTCGGGATTCATGCCGACACCCGGCCTTCCCATGCGGCCGCCGAGTTGCGCCAGGAAATGATCGACGAGGAGCGGGATGTCTTCCTTGCGTTCCCGAAGCGGCGGGACACGGATCGGAAAAACGGCGAGGCGGAAGTAGAGGTCTTCGCGAAACCTGCCGGCCTTCACTTCGGCTTCCAAATCCCGGTTCGTCGCGGCAACGACACGCACGTTCACCTTGATCGTCTTTTCCCCGCCCACGGGGGTGATTTCCCCTTCCTGAAGAACACGGAGGAGTTGTTGCTGGAAGCCGAGGGAGACTTCCCCGATTTCGTCGAGGAAGATCGTCCCCCCGTCGGCCTGCTCGAAGAGGCCCTTCTTGTCCCGCACGGCGCCGGTGAAGGAACCCCGGACGTGGCCGAAGAGTTCCGAGGCGAGGAGGCTTTCGGCCAGGGCCGCGCAGTTCTGGGCGACGAAGGGGCGCTGGGCCCGGGGCCCGGCGTAGTGGAGGGCGCGGGCGAGCACTTCCTTGCCCGAACCCGTTTCGCCCAGGAGCAGCACGGTCGTCTCCGTCACGAGCACCTTGCGGAGGAAATCCAAAGTCTCCCGCATGGCGCGGGAGGTGCCCACGATCCCCTGGAAGGAGAAACGGCCCGCCACTTCGGTCTTTAGTTCGAGATTCTCTTTCTGGAGCTGGGAGTGGGCGAGTTGGAGTTCGTAGAGGAGGCGCCGGTTCTCCCGTTCGAGCTGCCAGGTTTCGCAGGAACGGCGCAGGACCACCTTGAGGTGGTTCGTCTCCCAGGGCTTGGTGAGGTAGTAGTCCACCTTCCCCGCGTTGATCATCCGCACGACGTCTTCCATGTCGGTATAGCCCGTGAGCACGACCCGCTGGGAATCGGGCGAAACATCGACGGATTTTTCCAAAAACTCCGCCCCCGACATGCCGGGCATGCGCTGGTCGGT
Organism: Bdellovibrionota bacterium; assembly: GCA_040758475.1. Taxonomy (GTDB): domain Bacteria; phylum JAGRBM01; class JAGRBM01; order JAGRBM01; family JAGRBM01; genus JBFLVN01. Next base: position 5,750 of record JBFLVN010000168.1, read on the forward strand.
GAGGATCACGGAAATGTCTTCGTTGCGGCGCAGGAGTTCGAGGGCTTCCTCGCCCGAAGGCGCGGCCAGGACGATGTAATCTTCGAGCAGCGTCCGCCGCAGGGCGGAGAGAATGCCCGGCTCATCGTCCACGACGAGCACCTTGTGGAGGGTGGGCTGGCTCACGGCACCCCCTCCCCGGCGCCCCGTTCCGGAAGGACCACCGTAAACGCGCTGCCCCGCCCGACTTCGCTTTCCACTTCGATCCGGCCGCCGTGCTGTTCGACGATGCCGTAACTGATCGCGAGCCCGAGCCCCATACCCTGACCCGGCTCCTTCGTCGTGAAGAAGGGGTCAAAAATCCGCGCCAGATCGGCGGGAGGGATTCCCCGGCCGCTATCCGTCACGCGCACGAAGACGTCTTTTCCCGAGAGGCGGCCGGTTTCGACCGTAATGGTCCCCTTCCCTTCGATCGCCTGGGCGCCGTTGAGGATCAGATTCGTAAAGACCTGGGCGAGCTGGCCCGGGATGCACCGGACCGGCGATCTAAGGCCGTATTCCCTGCGGATTTCCACCCGGTCCCTGATCTGAAGGTTGGCGAGGCGAAGGCACTGTTCGAGCGTGTCTTCCAAAAGGACTTCGCGGGATTGCTGGAGGGCCGGGCGGGAGAAATCCCGGAGGCTGTCGACGATCTCGTGGCAGCGCCGGGCGCCCGCCTTGCAGTCGGCCAGCAAGGCCGGAAGCTCTTCCCGAATGAAGGGGATGCGCAGTTCCCGGGCGATTTTTTCCCGCTCCTCCGGCACCTGCGCGTCGGCAAAGCGTTCGAGGCGGGATGCGTAGCTTTCGAGGACTTCAAGGTTACTCGAAATAAAGCCGATCGGATTGTTGAGTTCGTGGGCCACGCCCGCCACGAGGGTGCCAAGCGATGCCAGTTTTTCCGAACGGGCGAGCCGCGCCTGGGCGGCTACGAGGTCGGCCGACGCCCGGCGCAGGTCGTCGTGGGCGTTCCGAAGGTTCCGCTCCCGCTCCTGCATCCCCTCGGCGACGTCCGAAATCAAAATGGCCGTCAGGAACAAGAGGAGCGGGACGAACACCGCACTCGTCGCCATGGCGAAGAGCTTCTCCTGGGGGAGAATGCGGAAATCGGGAACGAGCGTGGCGTAGGCGAGAACCCCCGTATATTCGAGGCAGAGGAGGACGATGTAGGCGAAAACGCAGGCCCAGGCACAATACATCGTGTGGCGGCGATCGCTCAAAACGGCCGTGGCACAGATGAGGAGCACGTAGGCCATGGGGGTCACGGAGGTGACCGAACCCGTGAAGTGGCAGACTACCGTGATGGCGTAGGCGTCGAGGGTGAGGCGCACGTAGGAGAGGAATTCGACCAGGAAACCGCGGTAGATCAGGTAGTAGACGAAGGCGTTGTCCAGGAGGTTGAGGAGGATGAGCAGGACGTAGACGAACTTGCGGCCTTCCAGGAAAACCCGGTTGTGAACGAGGACGGCCAGAAATGTGATGGAAACCGCAAGCAGCCGGAAGCGGATACCCCGCAGGTAGCGCTCCTGGGCCGGTTCCGGCGGAGGAACGGCGACACGGGGGAGGTAGGCCCCCATATCGGGGGCCCAGGCGGCCGCAACAACCTTGGTCATGGCGGCCCGAGTGTAAACTAAGTTGGCAGGAGTGCAAGGGTGGCTTATACAGCCCTATTCAATGCGAAAGGATCACGGCCACCGCCAGCGGACGCCACCCCGAAGACCAAGGGTATGGGCGAAGTTTATAGGATCGTCGATGTAGACGAATTCTTCTTCGACGGCGGTGTAGAGGATTTCCAGGAAGAAAGCAGACCGGGAATCCGCATCCCGGGCTTCCAAGCCCAATCCCAGATCGAACCCAAGCGACACGATTTCATCTGAAATTGCATCTCCATTAAAATCATACCGGTTGAAGCCCTCTACCCCCCAAAAGCCAGCGACGAGATAGGGCCGGATTACTTCTTCGCCGTTCTCGATGCTTCCCCCCATATACCCACGAAGCCGCAGGCCAATAACGAAAATACCGGAAGCGTATCGGCGGGCATCGCCAAAAGCGACGTCCACATCGAACTCCACGTCCTCTCCCCCGATTCCAAGAGAAAGCCCGCCGAAGGCCGCCACCGGAACATCGAAATCCATTGGCGCCTGGCCAAAAGCGCCCAAGGTAAAGTGAAACGAAGAATCGCCGCCACTCCATTCGAATTCCCGCTCCTTGGGCTCCGAAGGCTCCGCGGGCTCTCCTTCGACCGGCCGATCCTGAGATTGCGGCGGTTTTTCTTCTTGCAGTTCGTCCTTGTGCCCCGGCGGCCCGGGAGGGCCCGTGGGTTTTTCCTCCGGGGGCAATTCCTTCTCGCGGCGCTCCCGCTCCCGTTCTTCCCGTAGCGAAGTGGCGATCCGGGGCGTACCCCGCAGGCCGATGTTCAA
>JBFLVN010000169.1:0-8166 GCA_040758475.1 Bdellovibrionota bacterium
GAACGGGGGGCCCCACACCGTCACGCCCCAGAAATCCAGGTTCTGCCAGAATTTCTTCTTATCTCCCTGGAAGCGCCCCATCCGGTTCTTGGAGCAATACTCGGCCATAAAATAGTCCATGGCCAGGTGGCGGGATTCGTCCTGGTTGATCTTGTCCACGACCGCCTGGGAAAGAGGATCGTCCACGTACTCGTTCAGCGACCGGAGAAGGGCGATGTCGAGCACCAGTTCACCGCCCAGGATGTAAGCATTGGCGAAAGCGGGATTGAGCGACTCAATGGCCCGCGTGAAGTACGGCATGAAACGGAGAAGGAACGGACTCGGGGAATAGATCTGGTAGTGGTGGACGTCGAAATAGTCCATCAGTCTGGCCGCCGCGTGGCTGTGGCGGATTTCATCGGCCACGAAGGTCTCGTAAATGCCACGAAGCGTGGGGTCTTCGAAGCGCTTGGAAAGGGAGAGGAAGAGAGCCCCCGCGAGGCGCTCGATGTATTCCATGTTCGCGTAATAGGAGCAGACCTTGATTTCCTTTTCCTTGGAAAGGGGGATGGGCTTCTTCGACCAGTCGAAGTCGCTCACGTTCCACTGGCCCTTGTGACAGCGCTCCAGCATCTTTTCGAGGTCCATAGCCATGGGGGGAACCCTCCTGATTTTGTGGTGACGCTGCGGTCACCTAGACAAACAGCGTTTCCTTTTTACTGACGGACGAGTCATTTTTCAAGTGAAAACTTGTAACCCGCTAATAGCACTAGAGGTTTTGGTGACGCGGCGCGTGAGATAGCATTGACGCCGGAAGGGGCCCCCTCTAAGGTGCCCCTGCCCGGCTTCAAATGCTACTAGAACGCGGCCCGGGCCAGAGGCATCTAACCACCATGCGTTCTGCCACCCTCCGACACGGTCTTTTGCTCAGCCTCCTGGTTCTTGGCCTTGCGGCCCCCAGCGTTCCGGCCGAAGAACCGCCCGCCGCTTCCGGTGAAGCCCAGACCCAACAGCTTTTCGGGGAAGGCGGCGGAGAACTCGTCCTCGATCTGAAGCGTGCGATCGACCTCGCCCTCGAAAACAACGAAGAAATCGCCCTGAGCCGCCTCGAACTCCGGCAAGCCATCGCAGGCGTGAATGAATCGCTGGGAATCCTGGACCCGACTTTGACCGTCAGCACCGATTACCGAGATGCAAAAAATATTCAACCAAATACTTTTAACGTCGCCAATCCCATTATCGATGAAACGGCGTTTAATTTGAACATGAGCCTCAGTGGGCTGCTACCGACCGGAACGAAGTACAGCCTTTCCGCATTGCATCAGCGCAGCACGTCAGAGAGCGGCTTTGTCTTGTTTTCTCCAGAATACAACGCGACAGTCAGTGCCAGCCTCACGCAACCCCTTCTAAAAGGCTTCGGCTTGGGTGTCACTATGGGTGGCATTCGAATCGCCCGGATTGAAAGGCAGATTGAAACTGAAAACTACGAGAATAAAATCTCCGAGCGAATTCTGGCCACCATCGAAGCTTATTGGGAATTGGCTTTCGCTATCGAAAATCTCAAGAACCAACAAGAGTCTCTCGAAGTCGCCAAGGACCTCGTGCGGGCGGCCGAAAACCGGGTGAAAGTGAAACTCGATCCCCCCATCGCCCTCACCCAAGCCCGGGAAGGGGCGGCCCAGCGGGAAGAAAAGGTCCTCATCGCCCGCAATCAGCTCGGCGTCGCGGAAGACACCCTCAAAAAGCTCATCGGAATGACCCGGGACAACGTTCAATTAAACGCCCGCATCCGAACCGTGGAAGAAGCCCCGGAAGAATCGGCTATGCTCTTGGACGCCGATTCGGCCGTTAAAATGGCCCGATCGAGAAGGCCTGAATATGAAGTCGCCCGCCTAACTTTCGAGCAACTCGATACGACCCATCGGACGGCCCAAAATGCCACTCTTCCTCAGTTCGACGTGAGCATCGAAGGAGGCCTCTCTGGTCTCGGGGGAAAGGCCAAAACGTGTGAGGCTGACGACGATCTGGATGATAGTTGCGATCAGGACAGAGAAAACGCTCTCAACGCGCTGAACAGCCAATTTAATGGTAGCTTTGGAAGAGCCTACGATGACATTCTCAATGCCAATGCCCCCTACTGGAAAGTATCCGGAGTATTGACAATCCCCCTGGGCAACCGGACGGCCCGGTCGCAGCTCACGAAGGCGATCCTGGACGAGCAGATCGCGACGGAAAATTTTAAACTTTTGGACCAGACCGTTCTCCTCGAAGTCCGCTCGGCCCTCCGAAGCGTGCTTACGGACCGGCAACGATTTCGTACCACGGAGATCGGCGTCGAACTGGCCAAAGAGAACCTCAACGCCGAGAGGAAGCGCTACGAAGTGGGCCTTTCGACGGGGCTCGACGTCCTGGAACAAGAGGAAAACCACAACCTCGCCCGCGCAAGCCGGGCCCGGGCGGTTTCCGATTACAACATCTCCCTGGCCCGCTACCGCAAGGCCGTGGGAATCCTGCTCGACAATTATGGAATCGTGGCCGGCGAATAGCCGCCGCTCGCTTCCCGCCGCTTCCCCGATTTTTCCGGAAGGACCCGATGGCCGATCTCTCTCCGCTGAATCTTTTTCTCCTCGTGGTTGCTGGCGTGGGGTCAGGGTTCATGAACACGCTGGCGGCGGGAGGCTCGCTCCTCACCCTTCCTGCCCTCATGCTGCTGGGACTGCCCGCCGACTACGCCAACGGAACGAACCGGGTCTCCGTACTAGCCCAGTCGATTTCCACGGTCCTCGGATTCCACGAGGCGGGGAAATTCGAGGTGAAGGCGGCCAGCCTCCTCCTCGCCCCCACGGCCGTGGGGGCCGCGGGAGGATCGCTCCTGGCATCCTCCCTTCCGGCGGACCTTCTAAAGCCCATCCTCCTGGCGGCCATGGTGGGAATGAGCCTTCTCATGATCCTGCGCCCCGCTTCTTTTTCGCCGCCTGCGGGGGTGATCCCCAAGACCCTCCGGGAGCGGCCGGACGCCATCCTCTGGCTCTTCTTACTGGGTTTTTATGCGGGTTTCGCCCAGGCGGGCGTTGGCTTTCTTGCTCTTCTCATTCTGGGTCCCATCCTGCGGTACGACCTCCTCCGGGCCAACGCCCTTAAAATTTTCCTCTCGGGCGTTTTCGGCATCGTGCCGCTTGGAATCTTCCTGCTGGCGGGAAAAGTACTCTGGGCCCCCGGCGCGATCCTGGCCGTCGCAACCGTCGTGGGTTCGCGCCTGGGCGTCGGCTATGCCCTCAAAGCTGATGAGCGGGCCATCCGCTGGGTACTGCTGGCTTGCGTGCTGGCCACCGTGGCAGCGGTGATCGTGAAGGGCTGACTAGGTGCGGGGGCGCTTCGCCAATTCCGGCTTTCTCCTGAAAACCATCCGCCCCATGTTCCGAAGCGGCACCCAATAGACGTCGAGCAAGGTCGGATATTCCTGGGGAATCCCCTTCCCGATTCCGAAGACGAGATTCTCCTTTTTCCTGGGAACGTAGAGGCTCCCGAAGAGCCAGTCCCAGATCGCGAAAATCTCGCCGTAATTCTTGTCGAGGTGCTTCTCGTCCACGCTGTGATGGATCTGATGTTGTGCCGGGCTGAGGAAGATGCGCGAGAGCCACGGCGGCCAGGCAAGCCAGACGTGGGAGTGCCGCAGGTTCGCCCCAGCGAAGCGGAAAAGGGAATAGATGAAATTCCCGCCGAAAAGGGTCACGAGGGTCATCTTCCCAGCGAACTGATAAGCGATCACCCCCTGAAACAAGGCCAGGATGGGAGCGGCGATCACGGAAAAAAGCGGCTCTTCAAGCGGGTGCTTCCGGAAAAGAGTGATGGGAGTAAGCACTTCGGCGGAGTGGTGGATTTTGTGGATTTCCCAGAGGAGCGGCACCCGGTGATGGATCATGTGGGCGAGGTAAGTCGTAAAATCGATGGTCATCCCGAGGGCCACCGTTCCAAAAAGGATCGACCAGGGCGTCCAAGGGGCCTGATTGGAAGGCGGCCCGAAAAAAGCGACAAGCCCTTTGCTCACTCCGACGGCCAGGTAAGAACTCACCCCGGCGAACAGAAGGGAGCACAAAGGCCCCATCACGGCGGCAGCCACAATCACCTTGTAATCAACGATGGCCGAGGGATGAAAATAGACTTTCTTGGAAAACAGCCAGCTCAAGAAGCTTTTGAGCGAAAAAGGATCGTCCTTTTTTTCATACCGCCAATAAGAAAGCGCCGACAACCCGACAAAAATCAGGAGAAAAAGCCAATAAAGGTGGGAACCACCCTGGATGGGGGCGGTGAGGAGCCCCAACACCTCCCGGCGGATGTCCTTAAAGAGCTTGTCGAGAATTTCTTGCACTGGAAACACCCCCGCCCATCCGGCGAGAGATTACTTCAGAAGTTCTGCCGAAATCACGCTTTTATCCTGAAATTTTTAAATCAAAAGGGCGCCTCAAATGAATCTGATCGCCGTCATATATAAAAAAACCTTCGGCGCTATTGTTCCAAGAAGACGGAGATCATTCCACCCCCGTTGCTAGGGGTTATGGCGTCGGGACGGCCATCCCGGTTCAAATCCACCGCGAGAACTTTCCGGGGATCGGCCAGACCGGATACGAAAGTTCCCACGGAGAAGACCCCAGTGCCATCATTATAGAGCGGCTGCAATCCATCGGTGGTGAACCGCGCGGCGAAAAGGTCCAGATCGCCATCCCGGTCGGCGTCAACGGCCACTACGTCGCTAAAGCCGTTTCCGCCGCCGTAATTGGAAGACGGACCGAAATTGCCGGTGCCATCCCCGAGGAACACGTATACGCCCGTTCCCGAGCCGCTAGCCACGGCCAGATCGAGCTTCCCGTCTCCGTCAAGATCGGCGATCGCCACAGCTCGCGGATCACCTGCTGTAAAAGGTGAAGCGAGAAATTGCGTAAAGCCGGGGGACGGAAGGCCATCGCCTTTGTAGGCGTAAATCTGGCCGTTCAGCACGCCGGGAATCACCAGGTCCAAGATGCCATCCCGGTCCAGATCGGCGGTGGCGAACCGCCCGGGGTTGGTTCCCCCGGGCAAAATCACGTCCGCTTGCTGCGTGTAGGACCCGCTTCCCGAACCATCCCCCGTAAAGATCGCGACCATGCTGTCATCCTGCAGAACCGCGGCGACGTCCATGTCACCATCCCGGTTGAAGTCGGCGGTTAAGAGATAGTGGGGATAACAGAGGGAACAAGCGCCGGTAATGCCGGTCCAGGTTCCCGCCGGGGAAAACGCGCCCGTTCCGTTGTTGAGATGGGTCCGGATTTCAGAAGCATCCACGCCCGTGAGCACGTCCATGTCGCCGTCGTTATCCACGTCCGCGGCAGCTATGGACAAGGGGAAACTCGGAACGGCCAGTTGCGGGCCCAGCACCAATCCGCCCGAGCCGTTGCCGAAACTCACTCTCGAATCAAAACCCAAATTGCACGCCACCGCCACGTCCATTTTGCCGTCCCGATTGAAGTCTCCCAGGGCCGCATCGATGGGAGCATCGTCCGTCAGGTAGTTGGCTGCGGGCGCATAGGAAGGCGGTGGATCGGAAGGGGTCGTGTTGAGAAGCACCCGCAGGCCATCGGAACCTTGCTCGACTAGAACCAGATCCAACGCTCCATCTTGGTCCAGATCGGCCGTGGCCAGACCCACCGGATTGTTCCCCACGAAATAAGGCGTATCGGGATCTTGCGTTCCGGAAGGCGGGGCACTGGCGAAACCGAGGCGGATGGAAACGTCGTTGCTGCTCTGGCCCGTCGTCGCCAGGTCCGGGTATCCATCCTTGTCGAAATCACCCGCCACAAGGGCGTAGGGCCCCGCACCGGTCGGGAATGTATTGGGAGCGCCATAAATAAAGGCGCCGGTTCCATCTCCGTAAGCGACCGTCACATTCCCATCGAAACCGTTCGTGATGGCGAGGTCCAGAATGCCGTCACCGTCGAAATCCGCCGCTTCGAGTTCGTTGGGATCGCCGCCCGTGGCGAAAGGCGAAAACGGGGCGGCGGCAAAGCCGAAGGTTCCATTGCCCAGATAGACTTCCACCCGGTCCATCGTGTTTCCGTTCGTGGCGGCAAAATCCATCCTCCCGTCCCGGTCGAAATCGCCGGCCACCACGTCCCTGGCGGCGCCGCTGACACTGCCGCCCAAGGCGAAGTTAGTCATACTCGCGAAGGTCATCCCCCCCTGGTTCTGGAAGATTTCGACGGTATTCGAGGCTTCCCTGGCGACGACGATATCCACGCGCCCATCCCCATCGAAATCGGCCGCCGCGATCCCCCAGGGGTTTCCAGCGGTAGCCGGCCCGGCTACCCCGGTGAACGTGCCCCCACCGTCGTTGCGGGCCAGTTCGATGGAGCCGCTGAAGGTGGAGGAAATCGCGATGTCCAGGTCTCCGTCCCTGTCGAAGTCGGCCAAGACGACACCCCGCGGATTACCCGTCGCGGCGAAGGTAGGGCCGGCGGAGAGATTGCCCATGCCATCACCATAAAAGACCTGGCCGCTCGCGGCGCTGGAGAACACCACAACCGCATCCATCTTGCCGTCTCTATCCATATCCCCCAAAGCCACGGCCTGGGGTCCGTTGACCGCCGTGACCGGCGGCCGCGTCTGAAAGAGAGGGCTCGGCAAGGGATTGGGAACGATGGCGAAGTCGGCGGCCCCGTTCGTGTCCGTCCCCGCGACGTTGGTCGCATCCGTGCGGAAAGCGATGTAGCGGCCGCTGGCGGCCATCGCGGGGCCGTTGCTACCGCCGTTGGGTTCGGCGGAATCGATACTCACTCGCGCCACATCGAAAGACACGAGATCGCTCACGTAAATGTCGGAAAGACCGTTCAAGTCCCCGCCGTCGAGCAGGTCGGAGGAAGTCTCGAAGGCGACGAGCGTTCCATCGCCGGAAAGAGAGGGGAAAAAGGAATCTCCGCCCGCTTCCGCTCCTGAAACCGTCCGGCTGGCCAGGATGGTGGAAAGAGTCGCGCGATCGTGCAGGTAGACGTGCCGGCGGCCCGGCGTCGTACCGCTCGCGATCATGTCGCCTGCCAGCGATTCAAAAGCGACGATCGTGCCGTCCCAGGAGATGGAAGGGTTGTGCGCCGCGCCCGCCAGCGTCTCCCCGCCGCCCGCCGACGGATCACGCAAACTGACCCGCTCCGTCTGATCCGCGATCCGGTCCCAGACGAAGATGTCGTAAGCACCGTTCGTATCGCCCGGAACGATGCCGCCGTTCTGGGACTTGAACGCCACGTACCGCCCGTCGTAGGAAACGACCGGCTCCAGGCTGCTCCCGGCGGCGTTTCCAACCATGTCGGCGCTCACCAGCGTCGTGGTCCCGGCAACGCGGTCGTAGAGATAGACGTCGTTATCCGCGTTGGCATCGTTGGGGGCGAGATTTCCGGCGAAACTCTCGAAAACAACGAATCGGCCATCAGGTGAAATTTCGGGGTCGTAGTTCTCCCCGTTGGCTTCCGCGCCCCCTATTCCAACGCTGATCCGCTCCGTCCGGCGCGCCAATAGATCGAAAAGATAGATGTCCGTATAAGTTCCACTGTCTCCGGGCAGCAGGTTGCTCGCCGTAGAACTGTAAACCACGTACCGGCCGTCGGCCGAAATGGCCGGATCGTAGCTCTGGCCGTTTCCCTGAACGGTGGACGCGGTGTCGTAGCTCACATAAACGGTGTGGTTCGTCAGGCGGTCCCGGACGAAAACGTCTTGATCGAGTCCAAAATCCAGATCCGGTGTCTCGAGATTGCTCGCGTAGGTCGAAAACGCGACAAAACGGCCATCCTCGGAGACGGCGCCCGTGTCCGTTTGGGAATCACTCTCGCCATTCCCCAGGGACGTATCCTGCCGGCTCGCGATCTCGTTCACCACTCCGCCAGAGGGGAAGGAATCCGTCGCCGGATTGCGACGGACGAAAATGTCGTAAGAACTGTTGGAGTCATTCCCAGGACCAAGCAAATCCGTCGCATTACTCTGGAAAACGATGACTTTCCCGTCGTACGTCATCGTGGAAAGGTCGCTCGGCAAATCGCCCGCCTGGGTATTGTCTTGCCGCAAGCTCACGAGGCTCGTCGTCCTACCAAGCCGGTCGCGGGCGTAAACGTCCGTCGTCAGATTCCCGTCCCGGGAAACGTCGAACACCCCTCCCGTAAAGAAGGTCAC
>JBFLVN010000170.1:0-8116 GCA_040758475.1 Bdellovibrionota bacterium
CCTCGCAGGGCGCCCGATTCGCTTGGAGCGGTAAAAAGTCTTACTGCGGCGCCATCAGGAGCATGCCGGCCTGCATGGCGAGCGACATGTCGCCTTCGAGCCGGATCTTGCCGGCCATGAACGCCTGCTGGGGGGGCATGTTCATCTCGCGCATCTCGTTGAGTTCGGCCTCGGTCGTCTTGATCGTGCAACGGGGGCTGTCGAAATCGATCCCGTTGAAGCCCACCGCGACGCTCTCTTCCTGGCCGTCGTTCGTCGTGATGGTGAACTTCATGGTCCCCTGGAGCTGCTCCCGGATCATGTTCACCTTCTCCTGGTCGGGGGCCATCTTCGTCATCATCTTGGCCTGCTTGGAGAAGTCCTGGTCGAGCTGATCGCCCGCGCGCTTCATGAAGAGGTCGAAGGCGCCGGTCGTCGTCGCCATCGTGATGAGGGCGTTGCCCGCCTTGCCGGCCGTTACTTGCGGCTTGCCGCTGGCGCTCTTGAGCACCCATTCTCCGCCGCCCGGGCCGATCACCATCACCTGCATCTCGACGCCGAGATCGGGGAACGTGATGTCCGAGAGGCTCTTGAGTTTTTCCGGGACCCACTTGTTAAAAAATTCCTGGGGTTTGAGCTGGGGCATTTTTTTCGCCCTCCTTCCTCTGGCCTCCGGCCTTCGCGGGAAGTGCCGGGGAACTGCGGGCCCTGAAGGCCGTCCGGGTCATATCCGAACGGCTGTTCATTGACTCGCGGATCAACCGATTAGCACGGCCCCCGCGAGGTTGTAAAGAGAATTTTTACTAGGCCATCTGCTCTATGGGCCCGGCGGGTGGCGATCGCGTCAGCCGGAGGTCCGGCCAAGAAGGGAGAGAACCTCCCGGGCGCTCTCCAGGATGTGATGGGCCCCGGCGAGTTCGAGCCCTTTGCGGGGCGTTCCCCCCGTCAGGACCCCTATCGTATAAGCGCAGCCCGCTTTCCGGCCCGAATGGATGTCGGTGAAGAGGTCCCCCACCATCACGGTTTCCCCCGGGGCCACACCGATGTGCTCGCAGGCGTGGTGGATCATGGTTTCCTTGGAATAAAGCGAGGTGTCTTTTCCGAAATCCCCTTGGCGGAAGTTGAAATCCCCCTGGGAGAGGACGATGTCGAAGTGGGATGAGAGCCCCAGGCCTTCGAGCTCTCCGTGGACCTGTTTCGCGGCCGAGGAACGGTTCGTGATCACCGCGGCCCCCAGACCCCGTTCCTTGAGTTCGCCCAGCATGGCCGGAACGCCTTCATAGGGCTCTCCGGCGTGGGGCAGGGGGTTGTGGGAGAATTCGTCGAGGAATTTCTTCCAGAACGGCCCCGTATCCTTTCCGGGCAGGTCCTGCGTGAGCGTTCCCTTCCCGTAGCGGGATTGGAAATCGTCCAAGGCCATGTGGGGCAGGCGCCACTCCTGCCGGGCGACGTTGAAAGCCCGGTGGAAGCGAGCGGAGACGTCGAGGAGTGTTCCGTCGAGATCGAAAAGAACGGCGCGGACTTTCGGCATGGCTAGTTCACCGTATCCGAGGGGAGGAGGGCCAGGAGGTCCGTTTCGGAGAAATCATAGCGCTTTCCGCACCATTGGCAGGTGACTTCCGTGCCGTGCTCCTCGGCAATGATGGAACGGATTTCCTGCTCGCCAAGCGCTTGCAACACGCGGCTTACGCGGTCAGCCGAACAAGTGCAATCGAAGCGTAGCGGCTTGGTCACAAGGACGCGCGGCTCGAAATCGCCGAGCACGCGGGAGACGAAGGCCGCCGGGTCGCTAGGAAGATCGGGCGCGAGGGCCCGATGCCCTTGCTCGAAGGAGCGCCGGAGTTTTTCAAAGGCGGAAAGATCGGCTCCGGGAAGGGCCTGAAGGAGAAGCCCTCCCGCGGTAAGCGGTCCCTGTTCGAGTGGCTCGTACCAAGTATCGAGGAAAGTTTCCACTTGATCGGAAAGTGAGCAGTGGATCGCCAGGTCCGAAGGGAGGTGTCCCATTCGGAGCGGGCAGATTCCCTGATAGGTAAGCCCCGAAGGCTTGCTCCGGGATAGGACGAGCGTACCTTCCGAGCCGGCCAGGGCGTCGTAAGAGGCGCTTCCGTCTGCCGTGATGGCTGCCCGGACGCGGCAGTTCTCGTCGATGTCGGCCAGGAGCGATCGGAGGGCGCCCCGGGCGCTGATCTGGAGCGAGAATTTTTCGCCCTTGTCGAGGAGCGATCCGAGCAGGACGCAGCCGGCGATGGCTTCCGAGACAAGCCGGGCCCGGGCTCCTTCGAGGCTGTGGCGCCGGCAGGCTTCCCCCACCGAACTCGAAACGCGGCACGCCACGAACCGGGCGTCGATCGTCCGGAGGAGTCCCCGGACGAGCACGTCTTCTGAGCCGTTCATTCTCACCGTTTCACCGCCGGTTTTCGCCCCGAGCGTCAAGGAATCGCCGGCACGCCGCCGTCCGCCGAGATGGAAGCGTCGTCCGGATTTTCCTGGAGGCTCTCGTCCACGTGAAAGAAATCTTCGACGCCCACTTCGCCTTCCTGCCGGGCGAACTCCGTGGGCTCGCTCCCTTCGATGTAGGCCTGTTCGAGCTTCCAGGGCGTGTTTTCATTGGCCAGGAGGCCCGTCTTGGCGTCCACCGTACGGAAAATAATTCCTGGGGGTTGAGGGAAATCCTCGATGGGCGCTCCTTGGACCGATTTCTCCATGTAGGAGAGCCAGATGGGAGCGGCCGTGTTCCCTCCCGCGTTGAACCGGCCCAGGGTGCGGCGGTCGTCGTACCCGAGCCACACACCCGCCAGCAGGTTCGGAGTGTAACCCACGAACCAGTTGTCGATGTTGTCGTTCGAAGTGCCCGTCTTTCCGGCCGCCGGCCGTCCGATCCCGACGGCCTCATGGCCCGTGCCGTGCTGGATCACGCCGCGGAGCAGATTCGTCACCACGAACGCCGTGGCGGGCGAGATGACGCGTCCGGCCGCCCGGGCTTCCACAGGGACGGCCTGGAGGAGTTGCGCCCTTTCCTCCGGCGTCATCTGCTTTTCGGCGGGCGCCGCAGGAGCAGGGGCGGCGGCGGTACCGTTGGCGGCGGGCGGCTGTCCTTCGGGAAGAGTGGCCCCTTCGGGCGGCGCCGGAAGATAGGGCGGCAAGTTCTCGGGGAGCCCGGAAGGCGGGACGACGGGGGGCGGCCGTTCATAGAGGGATTTCCCCTCGCCATCCCGGACTTCGACGAGCAAGGCGGGTTCGATCCGGTAGCCGCCGTTGGCGAACACGGAGAAGGCCCGGCAGAGTTCGAGAAGGCTGATGGAAGAAGAGCCCAAAGCGAGCACGAGTTCTTCGGTGAGTTCCGAGGTGATGCCGAGCTCGTGGGCGTACTGGATCGTCTTCTGGGGCCCTAGTTCCATCAGGATCTTGATGGGGATCGTGTTGACCGAGCGGGCAAGGGCCTCGCGGAGCGTGAGTTTCCCAAGAAAATTGTCCCCGTAGTTCTTGGGCTTCCAGTATTCTTCGCCCGTTTCGCCGGGGAGGACCACGGGCGTATCCAGGATCGTGGTCGAGGCCGTATAGCCGTTCTGAAGGGCGAGGGAAAAAATAATCGGCTTGAAAGCGCTTCCCGGCTGGCGGTAGGCCTGCACGGCCCTGTTGAAGGGGCTCTTCTTGAAATCGTAACCGCCCACCATGGCCCGGATGGCGCCCGTCTTGGGATCGAGGGCAAGGAGCGCTCCCTGGACTTCCGGCTCCTGCAAGAGGGAAAGCTCGTAGACGTATTCCGGGACCGCCGGTCCTTTCGTTTCTTCGGGGGCCGGCGGCTTGGGGGGGGCTTTGCCCTTTTTCCCCTTGGGGGGGGCGGGCGGCGGCTTGAGCACCGCCGAGACGACGCGCACGAGCACCACGTCGCCCACGGCCACCGCTTTGCGCGGGTCTTTGATCAAGCCTTTTTCGGGCGGCACGTCGGGATTTGGAGCGCGGGCCCAAGCCAGGTTCTCGAGGGCGATTTGCCCCCGCTGGGACTCGGAGAGCGAGAGTTCCACGCCCGTGTACTTGGGGAGGAATCCAGTGACGAGGGCTTCGTAAGTTTTGCCGGGCTCGAGCGGCGGCTTGGAAGCTTCCTGTGGCGAAAGCTTTTCCCAGGATTTGCGGATCGTTTCTTCGGCGATGGCGAGCCAGTCGGCCCGTTGCGTTTCGTCCTCGAAGTGGTTCAGGGGGCCCCGGTAGCCGATGCCCTGGTCGAGACGCTCGATCCCGGCGCGGAGCGCGTCCGCCGCCGCGACCTGATCCGTCTCCTTGAGGCTCGTCACGACCCGCAGGCTTCCGCTGAAAAGAGCTTCTTCTCCCAGAAGCGCGACGAGTTCCTGGCGCAGGTGTTCCATGGGGTAGGCCATGTGGGGCCAGCGTTCCTCGGGAAGCTGCCGCGGGAAAGCGCGCACTTCCGCGGCGAGGGCTTCATCGTGTTCGGCTTTCGTGATGAACCCGTTGTCGAGCATGCGCGCGAGCACGTATTCCCGCCGCGCCCGGGCGGCTTCGGGGTTTACGTTCGGCGCGTAGGCGGAGGGACGTGGCGCTACGCCCGCCAGGGTCGCCGTTTCGGCGAGGGTCAACTCGGCGAGAGGTTTCCGGAAATACGTTTCGGCTGCCGCCGCGATGCCGTGGGCGCCCGACCCGAGATAAATCTGGTTGAGGTAGAGCGCGAGGATTTCGTCCTTCGAGAGATAACGCTCGATCCGCCACGCGAGAATGGCCTCCTTGATCTTGCGGGTGAGTTGCCGTTCGGGGGTAAGGAAAAAGCTTCTGGCCACCTGCTGAGTGATGGTCGAGGCGCCTTGCTTGATCTCGCCGGCCAGGAAGTTGGCGACCGCGGCCCGGAGGATTCCCACGAAGTCGATTCCCGGATGGCTGTAGAAAGAGGAATCTTCCGCCGCGATGAAGGCCTGGCGCATCCGTTCGGGGATTTCCTCGAATTTAAGGACCGTGCGCTGCTCCTTGAAGTACTCCCAGACTTTCTTCCCGTCGGCGTCGTAAACGAAGGTCGTCGTGTAGGGATGGTAGTCGGCCAGGGTTTCGATCCGGGGAAGATCGTGGGAGAGGATGCGGAGAATGATGAATCCCACCCACAGGGCGGCGACGCCCCCCACGAGGGCGATCCGGAGCGCCCTTCGCTTGAGGATTTCCTTGGGGGGGAGGGGGGGCGGCTGATCGGGCGGATGGGCCCCCTCCGGGGGTCCCAGGAAAAACTCCTTTGGGTGGTCGCCCGAATCCTCTCCTGTGCCGGAATCTGGTTTTTCATCCCGTAGGCCGAGTTTTGCCAGAAGCGCATTCACATGTTTCCGCAAGCGGTCGAAAGGCGAGGGATGCCTTTCCTCCGGCGGAAGGAGAAAGCCGTGGTGGTGCCCCGGTCCGTGCTCTTCGGAAGGAGGCGCCGGGTCCGGCCCCGGGACGGAGCCAGAAGGCTGTAAGGGGTCGTCGGTCATCGGAAGTGGGAAGCCTCGGGGCGGGGCTTTTATCGGGGGCGTGCGCCCCGCCGGCGCACGTTCCTGAACAGGGGCCTCTTCCCCAATTTTAGGGGAAAGCGCCCTAAAAGATAATCCTTGCCCACCCGTGAGCCAAGCGCGCTTTGCCAGGGGTGTCCTGGAAGGGCTAAGAGCCCCGGCGCACGGGGAGGTCTTATGAAGGTGCCCGAAGAAAAACCTCAGCAAGAAGCTTCGGCTTCGGGCAAGACGCCCCTTCCCCGGCGGGTGGTGGTGGCGGAGGTGTTCCTGCTGGCCGGGGCCGTATTGGCGGCCGCCGCCGCACCGCTCGTTGGCGCGAGCGTGGGGCCGCTCCGGCTCGATCACCCGGTCATCTTGACCGCTTTGCTCCTTTATTTACCCTTCGTTCCCTACGCCCAGCGGCGCATCGAGCTTCAGGATTTGGGGCTTGGGCCCCAGGATTTTTCCAAATCCCTCATCATGACCCTGAAGGCTGCTTTCTTCGTCTTTCCGCCGTTCGTCCTTTTTTGGTATGTGGCGGGCGGAGCACGCCTCGGAATCCCGCCGCCGCGGCCGCTGGAAGTTCCTTTCCCCTTCGACCCCGCCGAATGGGCGGGTGTGGTGGCGACCCAGTTCCTCTCCATCGCCATTCCGGAAGAGTGGTTTTTCCGGGGCTATCTCCAGCACCGTCTCGCGGGGCTCTTTCCCCGGCGGATCGGCTGGCGCTCCCTTTCCCTTCCCGTCGGCGCCATCCTTGGCTCGTTCCTCTTCGCCCTGGCCCACGCGCTTCGGTACGGCACGGCCTTGCGGCTCAACGTCTTTTTCCCCTCTCTTCTCTTCGCCTGGGCCCGGGACCGGGGGGGGCACCTCGCCGGGCCTGTCCTCCTCCACGCGGGGGCCAACTTATTAATGCGGGCCCTTTCGGCGCCCTAACCCTTTGAAATTGTTTTCTTCCGGGAGTATCCTGACGACCAATCCCGACAGGTGAGGGCTTGCAGGTTGGGGGACGGATGGCCTCCTCCGCGCAAGCACTTGCGTCGAACGAACCCGTACGGGTCGGCCGCTACCTTCTTTTGTCCGAAGTGGGCAAGGGCGGCATGGGCATTGTCTATCGTGCCCACGATCCGAAGATCGAGCGGGAAGTCGCGCTCAAGACGATCCTCTCCACCGGCGGGGGCAACCAGGCGGAACTTCGCCGCCGCTTGGAGCGGGAGGCCCGCGCCGCCGGCGGGCTTAACCACCCCAACATCGTCACCGTCTACGACGTGGGCGAGTGGAACGATTCGTTCTACATCGCCATGGAGTACGTCTCCGGCACGCCGCTTGATCGCGTCATCAAGGAAGGAAAGAAGCTCGAAATCGGGGAAATTCTCTCCATCATCACCCAGGTGGCTGGCGCCCTCGATTACGCCCACTCGAAAGGGATCGTCCACCGGGACATCAAGCCTGCGAACCTCCTTCTCCCCGAGGACGGGCGCGTCAAAGTGACGGACTTCGGCATCGCCCGTCTTTCCCGTGACTCGATCACCCAGGAAGGGGGCCGCGTAGGCTCCCCGTCCTACATGAGTCCCGAACAGATTCTTGCGGAAGAGGTGGACGGCCGGACGGACTTCTTCAGCCTGGGCGTCGTATTCTACCAGCTCCTGACGGGGAGAAAGCCGTTCCGGGGAAAGAACGTTCCGGCCATCACCCACGCCATCTGCCACGACACGCCCGAACCCCCGAGCCGCTCGAATCCGAGCCTCCCCCGGCGGTTCGACCAGATCGTTTTGAAGCTCCTCTCCAAGGAGCGCGAGCAGCGCTATGCGAAAGGCGCCGAACTCGCCGCGGATCTCGCTCCCTTCCAGTCTTCGGATCTGACCAAAGTGGCGGTCGATTATTCGGCGCCCGCGCCCAAGGAGGACGCCCGGGAGCGGACGCCTCCGCCCGCCGCGCCGCCCCGGATCAACGCCGTTTTCAAGAACATCGAGACCAACGTGAGGACGTTTTCGGTGGGGGAGAGGACGGGGCGGACCCGCCCGCGGTTTCCGCGGCAGGCTCTCTACGGCATCGCCGCCGCGGGGGCTCTGCTCCTGGCGGGAGCTGCGGTGTTTTTCCTCCGCTAATTTCACCCCATGATCGCCCAGTGTCCCAGTTGCCGGCGGCGAATTCGTATCGCCCTTCCGCAAGTAGTGGACCGCAATCTGGTCCGTTGTTCCGAGTGCTGGTCCGTCTTTCTCGTGGCGGCCGACGAACTCCGCACGGTCGCCAAGGAACGAGCGGCGGCCGTCACCGAACGGACGGACGGGGAGCTTTCCCGCCGGTTCGCCGACTGGGAGAAACGCTCCCTGGAAACCAAGCGCCCGCCCCTCGATGATCTTCCGGCCTCTCCCGCTTTCGATTGGACCGGTTTCGATGAGGCCGAGGATTCGGACGAAGACGTGGGGGAGGGGACCATCCTTTCGAGTGTCCGGGAAAAGGCGCCCGAAGGGCCGGGGGAAGTCCTCTTTACCCTCGCCGTGGTGGAAGGGCCCCAGGCGGGGCTCTCCGTTCCCGTGCAGAAGGCGCCGTACGTCCTGGGACGCGAGGGCGTCGATTTCGTCCTGAACGATCCGGAAGCCTCCCGCCGCCACGCCTGCATTCAGGTCATGGGAAGCGGCGAAGGACGCCGCTACGAACTCGAAGACGCGGGTTCAACG
>JBFLVN010000171.1:0-8061 GCA_040758475.1 Bdellovibrionota bacterium
CTTTGGGAAGGAGGCTTCGCGCGTCGGCAATCGAAAAACTCTCTTTGGACAAATGCGCTCCCGCTACGCCGCTCGCCAGGGCGATGTCCACGCGTTCGTTGAGGAGGAGAGGGACTTCCAGCGGCTTTAGCGTTTGTGCCCAGGCGGCGGCTGTTTCGTAGACTTGCCGGGCAGTAGCTTCTTTATCCCGAAGTTGAACGAGGAGGGTGAGTTTTGACGGAGGCGCAATCTGCCGGACCGCTTTGGCGACGGCCGGGAGTTTTTCCCCGTGTCCGCGGCTCGCGATCAAATACAGGATCGGAACGTCAGGAAGGGGCATGGGGAACGGTCAGGACATCATGCCGGTAAGCGGCGAGGAAGCGTTGGCATAGAGGCGCCTTGGCATCCGGCCGGAGAGAAACGCCTTGCGCCCGGCTTCCACCGCGAGGCGCATGGCCTCGGCCATCTGGACGGGGTCTTTGGCCTCCGCGATGGCCGTGTTCATGAGGATGGCATCTGCCCCCAGTTCCATGGCGATGGCCGCGTCAGAGGCCGTCCCCACGCCCGCGTCCACGATGACCGGGCATTTGACGCTCTCTTTGATGATGAGGAGGTTGTAGGGATTGCGGATTCCAAGGCCCGAGCCGATAGGGGCGGCAAGTGGCATCACGCACGCGCAACCCGCGTCCTCGAGCTTCTTGCAGACGATAGGATCGTCGAGGGTGTAGGGAAGGACCGTGAAGTCTTCCTTGACGAGCACCTTGGCCGCTTCAAGGGTCTGCTCGTTGTCGGGAAAAAGGGTCTTTTGGTCCCCGATCACTTCGAGTTTGAGGAAGTCCGTCATGCCTGCTTCCCGGGCCAGCCGGGCGTAGCGGATGGCATCCTCCGCCGTGTAGCAGCCGGCCGTGTTGGGGAGGAGCGAGATTTTCTTCGTGTCGATGTAATCGAGCACGTTGTTCTGCCCCCGCTGGAGAGGGATGCGGCGGACGGCCACCGTCACGATCTCGGCGCCCGAGGCTTCGTGGGCCTTCTTCATCACGTCCAGGGAGGAGTACTTGCCCGTTCCCACGATCAGGCGGCTTTTGAATTCCTTGCTTCCAATTTTCAGGGGTGCATCCGGCATAAACGATCCCTCAAGCCAGGGAAGAAAATACCCGCAATCGGGAAAATTGCCAAAACCGGGAGGGGGAATCGAAGGAAAAACTACAGCAGGGCCGACTGGGTGATGTTGTTGATGGTCTTGCGGGTGTCGGCCGTTTCGCGCTGGCGCTCTTCCACGTACTCGTTGATCACTTCGAGCACCTGGGGATGGGTCATGATGATCTCGTTGAACGCTTCCTTGGGGAGCTTGAGGAGGATCGTGTCCTGGGTCACCCGCACGGTGGCCGTGCAGGGAGTGTGCTTGATGAGGGAGATTTCACCGAAGAACGAGCCTTCGGAGAGGTACGTGATCGTGACCTCGTTTCCTTCCTTGTCGTGGATGAGGATTTCCACCTCGCCGCTCTTGATGAGGTAGAGGCCGTCTCCCGGGCCGCCTTCCTCCAAAACGCGCTTGCCCGGTTTTTCCCGCAGCATGACGAACTTGGTAATGAGCTGCTTCCTATCGTCGATCGAAAGGGGTTGGAAGAGGGGCGAAGTAAGGAGGAGCGTCGCCAGGATGCGCTTCTTGTAGAATTCGTTCATCACCTCGCCCACGCGGGGAAACTTGGCGATGATTTTGTCGAGTTGCTCCCGGGTGATTTCCAGGATTTCGCAATCGGTGATGGCGCCGACGGAGGCGTGGCGCTTGGAATCCGAAAGGAGCGCGAATTCGCCGAAGAACGCGCCGTCCTTCAGGGTCGTGATTTTGATTGTGTTCCCTTTCTCGTCGTGGCGGTAGACGAGAACTTCGCCCTTCACGAGGACAAACATGCTGTTGCCCATTTCGCCTTCCTGGATGACGCGCGTGCGGGCGCTGAGCTGCTTGAAGGAGCAGGTGTTGATGGCGAAGGCGAATTCGTCGGGCTGAAGGTCGCTAAAGAGCGGGATGGGCGGAAGGTTCTTCCCCTGGAGCGGGCTCGCCGCCGGAGCCGCGGGGGGAGGCGCCACGGCGATGGCTTCTTCCTGGGCTTCGGCTTCCTGGGTTTCCGTGACCTCGAGTTCTTCCTCGGCCGTGCGCTGCTGTTCGGCGACGTCGAGGGTGATCGTTTCCTGGGCCGCTTCCTGGGCTTCGGCCTCGGCTTCCGCGACTTCTTCCTCGGCCTCGGATTCTTCCACCGCCGCGGAGACGCGTTCCGCGGCCGCGGGCACCCCGGCGGGAGGGATCGTCCCGATGCCGCGCTTGGCGTTCAGGTCCTGGAGTTCTTTCTGTACTTCCTGGTTCTGAGGATCGATTTCCAGGATTTGTTTCAGGATGGCGATGGATTTGATGAGGAAGCCGGCGCTCGCGTAGAACGTCGCCACTTGCTTGTAGGCGAGCACGGCTTCTCGGTTTTTCTTGAGCTTGCGGAAACACTCGGCGATCCGGATCATGCTCCGGTCGTCGCGGCGGTCCACCTTGATGAGCTGGCGGTAAACGTCGATCGCCTTCTCGAACTTGCCCTTCTGGAAGAGGGCCGTGGCTTCCGCCTTGAGTTTGGCCTTGTCGACTATCGCCATGGACTCGTTTCCGGTGTTCCCGTTTGTACTGCGTAGGAACCTAGGGCGCTAGGGGCGCTCCCCCGAAGAAGCGCCCGCTTTGCCCTGGGAGCGGATTAGCCGCTCGTAAGCCCCGCCAACTGTTAGCACAAAAAGAAGGAGTTCGGAGAAGTCCCCGCCTGCTTCGCTGGCATGTCCGTTATCGCCGTAAAGAACGTTGACGACCCGTTTCCCGACAAGGACCGGCACGATGAGACAGCTCTTGGGCCGGGCCCCGCCGGTCGACCGGACGAACTGGTCGTTAACGGGCGTCTTGGGAATGGGGCCCAAGTAGTACCCGGCACTCGTCTCGAAAAGCCGGAAGATCGAAGGTTCGGAAAGGGGGATGGCGATCTGCCGGATCGCGTCCCGTTTCCAGCTGCCTCCCGCCGCGTCCCATCCAAGAAGATAGGGGGCACGGGAGACGAGCAGGGCCACCCGGGAGAAAAGGCTGCGGGCGTAGCCCAGGAAGGCATGGGTTACTTCGTCCACCGTCTGGGCCTGGTTGATCCGGCGGCGGGCTTCCATATGGTTGATGGGTTCGATGGACCCCAGGTCGGTTTGGGGCGGGCGCAGGCGGGGGATTTGGGGTCTTGCTGCCGGGCGGGTTCCGGGGCTTGGGGCTTCGGAGAAAATCCGGCTCTCCCGGTCTTCCTCGCCCGCGTATCGGAAGGTTTTGAGAATGTCCTGGACCATCGCCTTCGGTACCGGCCCCTTGCCGAAAACGCGGTCGAATTCCTCCCGCTCGGGGGAATTCCCGGACGTTTGCCCCGCGCTCGGCCCGCTACCCAGGGATTGGGAACCGGGCTTTTGCCGCCCCCCACCAGTGTCCATGCGCACATCCATTCCGAGGGTAGGGGAGTGTTTTAGCGCAAAGCCCCCCGGGTTGCAAAAAAATGAAGAACTCCGGCTACTTAGTAGGGACTGGGGGCTTCGGGGTTGGCCGGCGCCGTCAGGCTTGGAGGCACGGTGCAAGCGTCCAGGACGGTGGCGACCAGGGAATCGACGTCGGCTTCCACGGCGGGGAACCCGCCTCGAAAGCCGTTCACGATGACGGCAAAGGCGATGGGAGGGGCCCCGGGAGGGGGGTAGAGATAGCCCGCCAGGGCGCTGACTGCCGCCAGGTGACCCGTTTTGGCGCGGACCCGGCGGAAAAGGGCGTCGTTCTTGAATCGGCGGCGGACCGTGCCATCGGCACCGCCCAGCGAGAGACTGGCCTCGTATTCCGCCCGGTAACGGGGGTCCTGGAACACGGCGGAAAGGACGCGGACGAGCGTTCCTGCCGAAAGGCGGTTTTTCCGGGAAAGGCCCGAGCCGTCGTGGAGCTTCCAGCCACTTTCCGGGACGCCGATGGAATCCAGGTACCGGCCCATGACGTGAAGCCCCTTCTGCCACGTTCCTGGAGGAACCGTGTCCGTGGCTCCCAGGGTTTTGACGAGCTGTTCGGCGATGAAGTTATTGGAGAACTTATTGATGTCCCGCAGGATCAGGTCGAGGGGCTTGGAGCTTAGTTTGTCGAAAAGGGGTGTTCCCTCGGGGACTTGTCCGGTACGTACCCCTCCATCCACTTGCACCCCCGCCTGCCGGAGGAAATCGAGGAGAAGCGTCGCTACGTGGAGGCCGGGGTTTTCGACGTTTTTGTAAAGTCTTTTTTCGGGCCCCCCTTCGGCGATCCGGCCGCTCAAGATGACCTGTCGTCCTTCCTTTTGCTCCACGCGGGAGGCTTGGAGGGTGTTTCCGCTGCCGGGGGCTCCCGTCACGGCTTTGTTAACCAGGGCAGCGAAAGAGGTCAGGGGTTCGAGGAAGGCGAGGGGGGGATCGCCTTTTTGTTGGCCGGGCCGGACGACGACCGTGAGCGCGTTGAAGTTGGCGGAAAGGGCACCCGTGGCGGCTACGTAGGAATTATCCGATTCTTCCTCGGCGCCGTCCCAGTCGGGGCTAAAGCGCACGTCGTCGAAGAAAGAATCATCGGCCACGAGGCTGCCCGTTACCTTGCGAAGCCCCCGGTTCTTGAGTCCCTGGGCCAGGATGAGGAGACGCTCCGTTACCAGGGACGGGTCCCCATAACCCTTGATGTAGAGATCGCCCTTGATCGTGGAGCCGTCGGGCGAGAGGTTTCCATAAAGTTCGGTCGGGAAGACGTATTCCTGCCCCAGGCGCGAGAGGGCCGCCGCGCCCGTGACGATCTTGGTGACGGAGGCGGGCGTGAGGAGTTCGTCCGCGTTTTTCCCGAACAGAGGGGTTCCGTGGGGGGCGATGGCGAAGGCGATGCTGGTCCGTGCCCCGCGAAGGGAGTTGGCGTCCGCGAGGATCGCTTCCAGGCGTTTTTCGAGGGGCGCCGTTCCGGGCGGCGTTTGGCACCAGGGGCGGCGGGGCTTTCCGTTCTGGGCGAGGGCAGGGCTACTGAAGAGGAGTCCGCCGGCGGCGATGGCCAGGAAGAATTTTCGCATCACGAAATCACTCTACCTTTGCCCTCCCGCATTCCGCAAACCTGCTACCATGTTAGACGTTCGGACGCCAAACCGCTTGGGCCTTTGAGGGCGCCCACGCCGGGGCCGGGGATTTGCGCGCGTGCGAAGGCGCCAAGGATTGAGAGGGCAGTTTGGGGGCGAGGTGGCGGCGCTCCTCGTCCTTTTCTGCTTTCTCGCGGGGGCCTGTGGCGGTTCCCACGAGAAACCACCCTTTCTCCGTGCCGCCTTGGAGAGTTATCCCGGGAACCTGGACCCCCGCCTGGCGACCGACGCCTACGCCTACGACGTCATCGAGACGCTCTACAACGGCCTCGTAAAGCCCTCCGCCGCTGGGGGCTACGAGCCGGACCTGGCCGAGAAGATCGAACCCGAAACGCCCCTCCGCTGGCGCATTCTTCTGCGCGAGGGGGTTCGTTTCCATCACGGGAAAATTCTTTCTGCTTCCGATGTCCTGTGCACCTACCGGAGCATCCTCGATCCCGGGCTTGGTTCTCCAGCCAAGGCGAGCTTTGAAGCGTTGGAGGGGATTGAGATTCTGGGGGAGCGGGAACTGCGGCTCCGGCTCGTCCGCCCGGCGGCTGCGTTCTTCGAGACCATCACCCTTCCGATTTTGCCGTGTGACCTTCTCCGTTCGGGCCACGATTTTTCCGAAAAGCCGGTGGGGACGGGGTTCCTCCGCTTCGTGGAAGCCCGCTCGCCGCTTTACATCCAGCTCGAAAGATTCTCCGAATACTTTAGAGGGGAGACATCCATTCCGGGCGTTCGTTTCGTCCATATTCCCGACGCCACGACGCGGGTGCTCTCTCTTCTTCGCGGGGAGATCGATCTTTCCGTCAACAACGTGAGCCCCGCCTATGTAGAGCGCCTGGGGAGGGAGAAGCACCTTCGCATCGCTACTTCCCCCGGAACGAATTTCACGTACGTTGGATTTAATCTGCGCGATCCGGTCTTGAAGGGCATCCGCGTCCGGCGGGCCATCGCCCACGCGATTCACCGGGAGGAGATCGTGAAGTACAGGCTCAAGGGCTTGGCCGATCTGGCCGATGCGCTTTTCCCGGCGGGCCATTGGGCCCACGCTTCCGGTGTGCGCCGTTATGAATACGATCCGGCCTTGGCGGAAAAACTCCTGGACGAAGCGGGATATCCCCGTCCGGCGGATGGCGGGCCGCGGTTATCGCTTTCCTACAAGACTTCCCAGAACAAGGACCGCCTGCGGATGATCGAAGTGATCCGGCGCCGGCTGGAAGAAGTGGGCGTTCACATCGAAATTCAACCTTACGAGTTCGGGACTTTCCTGGAACAAATAAAGCGGGGCGATTTCCAGCTTTATTCCCTAACTTGGGTGGGCGTCTCCGATCCGGATTTTTATTACGACGTGTTCCACTCGGCCCAGATTCCCGAAAACGGCGGTAGGAACCGAGGGCGGTATTCGAATCCGCGGGCCGATACGCTTCTCGAAGCCGGGAGGGCGGAACTGGACCCCGCGCGCCGTGCCACGATCTACCGGGAATTCCAGGGGCTTCTTGCCGAAGACCTTCCGTGCCTCCCCCTTTGGCACGAGCGGAACGTGGCCGTGATGGGGGAGCGGGTAGAGGGCTTTGAGCTCAATCCCCTCGCCAGTTACCGGGCTTTGGAAAAAAACCGCCTTCGGGAGGAGCCCCGGTGAAATTCATCCTTCGCCGTCTGCTCCTTGCCGTTCCCGTCGTGTGGGGCGTGGCGACGATCGTCTTTTTCTTCGTCCATCTCCTGCCGGGCGATCCAGCGGAGATCGTGCTGGGAGAGAATGCCAGCCGGGCTTCCCTTGAAAAACTCCGGGCCGATCACCATTTGGACGAGCCCCTTTCCGTCCAGTACGGGCTTTTTCTTTCGGACCTCTTTAAAGGAAATTTGCGGGAGTCCATCGTCCAACGGAAGGCGGTTACGGCCCTGATCGGGGAGCGCTGGCTCTACACGGCCGAACTTGCCCTTTTGGCGCTTTTGATCGCTCTCGCCATCTCGTTACCCCTTGGAACCATCGCCGCCGTCCGGGCGGGACGTTTGATCGATCAGGCCGCCATGGCGTTTTCGCTCTTGGGGATCTGTCTTCCGGCCTTCTGCCTCGCGCCCCTTCTCATCATCGCTTTTTCGGTGAAATTGGGGTGGCTCCCCGTGTCGGGGGCCGAAGCGCCGGGTTCCATTTTCCTTCCGGCGCTGACGCTCGGGGTTTCCCTCTCCGCCATTTTGGCCCGCATGGTCCGGGCCCAGATGCTCGAAATCCTCTCGCGCGATTACCTTCGCACCGCCAGGGCCAAGGGGCTCGCTCCCTGGCAAGTGGTCATTCGCCACGCGCTTCGGAACGCGCTCCTCCCGGTCGTGACGCTCGTCGGAATCCAGATGGGCGTGCTCCTTTCGGGCGCCATCATCACGGAAAAAATCTTCGCGTGGCCCGGATTGGGTTCGCTTCTCCTCCAAGGGATTTTCCAGCGGGATTATCCCGTGGTGCAGGGGTGCGTGCTCGTCATTTCGCTGACGTACGTCCTGGTCAATTTGGGCACGGATTTGCTCTACGGCATTCTGGACCCGCGCATCCGCGTGGAAGGGGAGAAGAAGTGATGCGGCGGGGGAATATCCGGCTTTCCCTTGGCGCCGCTTTGGGTGCGCTCCTCTGCGGAGCCGCCCTTTTGGCGCCGATCCTGGCGGCCGATCCGGGCGCGACCGATCTGGCGGGCGAACTCCTGCCGCCCTCCACCGCTCACCTTTTCGGACAGGACGAACTGGGCCGTGACGTTTTCGCTCGGGTTTTCGTCGGGGCGCGTATCTCGCTTTCGATCAGCTTGATGACCGTGCTCGTGAGCGCTTTTGGGGGGACGCTACTCGGCGGTCTTGCCGGTTTCCGGGGCGGTTTTGCCGACGGGCTTCTCATGCGGCTGATCGACGTGCTCCTGGCTTTTCCGGGAATTCTCCTGGCGATCGCTCT
>JBFLVN010000172.1:0-8032 GCA_040758475.1 Bdellovibrionota bacterium
AGGGGCCGCCGTCGCGGCCCCCTCGCTCATTGGTTCGCTCGCAGGCGGTTACCTCGTGGGGCCCAAGGCCACGACGCGAAGCCTCCTTCTCGTCCCGGCGGCGGGCTTTGTGGGGGGAGCGCTTCTGGCCGCGTGGCACTTCCGCCTCGTAGAGCCGGCTCTGGCGCTCCCGGCCGTTCTGGCGGCAGTCGGAATCGTTTTCCTCTATCCCGGCCCCCTTCAGGAAGCCATCGCCCGCCAGGTTTCACCGCGCATCCGCGCGTCGGCTTTCTCCATTGAAATCCTGCTCATGCACGTGCTGGGAGACGTCTGGAGTCCGCCGCTCATCGGAAAAACGAGCGACGCCCTCCAGGCTGGCGGACGCTCGGCGGCAGAGGCGCTGGCCACTTCGCTCTCCTGGTGGGTCCCCGTGCCGTTGCTGATCGCGGCCGGGGCACTCCTCCTCGGCGTCCGGATGGCAAAGCAAACGCCTCCGCCCAGCGGCCCCGGCCACCAATGAAAATCCTGGATTGAAGGAAAAAACTAGCGGCGGCCGCGGCGGGCGCTTCGGGCCTTGCGGGCGGCCGAACCGCCATCGCCCCGCCCGTAGAGGTCTTCCACCGCGCAGCCCAGGCAGCGGGCGATGCGGATGGC
The DNA here is from genome assembly GCA_040758475.1 of Bdellovibrionota bacterium. GTDB lineage: Bacteria > JAGRBM01 > JAGRBM01 > JAGRBM01 > JAGRBM01 > JBFLVN01. Next base: position 634 of record JBFLVN010000172.1, read on the forward strand.
CTTCACGACCGAAGGCTCGATCTGGCCGCGGACGACCTTGCTCAAATAGGCTTCGTCGATCCCGATCTCGCGGGCGACTTCGCGCTGGGTTTTCTTGGCTTTGGCGAACCAGGTGCGGTCGAAATGGACGCTCATGAGGTGTTGCAGCTCCCGGGGTGAAAATTCAAACGAGCGCAGACGAAAGATGGCTCGAAACGGCGCCAAGTATACAGGGGGCGGATGGGGGGTCAAGGATCGAAACGATTCGGGAAAGGCGGCCGTTAAGGGCGGATTTCGACGGTCACCGGCGCTGCCCGCAGGCACCCGGTCCAGGGGCTCTGAAGGGGCCGCCAACCACCCCCCGCTTCCTGGGTCCAGTGCGTTACTTCGTTGCGGAAGACGACGACCGCTTCATACGTGGCGGGAGAAAGAGTGCCAAAGGAAAGGGAATCCAGGCCGAGCTCGATCTCGTGGGAATCGCCCGGATCGAGCGTGACGAAATCCTGTTCCATGGCGAAAGAACAAGCCTCGGGAATGCCAGGGCCCCGGACCTTGCCCAGTTCCTCGACGTGACCCTGGTAATCCGGCGGGTAGAGCCGCAGGGGCTCGTAGGCGTTCGGACAGCCCATCTCCCTAGGAATCGAGAGGATTTTCTCCGTCCGGTTCGTGAGTTCCACGTTCAGACGGATTTCCTCCTGGGAACCTTGCCCTGGATCCGCCTCCACTGCGATGGTGAGGCGCTCATCTCGGTCAGGGCAGGCGTAAAGAGGGTCGTCCACTTTGTCCAGGATCTCGATCCGGGCGTCCCCCCCGGCCCATTCCTCCTTGGGAAGGGTAAGGCCCGGTTCGAAGACGTAGAACCTGGCACGCACCTCGATTTCCTGCTGGCCCGCCGAGGAAATGCCCAGGTCGCGGGTCGGCGTGACGTCGATCTCGAAATTCGCCTTCTTGCCGGGCGCGAGGCGGACGGCCGGGCATTTCCCCCGTGCGACGCAAGGAACGAGTTCGACCGGATCGTCGCTCGAAAAATTAGGCTCTCCCCCGCGGGCCCACACCTGGAAGGGAGGCCGGGGCTCTTTGTAGGCGATTTCCACATCCCCTGTGTTCTCGACCGTCACGGCCAGGCGCACCGATTCACCGAACTTGATCTTGGCCGGAACGGCGCTCACCGAAAGGCGCACGGGTTGGGACGCAAGGCCAAGGGAAGCCCAGAAGAGGGCTCCGGCCGGTACAAGCACCGCAAGGATGGAAGAAGACCGCCGCATCGGCGGAAATTGTAGCGAACCTCCAACGCCGAATGATGCCGGGCACCCAGATGTTTACGAAAATTAAGATGCCCGCGGCCCAAGGGCCACCCAAGCTCGCCCGGGGCCCTAATGCCGGATTAACTTCTCCCTCCCAAGCATGGCGGAGGGCTCCCACATGGCGCGCAAAGTAGTGGTCAGTGGTTCGACGGGACTCGTGGGATCGGCCCTGGTGGAGGCGCTCGGGAAGCGGGGCGACCACGCGATCCGTCTCGTGCGGCCCCAGACGAAAAACGGGGATTCGACGGCGGCGTGGGACCCCGCCGCCGGTACGATCGACGCGAAGGCGCTCGAAGGATGCGATGCCGTCGTCCATCTGGCGGGCGATAACCTCGGCAAAGGGCGTTGGACGAAAGAGAAGAAGGCGCGCGTCCTTTCGAGCCGCGTCCAAGGGACCATCCTCCTTTCTAAAACCCTTGCTTCCCTTCAGAAACCGCCAGCCGTGTTCGTGTGCGCGTCAGCCATCGGATACTACGGGAGCCGGGGAGAGGAGATTCTCCGGGAGGATTCGGCGGCGGGAACAGGATTTCTTGCCGATGTGTGCGTCGCCTGGGAAGCGGCCGCCAAGCCCGTCATCGACAAGCAAATCCGCACCGTGCTCCTGCGCATCGGCGTGGTTCTGAGCCCCAAGGGTGGGGCGCTTCCCGCCATGCTTCCGGCTTTCCGGATGGGCGCGGGCGGGAAACTCGGCCCCGGAAACCAGTACTTCGCCTGGGTTGCCCTGGACGATCTCGTACGAGCCATCCTCTTCGCGATCGACACCCCATCCCTTGCGGGCCCTGTCAACGCGACGGCTCCCCATCCCGTCACGAACGCCGAGTTCACCAAAGCCCTGGGGAAAGCCCTCGGCAGGCCCACGTTTTTCCCCCTTCCGGCATTCGCCGCCCGGCTCGCGTTTGGAGGCGAGAAAGCCGAGGAAATGCTCCTGGGCAGCAACCGCGTCGAACCGGCCAGGCTCCTCTCGGCGGGTTTCCGGTTCGATTACCCGGAGATCGAACCGGCCCTTCACCACCTCCTCACCCGGCCTTAAGCGCTATCTTTGCCCAGCGGCTCCCCGTCCAATAATTTTCACATTTCCGCCACAAGTCCCTCCTGATCTCCCGGCTAGGGAGAAACCCAGGGGCTTTTGCATCATGGCTCAGAGCGCCTTGGCCGAGTCGGTCCCCGCGATCCAGACCATCGCGGACCTCGTTCATTCGGACCTCTCCGTGCCGGCCGATACACCCATCCCCGCCGTGGAGGAGATTTTCGAAAAAAGCCCCCGGCTCGATTCCCTGGCCGTATTGGATGGAGACCAGGTGGGGGTCGTCTTCCGCAGCCGCTTTTTCGGCCAGCTCCGGGGACGCTTCGGCTACGCCCTCTACCAGTCCAAACCCATCCGGGTTTTGACGGAAAAAGAAATTCTCGCCGTCGATGCCGGCGCCCCGCCGGTGGAAGTGATCAACCTCGCGCTTCAACGAAGCGTGGAGCGCATCTACGACGACATCCTGGTCCTCGAAGGGGAGCAGTACCGCGGGATCGTTTCCATGCGGTACCTCATGGTCCATGGGAAAGACTTGCTTCTCGCGAGCCTGGCCGATGTCTCCGCCCTCGAAGAACAGAACCGGCGCCTCGAAGAAATCAGCCGCCTTCAAAGGGAATTCGTGGCGAACATGACTCACGAATTGCGGGCGCCTTTGAACGCCATGGTGGCGGCGGCCCGCGTGATCACCGACGACGAGGGAGTCTCCGGCGAACGGCGCCGCGACGCCCGCATGCTCGTCCTCCGGGGAAAAGACCTCCTGGCGATCGTGGGGGACCTTCTCGATTTCTACAAGCTCGAATCGGGCCAAATGAACATTCTTCTGGAGGAGATCGACCCACGCCTTGTCTTGGAAGAAGCAGCGGAAGCGACGGCCTATCTCCTTCAAGGGCGGCCCATCTCACTCGAACAGGAGTTCGCAAGCCTCCCATCGGTCGTCCGGACGGACCCCGTATTCCTGCGGCGGGTGCTCGTCAACCTTCTTAGCAACGCCGCCAAGTTCACGGATGAAGGGCGGGTGACGCTCAAAGCCGAAGGGCGGGACGGGAATCTCTGGATCGAAGTGAGCGATACGGGAACCGGCATCCGCCCGGAAGACCTGCCAAGGCTCTTCTCCAAATTCACGCAACTCGAATCGGCCAAGACCCGCCGCCACGGGGGAACGGGCCTGGGCCTGGCGATCGTCAAAGATCTCGTAGGGCTCCTGGGCGGCGAAGTGTCCGTCCAGAGCGAATGGAGCAAAGGTTCCACCTTCACGGTGAAATTGCCGCTTTCGAGGGCTTAGGAACGCCTTAAGCGCACGGAGGAAACCATGGAAACCAGAAAAGTGCTTCTCGTCGACGACGATCCCGACCTGCTCCGCACGAGCAAGGAGTTGCTCGAACGCAAGGGCTTCCACGTCGTCGTCTACGACCGGGCCTTCAATTCCTCGAATTTCATCGCTTCGGAGCGCCCCGACCTCGTGCTGCTCGACGTGAACATGCCCTTTCTCTCGGGCGACCGGCTCTTTTCGCTCTTCCAGAAGGATCAGGTTTTAAGGAAAATCCCCGTCGTCTTCTTCTCCTCGAACGACGAGAACTCGCTACGGGCGCTCGTACGGGAAACGGGAGCCCTGGGTTACATCTGCAAATCGGAAATGGGCGGGGATTTCCCCAAAAAAGTCGCCAAATTTCTCGAACAGGTTCCCACGCGCGCCGCCGAATCAGCGATGGAGTAAACAATCCGCCCCAGGAGAAAAAGCCGGTTTACATCCAACGCTCTTCGGTTTCCCGAAGGCACTTCGGGGGCCCGAGGATTTCGCTCATCACAATCGCTGCGGAAAGACCTCGTACCCGCCCAAGTCCCAAACCCCGTTGCCGCGGTTCCTCTTCCACCGGAGGTGGGGGTTTTCCGGCAGCGAGCGAGGGCCGCGGGGGCTTTGGACGAATGGCGGGGCCTTCCCCCATTTCGTGCTCCCCCCGGGTAGAAGCCGTTTCCCTGGAAAGATGCTCGGAGGGACCCACCGTCATTTCGGAGAGAACGCGATCGTGGGCGCGGGGCTGGTGTTCGTGTTCGGAGGAAGTGGTCGTGTGCCACTTCTCGGCCATTTCGTGCTCGGAGGCGGCAGCTTCGTGTTCCGAACCCGGGGGGGCCGGAAGAGGCCGGGCGGGCGGCCCTTCGCTGGCGCGCCTTCGCCGCGCCTCCTGCTCTTCGAGCTGCTCCCCGATTTCCCGCAGGATCTGATCGAGGGCCGATGGCTTTTTCGCGGGCGGCGGGCCTGCCGGTCTCTTTCCCCTTGATGGTTTTTTCGGGGCCGGGGCGGACCCCTCTTGCCCGGGTTTCTTCTTCTCCCCGAAAATGGCGCTAAGTAGCCAGATCACCCCGACGAGGATCAGTTCCCACGGAACATCGGCGCGAAGGATTTCCTTCACCTCGAAGCCCTCCACCCGTGCGGCCCTTTATTGGTTCCCCGGTTCCTTGGGCTTGGCCTGTTCGGAGATGGATTGGCGCATGCCGGTGTCGGCCACCATGTTCTGCATCCGGTAGTAATCCATGACGCCGAGGCGTCCGGCGCGGAACGCTTCGGCCATGGCCATGGGCACCTGGGCCTCGGCTTCGATCACCTTCGCGCGCATTTCCTGGGTGCGCGCTTTCATTTCCTGTTCGAGGGCGACGGCCTGAGCCCGGCGGGATTCGGCCTTCGCCTGGGCGACCAGCTTGTCGGCTTCCGCCTGATCGATCTGGAGCTTGGCGCCGATGTTCTCTCCCACGTCCACGTCGGCGATGTCGATGGAGAGAATTTCATAGGCCGTCCCCGAATCGAGCGCCTTGCCGAGAACCGTCTTGGAGATAAGGTCCGGATTTTCCAGCACCCGCTTGTGGGTTTCCGCCGAACCGATGGTCGTGACGACGCCCTCGCCCACGCGGGCGACGATGGTCTCTTCCCCCGCGCCGCCCACGAGCCGGTCGATGTTGGCCCGCACGGTGACGCGCGTGATCGCCTTGAGCTGGATGCCGTCCTTGGCCACCGCCGCGACGACCGGGGTGGTGATAACCTTGGGGTTCACGCTCATCTTGACGGCTTCGAGCACGTCGCGGCCCGCGAGGTCGATGGCCGCAGCCCGCTGGAAGTTGAGTTTGATCTGGGCCTTGTCCGCGCTGATCAGGGCGTTGACCACGTTGTGGACGTTGCCGCCCGCCAGATAGTGGGATTCGAGGGCGTCGATCTCGACCTGGAGGCCTGCCTTGATGGCGCTGATGCGCGCCTCGACGATGATCTTGGGCGGGACGCGGCGGAAGCGCATTCCGATGAGGGTCGTAAGGCCCACGTAGGCGCCCGAGAACCAGGCGGCGAGCCAGAGCGTCACCGGAATCAGGTAGCTAAAGAGAAAGAAGAAAAGGAAAATCCCAAGCGCAAGCAGGATAATGGCCGGACCCATGGTTCCTCCCCCGGCGGGACGCCCCGGCGCCCCGCGCTCTTTCCCCTACTTACCACGCCGCCCTCCGTTTCCGCCAAAAAACGGTACGGGAGGAAAAGCGTTACAGGACCGTCAGGAAGCCTCTGCCGCCGCCGGCGGTTCCACCGCCTCTACGACGACCCGGTTTCCTTCCACGCTGCGGACTTTGACCCGCGTCCCTTCATCGAGAAATTCGCTGTTGGCGATCACGTCCACGCGGCGCCCTTCGATTTCAGCGATCCCTGCGGGACGGAGCTTCGAGAGGGTTTTCCCCTCTTTTCCCTGGAGGGATTCGAGCCCCTCGGCCTGGGACTTCCAGGAGGCGGCCTCCTGGCTCGTAAGGACCAGCTTCCGGGCGGCCCCCGAGCGGAAGAAGACGGCAAGCCCTCCGCCCGTCACGGCGAAGCTAAGGAGAATCGCTCCCACGCCCCATTGGGTACCCAGTTCAAAAGCGAGGTAACAGCCGTACGCCACGGAGGCGAGGCCGAGCGTCCCGAGGACGAGGCCCGGCGCGAAAAGCTCCGTTAGAAGCAGGAGATAGCCCACGACCAGGAGGGCGACGACGTTCCAAATACCTTCGGGCATCTTTTGATTCTCTAGTAACTTTTTCGCGGCAAGGCCGGAATTTACTTTTAAATTATACCTTGCGCACGACGACCTTCCCACCATCCACCCGCACGACGCGGACCCGGGCGCCCGCATCGATGAATTCTCCTTCCGATTCCACTTCCCAGCGCTCGCCCGCGATCCTGGCCCGGCCCGAGGGGCGCAGGACCGTGAGGGCGTCGCCTTCCTGCCCGATGAGGACACCGGCGTCGGGGAGCGTTTCGTGGGACACGTATCCTTCCTCCGCCGCCAGGACCCCTCCCAAAACGATCTTCCCCGTGCGCTTTCCTTCCTTGGGAAGGTAGCGGATCAGCAGGAGAACCGCGACGATCGATAAGGCGCCCGAAAGAAGGACGCGGAAAATCGCTTCGGGAACAAAAGGGTTTTTGAAATCGAGATTCCAGGGGTCTCCCGCCAGGAAGAGGAGAACGCCCGAAAGGAACAGGCACAAAAGGCCGATGATCCCGGCAATGCCGAAACCCGGCGTCACGAAAAGCTCGGTGAGGATCAGGATGATTCCGAGCGCGAAAAGGATCATCTCCTCCCAACCGGCCAGATTGACGAGATAGTGGCTAAAGAAAAGGACGGCGAAGCAGGCGAAGGCGCCGTAGCCGAAGAACCCGAAACCGGGCGTTTGGTATTCGAGATACGCCAGGACCACCATGAGCATGAACAGAAGCCCCGAGACGGCCTGGCTCGTGAGAAACCCCACGAGCGCCTCCGACCAGGTGGGGCTGATGCTCCGCACCTCGCCTTCGATCTTGAGTTTTTCAAGAGCCCCCTGGAGAGAGTCCGCTTCGACGTCGGCGATCTTGTGTTGCAAGGCTCCTTCCGAAGTGAGCGTGAGGAGCTTTCCCTTGGGGGAAATGCCGGGGAGGTCCCTGTCGGCGTCCACCATCTTGGCGGCAATGTCACCGTTCCTTCCCCGGACCTCGGCCGTCGAACGCATTTCCTCCCGGAAATAGGAAACGTATTTCTCCCCCACGGGCTGGGCTTCCTGGGAACCGGGAGCGATCTGAACCGGCATGGCGGCGCCGATCGTGCCGCCGGGA
>JBFLVN010000173.1:0-8006 GCA_040758475.1 Bdellovibrionota bacterium
CGCCGTTGCGAACGAACGCCCGCATCCGGCATTCGTGGGTGCAGTTGGGCGAACACACCCAGGCGAAAGAGCTGTCGTAGCGGTACTGATCGAGATAAACCTTCTCCCAATCCCGCGCGGGATAATTCGCGAGGGGATTGGGAACCTCCACGGTGGGTTGAAGGAAACCGAAGGCGAACTTGGGGCGCGAGAGGATTCCGGCGGCGCCGGCCGCGGCCGCGCCTTTCAGAAAATCCCGCCGTTCAAACTTGCCGCTCATGGTGGATTCCTCCTCGTTCCTCTAGGCCGCCGGCGCCATGGCGCCTTCGGCGAGAAACTCGTAACGTTCGAAGCAATGGGCGCAGACCGGGCCCGAAAGGGCCGGATAATCCCGGAGGAGCGCGGCCCGGGCCGCCCCCTCCGGAAGGGCCGGCACGTTTTGCGTTGTTTGAGAGGGAAACCGGCAGAGCGAGCAAAGCCCTTCGCTTCTTGCCGGCGCGTGAAGCCGCAAGTCCCTTGCCGCCTGAAGAAGGGCGCTGTGGGTAAGGGCTTCGCCTCGAAGTACGGAACGGAAGAAATCATCTTCCCGCAAGTTCCGGGCGAACGCGGTTTCCGCCGTTTTCTTCCTCCGCTCGCTCTCCCCCGGCAATCCAAGGCCCCGTTGGGTAAGGCGTGCGTCGGTCCAAAGGCCCCACAGGAGCGAATAGGTTTCGAGAACGGCCCGCTGTTCCGCAGGGTGAAGATCGCCGGAAAGCCCCTGACCGCCGTAGCCGAAGGCGGGGCTCGCGAGATCATCGAGTTGAAGCCAATGAAAGGAAAGAAGAGCCCGGATGGAAGGGTCTTTGGCAAAACGTTCCGCCCGAAGCCGCAGGGCCGCCCGCCGCCCCTCATTTCCCGTCACCGCGGAAAGGTCGGCGCCTTCTTCCCGCTCCCCGTGGGCTGGGAGGACGACGACCTGCGCGACACGTTCAGGGAGTTGCGGGAAAGACTTTAACGTCGACCAGAGGATTCCTTCGTAACCCAGGCGCGCGAAGAGTTTCTGGTAAAGAGCGGAAAAGGCGAGTTCGCGCCCCCGTTCGTCAAAAGGCGCCGCGTAGATTTTCTCGGCCTCTTTCCGGTAATCCCGTTCGAGGCGGGCCCGGAGGGCGTCGGAAGGCCCGTCCAGTTTCGCCTCCACGGCCTTCTCCGCCACCAACGGATCGATGGCGAGCCAGTCCGCAACTTCCCCGTCGCTCTTTGCGCGTGCCACGGCTTGCTTTCCCCTTGCTGCGCCGTTTCAACGACGGGGAAGATAGCCCGGCATTTTTCCGGGGCTTTATGATAGGGCTCATCTTCCCCAGGGGTTTTAGAAATTATTCTAAAAAAGAACCGGCGGTGGACATGGCCAGAGGTTTTCATCAACCTTGAGCCTGATGCTGCACGCACAAAGAGAACGCGCCGCGCGCGAAGTGCTCGCGGAAGCCAAACCCGAACTCAATCGCCTTCAAATCCGGCTGGGAGCGAGTCGCGCCGACGGGCTCGACGCCCTCGAAAGCGCCGTCGGGCGCCTCTGGGAAAAATACGAAAAGAAATTCTACGAATGTTCCAGGGAACGTCCGGCCGGGGGGATGGCCTGGCGGCTCGACCACGCCGCCCGCTTGAACCGGGACGAATACATGGACCGCCCCGATTTCCCGGAAGAGGAGCGGGAACGGGAAATATCCCTCCTCCACAAGATGAACGAACGCTTCGGCACCTACCGCCGGGCGTTTGAAAGCCTCCGGCCATTCCTGGACGAGGCCGTTTCCCGCACCCGCCGCACGCCCCGGCTGATGGACCTCGCCTCCGGCTACGGCGGATTTCCCCTCGCCATGGCTCGCTTCGCAAAGCAGGAAAATTTCCCCCTGGAAACCTCGGGATCGGACATTCAGGAAGGCCACGTAAAACGGGCCCAGGAACGGGCAAGACAGGAACGCCTTCCCGTCTCCTTCCGGATCGTCAATGGCTTTCAAATGGAGGGGTTAAATCCAGGTGAGTACGACGTCTTTACGATGCTCCAAGCAGTCCACCACTTCCGGCCGGGCCAAATCGCGCGGATGATCGCCGAATCCCTGCGGCTTGCGACCACGGGATTCGTGGCCATCGATGCGGTCCGGGCTCCCTGGCTTCCGCTCGTGATGGGGCTCCCGTCCTTTCTGATCACCCGCAGCTACCACTTCGCCCACGACGCTTTCGTGAGCGGCTGCAAGATGTACGACGCCGCCGAACTCGAATTCATCGCCCGGGCCGCCGCGCCGGATGCCGAAGTGCGCTGCCACGTCGAATTCCCCTACAACGTGCTGGAAGTCCGTAGGCCCCTTTCCAAGAACTGACCTTTCAGCATTTTCAAAAACCAAACGCCGTTATGATTCAGCGCATAACCACTGGTTGACGAGCGCGTCATCGTGGAACCCATGAGTTCCACGCGCGCCATCGCCGTTCCTTCCACTGAAAAAACGAACGGCCAGAACGACCGCCGAAAACGCATCCTGGACGCGGCGCGGAAAGCCTTTTCGGAGAACGGTTTTGCCCGCACGGACCTGCGGGACGTGGCCCGTATCGCCCACGTGGGGAAAGCGACTCTCTACCGCTACTACGGCTCCAAGAACGACCTTCTTCTCGCCATAGCGGTCGCCGGAATCGAGGACTTGCGGGATCGGATGGTCGCGGGCGTCTCCCAAGCAGGCGATCCCAAACACGTTGTGGGGGAAACCATCCGTTCGGCCCTCCGCTTTTTCGACGAGAACCGAGAACTCGCCCGGGTCCTTTTGGTGGAAGCGGGCGAACTGCGGGGCGAGATCGCCGCGCGGTATTTCGACCTTTACTCCGCGAGCAAGAGCGCTGCGGGGGCCATTTTCTCCCCCACGCGGATGAATCCGGGGCTCTCCGATTACGGGGCTGGGCAGATCGCCGACGTGCTCATGTACCTGGTCGCGGGCCGGGTGCTCGTATGGCTCCTCTCGGGCCACCCCGCCCGCCTCGAAGACGACGCGGATATCCTTTACCGCATGTTCGTACACGGCATTTACGGCAAGGAAACGGATTTCTAGGAGGCTTCCCCATGGAAAAAAAGGAATTCGATTTCGTCATCGTGGGCGGAGGACACAACGCGCTTACCTGCGCCGCCTACCTCGCCCGGTCGGGGCAGGACGTGTGCGTCCTCGAAGGGCGCCACGAATGGGGCGGCGCCGTTTACACGGGCGAGCATACGGTCCCCGGTTTCTGCCACAACATCCACTCGAATTTCATGGAATTCCTCCACATCATGCCGTTCTTCTCCGATTTCGACCTGCCGAGCCTGGGCGCCCGGACCATCTTTCCCGAGGCTCAGGCGGGTATCGCCTTTAGTGATGGCCGTCCACCAGTGATCCTCTATCGGAACGACATGATCGCCGAGACCTGCAAGAACTTCGCGGTCTATTCCAAGCGCGACGCCGAAACCTGGCGGGCCCTCAAGACCAAGGCCAATCTCTTCGAGCCCCTCATGGCCATGGGACTCTACACGCCGCCCCTGCCCGTGAACCTCAAGAAAGAGCTCCCCCCGGCCTACTCGGCCTGGACGACGCTCATGAAAACCTTCGGCCTCGACGAGGAGATGGCCTACAAGAGCATCCGCGACTGCATCGACGAGCTCTTCGAATCGGACGAAATCCGCGCCCTCTTCTACCGCGTGGCCGTGGAGTTCTGCGGGCCGCCGATCGAATGGCCCGGCATGGGGGGTATTTTCGTCTTCGCCTGCCTTTTCATGCCCGGCTGCTGGCGCATGATCGTGGGGGGCACGCACCGCTTGAACGGGGCCATGGTCACGGCCTGCCTCAAAGAAGGAGTCACGATGCGCGAGTGTTCTCGCGTCAAGAAGTTCCTCTTCGACGGGAAGCGCGCCCACGGTGCCGAAACGGTGGACGGCCGCCAGTACTTCGCCCGGAAGGCCGTCATCAGCGGCATCGGCGTGAAGGACACTTTCCAGGATCTGGTCGGGGAAGACCGCCTCTCGGATTACTACAAGCGGCGGGTCAAGAATTTCAAGGACGGGCCGGATCAAGTCCTGGGCTCCGTCGCCATGGCCCTTCACGAAGCCCCTCATTACAAGTCATCCGAACGCGACCCCAACATGGACAAGGTCTGGTACCAGGTCGTCGGGTACGACTCCGCCAAGGAAGTCCTCGACTACTGCCGGGCCGGGCACATCGACAGGATTCCGGATCTCCCCGGCGCCGGGGTGTGGATCAACTCCATCTGGGACAAGACCCAGGCCCCTCCCGGAAAGCACAACCTCACGGGCTGGTATTTCTTCCCCCGGGCGAGCGCCCTCTCGGAAGGCGAATGGGAAGAGGTGCGCTCCACCTACAACGCGAAGTTCCTGAAGCTCTACGGGAAATTCGCCCCCAACATGACCCCCGACAACGTGATCGCCGACTACCTCCACACGCCCCTCGACCAGGAGCGGGGCATGCGGATGCGAGAGGGGGATTTCGGCCACGGGGCCATGAGCATCGACCAATTGAATCACATGCGCCCCTTCGCCGGTGCATCCCGTTATTCAACGGAGATTCCGGGCCTCTATCTCGCGGCGAGCTGCTGCCATCCGGGCGGCGGCGTGACGGCGGGCCCCGGATACAACTGTTTCAAGATTCTCTGTGAGGATTTCAAGCTTCCGGAAGTCTGGAAGAAAGCCGGCCGGATGTACTGATTTCCAAGGTCCAGGAGGAACCCGCCATGGGAATGTTCGACAAAGGATTCGACGCCATCGTGATCGGCGCGGGCCACAACGGCCTGGCCCTGGCGGCATACCTGCTCAAGTGCGGCATGAGCGTGGCCGTGCTTGAGCGCCGGAGTGAAGAAGGGGGCGGCCTGTGCACCGAGGAAGTGACCGAACCCAATTTTCTCCACAACCTCCACTCCAATTACCACTCCCTCGTGGGAATCTCGCCCGTCTACGAAGACCTCGAAATCCTCGACAACGGCGTCGAATACGCTCACCCGGACGTCCAGATGGGGAGCATCTTCTCCGACGGCACGGCCCTTACGATCCACACCGACATGCAGAAGACCTGGAAGAGCTTCGCCCGCTTTTCCAAGAAGGACGCCGACACGTGGCTAAGGCTCTGGGAAGAAGTCTCGGGCTACATGGACCTCATGGTCCGCACCCTCATGTATGCCCCGCCCATCGCTTTGAACGACATCACGAAAGCCCTGGCGGCGTGGGGCGTGGAAGACCGCTCCGAATTCCTGGAAGCGAAGCTCCGGACTCTTTCGGTCGCCGATTTCCTGAACAAGCACTTCGAGAACGACCGCATCAAGGCCATGCTCGCCTTCCATGCGGCCATCTGCGCCTACCAGCCGGATGTGAAGGGCCTGGCCGTGAGCTACCCCGTCCTCCTCGGCAAAATCGCCAACTGGCACCTCTGCAAGGGAGGGAGCCACCGCCTCGCCCACGCCCTCATGCGGATCATCGTGAAGAACGGGGGCCGCGTCTTCCCCCAGGTTCCGGTCGAGGAGATCATCGTGGAAAACGGCCGGGCCGTGGGCGTAAGGACGCCCGATGGCATCGTGCGGGCCCACCGGCTCGTGGCTTCGAGCGTGGACGTCAATCAGACGTTCGAGAAATTCCTCCCGGCCACGGCCGTTCCCAAGAAGACCCTGGAAGCGGTTTCCAAGGTCCAGTACCAGGATGCGACCCTCTTCAACGTCCACGTGGCCATGAACGGCCTGCCCAAATACAAGGCGGCGAGCTTCGACCCCGACATCGACCGGGCGTGGATCTTGAATGTAGGGTTCGAGTCGCTCGACGAAATCATTAACGACTTCCGGCAAATCCGAAGGGGAATCGTTCCCGAAGAGCCCAAGCTCAACGTGGCCGTCAACTCCCTCTACGACCCCACGGACGCGCCGCCCGGAATGGCGACGGGCCTCATCCGCGTCTTCGTCCCCTACGACGTGGACCAGGGGGGCGCGGGGGCCTGGGAATCCCGCAAGCGCATCTACGGCCAGAAGTGCATGGACAAGTGGCGGAGCGTCTGCACGAACATGGACGAGGGGCTCATCCGGCGGTGGGCCGTCGAAACGCCCCTCGATATCAGCCGCAAGATGGTGAACTACCGTTTTGGCGACTGGATGGTGGGGCGCATCCATCCCGACAGCCTCCTCGAACACCGCCCCACGGACGAACTCGCCCAGTACCGGACGCCGGTCCTCGGGCTCTACATGTGCGGCGCTTCCCAGCATCCCCACGGCTACATCACCTTCGCGCCGGGTTACAACTGTTTGAACGTCATCGCCGACGACCTGGGGCTCGAAAAATGGTGGGCCAGCGTGTGAGCTACCAGGTCCTCTTGCACGGCGGGGATTCGGCGAGCGGGCTCGCCGACATGCTCCACCAGTATCTCCTGCAGAACTGCTCGGAGTTTCCGGGAAAAGTCCGGCAGGCCCGGGAACTGACGGGCGACGTGCTCTTCCGCGCCGCCGAGGACGAGGCCGTCTGCGTCCGGATCGCCTTCCGGGGGGAATCCATCGGCCTGGAGGACGTGCCCCACGTGCCCCCGGGCGCGACGGTCATGACGACGGATTTCCTCTCGGTCGCCCGCCTCACGCGCGGCGAAGCGGGGCCCGTCGGCCTGCTGGCGCGTGGAAAGATGCGCGTGCGTTTTTCCGTAAGCCAGCTTCCATTCCTGGTGCAAGTTCTCCGGTTCATGCAATTGCCGGAGGAATTAAGGGAAAAAAGGACGATCTCCCCGTGGATCTGGTGGGCCGGCGGCACCCTTGCCGCGGGCGGCGCCGGGGCGGGGCTTTATTGGTACTTTCAAACCTTTCCTTGAAGGAGGAGTTTCCCATGTCCGTGATTTATTCAAACGATTGGTACGGCGACATGAAAAACCTCGTGAACGGCACGAAGGAGATGGAAAAGCTCGCCCCCAAGAACCGCCTCGTGGCGGCCTTCGAAGTGATGGGGGACGGCGCTTCGCCCTACGTCCCCAAGGACGGGGCCATCTACTACCTCATCGTCCTGGAAGGCGGGAAAGTGCAGGAATACAAGCCCCTCTCCACCCGGCACGACGGCAAGGGGCTCAACTTCCGCTTCACCGCCCCGGCGAGCGTCTGGGAAGGGATCGCTGCCGCCCAGATCGACCCCATCACGGCGGGCCTGCGGGGAACCATCAAGGTCCGGGGCGACATGCGCTTTCTGATGCAGCACGCCGAAGCCGTAAAGCTCCTCGTGGACCTCTACGGCCACCAGGTCAATACGGAATGGCCGCTCGGCAAGCCCCCCTACGCGGGGCAAACTCAGGCTTCGTCGGCGGCGTAGCTACTTCTTCTCGAAGATCGCGAAGGTGCCCATGGCCTTGGCGACCAGCTTTTCAGCCTGGACGATCTCGGATTCGAGGGAGGCCGTGCGCTTTCCCTTGTGAAGGACGCGCGTCCGGCAGACAATCTCGCCCGTGGGAACGGGGGCGAAGTAGGAAATGCTGATCTGGCTGGTGGCGCACCACTCGCTAGGAGAGAGAAGGCTGTAGAGCGCCCCGCCCATTCCCGTATCGGCCAGGGCGTAGATGAGCGCCCCGTGCAGGACTTTCTGGGGATTCTGCAGTTCGTCCCGCGCGGCGAGACGGCATTCGCTGCGGCCTTCGCCGGTACTGACGAAGGAAAGCCCTACCAGTTCGGCGAAGGGATGGTATCCGGGGGCGTTTGGCATGGCGCGGAGTCTAGCGGCTTCCCCTGGCGCTGTCAGCCTTTCGCCAATACCGTACAAGGAAGCCGGGTCTCCGCCCGGCCCGGAAACCCGGTTTCCAAGAACCGTGAGCCGTTAAAGGGGAAGAAACGAGGAAGCCAGAAGAGCGAGACCGATCCGGCGGCGGGTCCGCCGGCGGACGCGCCGCCGTACACCTAAAAGCAGCATGGGCATTTCTCCTTTCGCGGGAACTGGGGGAGGTCCGTGGGGCCGGGCTTGGGGCCTCCCGGTTACTGGAACGATCGTTCCACAAAACCGGCGGGCGAGGTATGGCCTAAATCAT
>JBFLVN010000174.1:0-7930 GCA_040758475.1 Bdellovibrionota bacterium
GGAGCCTTGGGGGATTTAGGGAACCGGAAAGAGCAGACGAAGACGCGAAAAAGCCGGAGGAAATCGAAGTCCCGCACCAGCAATCGGAAACCGCCACGCGCCGCCTCGCGGAGCAGGCCGTGCAAGCGCGCATCCATTCCGTCTACCAATCCCAGTGCGCCGACTGCCACGGCGCCACGGGCCGCGGCGACGACTCCGCCCTCGCCAAGGTGAGCGGCGCCCCCCAGGATTTCTCCGACCCGGAATACTGGGCGAAGATCGACCGGGACGATGAAATGGACCGTCTCGAACAAGCCATTCTCGACGGCAAATGGAAGACGGGCGGGCCCCGCCGCATGCCCCCCTTCCGGGGCCAACTCTCCGATGAAGAAGTGAAACTGATGATCGGCTACTTGCGGGGAATGGCGGGCGTGAAGGAAGCGGATAAGAAGCCATAGGGCGAGGCGTGCCTCGCCCCCGCTACGCCCCCGACACCGCCCGGAGGGGAAAGGCCTTGCGGATCATGCCGCCCGCCTGCTCCGGGTCCAGGGGCATGGAGAAGAGCGCCCCCTGCCCCCGGTGGCAGCCCATCCGGACGAGGGTGGCCCGCTGACGCTCCATTTCGACCCCCTCCGCGATCACCTCGATCCCGAACTTCCCCGCCAGATCGAGGATGGCGCGCACGATCTCGTTGGCTTCCCGGTCCTGGTCGAGCCGCGCGGTAAAGGAGCGGTCTACCTTGAGGGCGTTGGCCGGAAGCCGGTGGAGGTACTGGAGGGAGGAATACCCCGTTCCGAAATCGTCGATGCAGATCCGCACGCCCAGGTCCCGGATCTTCTTCAAAAGCACGCTGGCCGAGTCGATGTCCTCGGCCAGGGCGCTCTCGGTGATTTCGAGGATGAGGCTGGAAGGGGGAAGCCCCGAATTTTCGAGAGCTTGTTGCACCGTGAGAAGAATATCCCCCTGGCTGAACTGGCGGGTCGAAAGATTGGCCGATACGGAAAGAGGGAGTTCTTCTCCGTAGACTTGCCGCCACTCCTGGAGCTGGGAGCAGGCTTCTTCCACCACCCACTGGCCGAGCGGCACGATGAGGCCCAGTTCCTCCGCGATCGGGATGAATTCGATGGGCGAGACGTACCCCCGCTGCGGGTGGTTCCAGCGGACGAGCGCCTCAATTCCGGCCAGGGTGCCCGTCGAGAGATCGACGATGGGCTGGTAGTGGTTCAAAAATTCCTTGCGCCGGATGGCCTGCCGCAGGTCGGTCACGAGGGCCATGCGCTGGACAGCCGCCTCCCGCATGGTGGCGTTGAACATCTCAAAGCGGGCGCGCCCCCCCGCCTTCGCCCGGTACATGGCCGTGTCGGCGTCGCGCAGGAGTTCTTCGGCCTGCTGGTAGCCCGAATGATTGATGACGATGCCGATGCTCGCCGTCGAGAAAACTTCCTGGTCCCTCACCCGGACGGGCTGCACGAGTTCGGCTTCGATGCGCCCCGCGATCTCCTTGGCTTCCTCATTGTCCCGCACGCCTTCGAGGAGGATCGTAAATTCATCGCCCCCCAGGCGCGCGATCATGTCCCCCGGCCGGATGCAGTTCTTGAGGCGCTGGGCGGTGGCGACGAGGAGCTCGTCGCCTACGGCGTGGCCCAGGCTGTCGTTGATCATCTTGAAACGGTCCAGGTCCACGAAGAAGAGGGCGAAGGGCTGGCCGCCGCGGCGGCGGTTGATTTCGAGGACCGTGTTGAGGCGTTCCATGAAAAGGGCGCGGCTCGGAAGGCCCGTGAGCGCGTCGTGAACACCCCGCATGGTCAAATCCGTGTGGGAGCCGGCCATGCGGACGGCACGCCCATCGGCGGCCCGCTGGGCCACGCCCCGCGAAAGAACCCAGCAGTAGTGGCCCGATTCGTGGCAGGCCCGGTACTCGCTCTCGAAGTGATCGGTGAGGCCGAGGAGGTGCTCTTCCACCCGGCGCTTCACCCGCATGCGGTCTTCGGGATGAATCCGTTCGAACCACCCTTCTTCCGGATTGATTTCCCCGGGCACGGGCTTGAGGCCGAGGAGCGAGTACCACCGGGCGGAAAGGAAAATCCGGCCTTCCACGAGGTCCCAGTCCCACAGGACGTCGTTCGCCCCTTGTGCGGCGAGCGCGTAGCGCTGCTCGCTCTTCTTGAGGGCGTCTTCGACCCGGTTGCGTTCGATCCGGTGTTCGAGCTGCCGGAGGGCGATAGCGAGGCGCACGCCGGCCTGGGCGATGTCCACCGGCTTGGCGAGGTAATCGTCGGCCCCCGCGTCCAGGACCGCCCGGAGGTCGGCCGCGTCCGTGCGGGCCGTCACCATGAAAACGAAAGTGTCGCGGCCTTTCGGGTGGGAGCGGATTTTCCGGCAGAGGTCCAGGCCGGTCATGCCGGGCAGCATCCAATCGAGGATCGCCATGGCGGCCGGTTCGCGCTCGTAGTATTCCCAGGCCGATTCCCCCGTCGCGCACGAAAGGACTTCGTGCCCCTCGGCGGAGAGGATTTTCTCCAGGAGGCGGCGGGAAGGCAGGTCGTCGTCTACCAGCAAAATCTTCATGATGGGCCGGGCCCAAACCCCAAGGGGACACCGGCGCCCGTCACCCGATCGGTGCGCGCCGAGAAGCGTCCCTCAAGTCCCCGCGGAAGGCTCTATGTTGCCCGTGGGAACAAGGGATTCCAAGGGCGTGGCCCAGCCTGCCCTTTCGGGATAACCCCCTGTTTTTAAACGCGCTAGGCCGCTTCCCGGCGGTACCGTTCGATGAATTTCTTGCTCTTGATGTACCCGTTCTCGATGAACCAATCGATGGCCCGCCGGACGGCGGGTTCCAGGGGCTTGGGGTCGAAGCCCAGTTCCTTGCGGGCTTTTGAATTGTCGTAATAAAGGGGGTTCTTCGCGTAGCGAAGGCTCCCGCCCGTAAGGAGCGGCCGCTCGCGGGTCACGTGGTCCGCCCGGTATTCGAGCAGGTCGCCCAGGGGCACGACGAGCGAGAGGGGAACCCTCCGGGGTTTGACGGACATACCCGTCACCCGCGAAAAGAGATCGAAGAGCTCGGGCATGGTGAAGTTCTGGTTGGAAAGGAGGTAGCGCTCCCCCACGCGGCCTTTCTCCTCCGCGAGCACGTGCCCCCGGGCCACGTCCTCCACGTCCACGAGGTTCACGCCCGTGTCGAAGTAGAAGCGGAGAATCCCCTTGGCGATCTCGACGAGCATCTGCCCCGTGGGGGTCGGGCCGATGTCCCTCGCGCCGATGGGGCCGGCCGGGTTGCAGAAAACGAGGGGGAGCCCCTCGCGAGCGAAGGTCTTCGCTTCTTCCTCCGAGAGCCATTTGGAATAGACGTAGTCGTTCGCCTTCCCCATCTGGTTGCAGGCGACGCTCTCATCGGAAGGGCTTCCATCGCCCCGGAATCCCACGGCCGCGATGCTGGAGGTGTAAACGACCCGGTCGAGGTTTTTCTTGAAGGCCGCCCAGAGGACGTTGAGCGAGCCGATGCAGTTCACTTCGTACATCTTCTCGCGTTTCGGAAGCCAGAGGGCATAGATCGCCGCGAGGTGAAAGAGGCGGTCCACCCCCTCCATCGCCTGGCGGACCGATGCGGGATCGGTCACGTCCCCCCGGACGATCTCGACGTCGAGGCCTTCGATGTTCTTGGCGTTTTCGTTCGGAAGCAGGAAAGCTTTTACTTCCCGGTTGCGCGCGAGAAGCTCCCGCACCACGTGGGAACCGATGAACCCCGCGGCCCCGGTCACAAGCGTCTTCTTGGCCATTGGAATGGACCCTCCCCTCGGACGGAAGGAAGAATGGCGGCGGGAAAAAGGGAGTTCAATCCCCCGATTGCGGGGCGGCACCTCCTCGGTTTAGAATCCCTTCCTTTGGGGGTGGGCTCCTTTGGAAGGCGAAATCGCGAAAGAAACCGGATTGTCGCTGCGGATCGTTGTTCCGTGGCTGCTTGCCATCGGCGCTTCCATCTGGGCGTACGTCCAGTGGGTCCTGGCTCGCACCAAGCGCGAAGTCACTTGCAAGATCAAACGCTCGCCTCTTGTCACCAAGGATGCCGCGCGCCTGGGCGATGCGGTCAAGGTGCTCGTCCAAGGCCAGGAAGTGAAAAACCCCTGGCTCTTCACCTTCCGTTTTACCAACACCGCGCCGGCGCCTTTCTCCGAATCCCAGTACGAAGAGAGCTTCCGGATCGAAATTCCCGAAACCTGCCGCCCCCTGTGGGCCCGGGCGGGAGGAAGCTCGCGCAGGGGGTTAAAGAGCGAACCCCGGCTCGAAGGCGGCGCGCTCCTCGTCCCCGTGCGGGAATTCCGCAAATCGGGATCGTTCGAAGTCCTCCTGGCGGCCGATCTACCGCAAGAACTCTGGGGCTACGAGCCCAAGTTCGAAATCACCCACGACCTGCGAGTGATCGCGGGCATTCCCGTGGTGGAGCCGCCGGCGCCGCCCAAGCCGGTTCCCGCTCCTCCGCCTGCGCCCTTGTGCGCCCCCGCGCCACCTTCCCCGGTCGCTGCTCCCGCTGCGGCATCCGCCCCCGTGGCGGCGCGGCAAGCCGAAGAGGAAACCCTTCCAGAAGAGTTGCCTGCGCGCTCTTCCGTCTGGGAAATCCTCTCGCCTTCGCTCATCGCGGCGGCCGTACTCTCGGCCGCCACGTCGGTCTTTTTGATCTTCGCCGAATTCCTGCGGGATGGAGAGTTCCCGCACCTCGCCGAAATCCCCGGCGTGCTGCGGGTGGTCAAGTACGTTTTCGTGGCGGGGTTCGGACTCGTCTACTACATGCTCTGGACGGACAAGAAACGGCGCGAAGGAATGGTGGAGTAGGATTTCCGGCCTCTCTTGCCATTCCCTCTGTAAATTAACGATGGCAGCCAAAGCAAAAAAGCGGTGCGCGTGGTCCGAGTCCTCTCCGCTCATGATCGCCTACCACGACCGGGAGTGGGGCCGCCCGACCCATAACGACCGGGTACATTTCGAGTTCCTCGTCCTGGAAGCCGCCCAGGCCGGCCTTAGCTGGTCGACCATCCTCAACAAGCGGGAAGGCTACCGGAAGGCTTTCAGCAATTTCGATCCCGTGAAAGTGGCCCGGTACACCCCGGCCAGGATCAAAAAGCTCCTGCTCGATCCGGGAATCGTCCGCAACCGGCTGAAAGTCGAAGCCGCGGTGAACAATGCGAAGCGCTTCTTGGAAGTGCAAAAGGAGTTCGGCAGCTTCGATGCCTATTGCTGGCGGTTCGTGGGCGGCAAGCCCATCATCAACAAGCGGAAGTCCCTCAAAGACATCCCCGCCACCACGCCCGAATCGGACGCCTTCAGCAAGGATTTGAAGGAAAGGGGCTTCAAGTTCGTGGGTTCAACGGTGATCTACGCCCACATGCAGGCGGTCGGAATGGTGAACGACCACACCGTCGATTGTTTCTGCTATAAAAAATCGCGCTAAAGCGGCTGGACGTTCCCGGGTGCCCTCAGCTCTTCCGGTCGCTCTCGACGATGGCGCAGCAGTCTTCCATCTCCCACACCATCACGCGGCTCACCCAGACACGCTCCGAGTCGAAGACTTTGGATAATTCCTGCAAATAGTAGTTCGCCAGATTTTCCGCCGACGGGCTTATTTTGTCGAAAGGCGGGACTTCGTTGACGATCTTGAAAGCAAGCCGGTCGCGGACCTTGTAAAGTTCCCGTTCCATGTCGAAGAAATCGACGACGAGGTCTTTCTCGGTCCGGCCGTTGCACTTGATGAAAAAGCGCACGCGCCAGTTGTGGCCGTGCATGGTCTCGGCCGGGGAGCCGTCTTTGTAACGGAGGAAGTGGGCACCAGCCCAAACAGTTTCTCTAAATACTTCGAAGGTCGGCATAGGGGGGCCCATCCTAGCGGCGGCCCCGCCGCCGTCAAGCCAGCCGCCTTGCCCCCGAAGGAGCGCGCCGGATAGGTTGCTTCGGCTGATTGTACGATCGGGTACCCAAGCGGGTGAGGGCGATGGGGCAAGCAAATACATCAGGCGATCTGGGGGCGGCCTACGCCCATTGCCTCGCCCTGGCGCGCAGCCACTACGAGAATTTCCCGACCGCTTCGGGAATCCTCCTCGGGAAAAAGCTCGCGGCCCCGGTGGCGGCCATCTACGCCTTCTCCCGCACGGCCGACGATTTCGCCGACGAGCCGGGCGAAGGGACCAAAGAAGAGCGCCTCGCCAAGCTCGCCAAATGGGAAAAACACCTGGAAGCCGCTCTCGCCGGGAAGCCCGATCACCCGGTATTTCTCGCCCTCGCGGACACGGCGAAAAATTACAAGCTCCCCATCGATCTCTTCCGCGCACTTCTCTCGGCCTTCAAGCAGGACGTCGCGAAATCCCGCTACGAAACCCCGGCCGAGATGCTCGATTACTGCACCCGCTCGGCCAATCCGGTGGGAAGGCTCGTCCTTCGCCTCCACGGGTACGACGATCCGGCCCTCGATGCCCGGTCGGATGCCATCTGCACGGCCCTTCAACTCGCGAACTTCTGGCAGGACGTGGCCATCGATCTGGAAAAAGACCGCATCTATCTTCCCCAAAGCGAAATGAAGCGCTTCGGCGTCACGGAAGAAAACCTCCGGGCCGGGAAAGCGGACGAGTCCTACAAAAAACTCCTCTCCCAGGAATGCGCGAGGGCCCGGGCACTCTTTGAAGAAGGAGCGGCCCTTCCGTCCATGGTCCGCGGGCGGCTCGCCCTGTGGCTCCGCTGCGTGTGGCTCGGCGGGACGAAAATCCTCGCGGGGGTCGAGAAGGCCGGTTACGATGTTTTCCGAAAGCGCCCTGCCCTTTCCACCTTCGACAAGATTTCCATTCTCTTCAAAGCCCTGGCCGGATGGGTGTTCCACCGCCCTGCCCTTCCCGCCGCCGCGCCGCCGAGGACCGCCCCGTGAACGAACTGGCGGCGAGCTACGAAGTCACTTCCCGGAGCGGCTCTTCGTTCCGCTATTCCTTCTTTTTCCTCCCCAAGGAAAAGCGCGACGCCATCACGGCCGTCTACGCCTTCTGCCGCGTGGTGGACGACGTGGTGGACGAAGAAGGCCCGGCGGATGAAAAATCCCGGCGCCTCCAGCACTGGCGCTGCGAAATCGGGCGCTGCTACGAGGGGAAAAATCCGGGCGAGCCCATCGCCAAGGCCCTTCTTCCGGCCATCGAGCGCTTTTCCCTTCCGCGCCGCCACTTCGAGGCGATCGTGGACGGCTGCCAGATGGACCTGGAGAAAAGCCGCTACGAGAATTTCGAGGAGCTCGAACGCTATTGCTACCACGTGGCTGGGGCCGTGGGGCTCTTGTGCATCGAAATCTTCGGCTACGAAAGCTCCTTGGTGCGGGATTACGCCGTGGCGCTGGGGACCGCACTTCAGCTCACCAACATCCTGCGGGACGTGGGAAGCGATTATCAGCGCGGGCGGATCTATCTTCCACGAGACGAGATGAAGAAATACGGCGTGACCGAGGAGAAAATCGCGGGGGGAAAGCCGGAAGGCGATCTGCTCAAATTCCTCGAATTCCAGCGGGACCGGGCGAAGGGCTATTACGAGCGGGCGCAAAAACTCCTCCCGCCCGAGGAGCGCTCCCGCCTCGCGGCCGCCGAGATCATGGGCGCCGCCTACGCTGCCCTCCTCACCGAAATCGAACGGGCGGGCTTCGACGTTTTCTCGAAAAGAGTTTCCGTCCCCAAGCTCCGTCAAATCCTCATCGCCCTGCGGGCTTTTTGGCGAACCAAATTCTCGTGAAGGAAAAATCCGTTCTTGTCGCGGGCGGCGGTTTAGCCGGCCTGGCAGCCGCCGTCCGGCTTGCGGAGGCGGGGTTTCCCGTCACGCTCCTCGAACAGAAAAAATTCCTGGGAGGCCGGGCCTATTCCTTTTCCGACCCCAAGACCGGGGACGCCACCGACAACGGCCAGCACCTCTTCATCTCGGCGTATGAAGAAACCTTGGA
>JBFLVN010000175.1:0-7918 GCA_040758475.1 Bdellovibrionota bacterium
CATGCGAGAAGCCCCCCGAGTTCATCCAGGAACCGGACGTAATCGCTTTCGGCCACCTGGCCCATGTTGGCCACGCGGAAAATCTTACCGGCCAGGGGCCCCTGCCCCGCGTAGATGATGAAGCCGCGGCGCTTTAGTTCGTCGTGCAAGTGGGCGTAGTTCTTCCCTTCCGGAAGATGAAAAGAGGTGATCGTGTTGGAGAGGCGCCCTTCGTCCTTGAGATAGAGCCCAAGGCCCATTTCCGCCGCCCGCCGGCGGATGAGCCCGCTGGCTTTCTTGTAGCGGGTGATGCGGCCCCGGACTGTCTCTTCCAAAAACTCCTTGAGCGCTTCTTCGAGGGCCCAAAGGACCTGGATGGCTGGCGTGAAGGCGCCGCATTCCCTTTCCTGGGCGTCCCGGTTGAAGGGGATGTTCAAATAGAGGGAACGCTTGGGTGAGCGGCGGATATCATCGAGCGTGGTCTTCCGGACAAGCACGAACGAAATCCCCGGGATTCCACAGACGCACTTGTTGGCCGTAGAAGCCGCCACGTCCACGCCCCATCCGGCGAGATCGAGTTCTTCGCCCCCCAGGCTGCTCACGGCGTCCAGGACGAATTTGCGGCCGTGGCGGCGGACCACTTCCCCTACTTCGCGAACGGGGTTCAAAAGACCCGTCGTCGTCTCGTGGTGGACGAGGGCCACCGTATCGATGGCCTTGTCGAGGGAGAGAATCCGGTCGATCTCTTTTACATCGGGCCATTCGTCCCAGTGGCGCTTGAGCCGGTGAATTTCGATGTCGTGGACCTGGGCGATCTGGGCGATCCGGTCGCCGTAGACGCCGTTGTCGACGACGAGCATCTGGCTCCCGGCATGGGGCGTCGAAGCGATGGCCGCTTCGACCGCCGCCGTCCCCGAACCCGTGAAAAACACGGCATCGAATTCGTTCGTCGGATCGAAGAGCTTTAGAAGGAGATTCCGGCAACTGGCCACGAGCCCCGCGATTTCCGGTTCCCGGTGGCAAGCATCTCCCCGAAGGAGCGCGCTTCGCACGCGTTCGCTTACGTTCACGGGGCCGGGGTTTAAGAGGATGTGCTTCATCGCGCCGGTAGCAGGACGTTTTCGTCCCGGAGGAATCGTATCTGGTCTAACGGGCCAAAGCTTCGCGCAGGCGGTCGGTCATCTGTTCCGGGGTCAAATCCACCCGGGCCGTGCCTTTGGGGAGGCCACCCGGGGCCACTTTGATCAAAAGGAACGCGGGCCCCTCCTGAGAAAAGGCCTCCTTGGCAAGAGAGGAAACTTCTTCGAGCTTTTCCGTCCGCTTGGCCCAGGCGTATCCCGCCGCGCGGGCGACGGCAGAAAGATCCACCCGGTCCGAGATGGTCCGCTGGCCACCCGTGGAAGCATGCCGGGAATTGTCGAAACAGAAATGGGCGAAGCGAGAGGGACGGCGCACGGCGATCTGGGCGAGGCTTCCCATGCCCATGAGCACGTTGCCATCACCGTCAAACACCGCCGCGCGGCGCTTGGGTTGCGCGAGACAGACGCCGAGGGCGATCGACGGCGCAAGCCCCATGGAACCGATCATGTAGAAGTTCTGGGGGCGATCCTTGATGGAATAAAGGACGCGGGAAATGTGGCCGTTCGAAGCCACGATCACCGTGTCCTGCGGCACCACGCCGGCCACTTCCCGAATGGCTTCTTCCCGGGTCACGAGAGGATTCCTTCCTTCACGATGATGGCCGCGGGCCGCCGGGCGGCGATGTCCCTCGCCACGGCATCGAGCTGCTTGTCCACGGAATCGGGATCGAGCACCTGGAACGGCATTTCGATGCTCTTCAGGATTTCCGGCATGGCCTTGCCCATAACGAGGTGCTCGGGGGCGTCACGGCCTTCAAAACCCCGCCACGTGATGAGGAGCAGAAAAGGCATCTGGTAAATCTGATTGAGCGAGATAATGGCGTTGAGGGAATTTCCAAGCCCCGAGTTCTGCATGAGGACCACGGGCTTTTTCCCCGCCATGTAAGCCCCCGCGGCCTGGGCGACGGCCTCGTCTTCCCGCACGGCCTCGACGTAGGGAACTTCGCTCTGGCCTTCGAGCGGCGGATAGAGCGCCGCAAGGAGCGAGCAGGGAACTCCGGTAAAAAAATCGAACCCCTTCGCGCGGAGCTTCGCGAAAAAATCTTTGCCGGGGATGCTCTTGCCGGGCTTTGGCCCGCTGGTCTCGGACATTTTCTGTTCCAATCGGTATGGAGGAGGGAAAAAAGGCTTGCGGAATTACTTCGCCGTGTCCGCCCACATCCGGCGGTAGTCTTC
This sequence comes from Bdellovibrionota bacterium, assembly GCA_040758475.1. Classification (GTDB taxonomy): domain Bacteria; phylum JAGRBM01; class JAGRBM01; order JAGRBM01; family JAGRBM01; genus JBFLVN01. The sequence continues at coordinate 2,295 of JBFLVN010000175.1, forward strand.
GAATGAATCCACTTCCATCCAGCCCTTGTAGATTTCGACGCCCGCGACCCGGCCTCCTTTGGCGAGGAGGTGGGAAACGACATCCGTCATCCCGGCGCGTTTTGCTTCCGGCGCCTCGCCAAAGGGTTTGCCATTGGGATGTTCGGCCAGGATGTTCCGGACCGAAAGAAGTTTTTCCGTCCCCTCCGGGGAAAACATGGCGAGACCGATGAACTCGGCGTCGGCCTGTTGGGGGTCGAGTTTGCGGCCGATGGACTTGACCGCCGTCGGGCCGTCCAGGTTGATCTGCCGCGCGCCCGCCGTGCTCGGGTTGCTCAGGCACACGAGGTCGGGCTTGCCCGCCCCGGCGCCGTTCCCCCGGTGCTCGCACCAGGACCGGTCCACGACGAGACTTACTTCCGCTTCGGACTGGAAGAGCTTTTCGAGAACGGACCGTTCGAAGAGGATGTCGCCGTAGAGGACGAGCACCCGCCCTTTGAGATGGTCGCTCGCCGCGAAGAGGGAAGCCACTTCGCCCGTCGTCTCGTAATCGTTGTTGTCCACGTATTGAAGGTTCGGAAGATCGATGGCGTCTTTCCGGTAACCCCGCACGACGCAGATGTCCTTGATCCCGAACGAATTCAGGAGTTCCACCTGCCGGTCCAGAATTGTACGGCCCTTCACGTCCAGCATGCACTTGGGCCGGTCCTGCGTGAGGGGAAGCAGATCCTTGTCCGCCCCGGCGGCCAGGATAATGGCCCGGACGTCCTGGGTGCCGGCCGGAAGGTAGGTCTTCTCGTTGGCGTTCAAGTCCGGAACGCCCACGAGCCGGTAGATTTCTTCCAGGGGGACGATCCGCTTGTCGACGGCACCGGGCTTCTGCTCGCGCTTTAATTCCGCCAGCGTCTCCTGCATGGCCTTTACAGAAGACCGCAGGGCGTGGTTCGCGAAAATCACGACCTTGAAGCCGTGCCGTTCGAGTTCGGAGGCGGTCGTGTCTTTATAGATAGTTGGTACCGAGACCAGGGGGACTTTCCGGTCCCAGCGCTCAGTAAAAGCCTTTAATTCGCCAAAGTCCTTGGACTTGGAGTGGATCAGGCAAAGATCGGCGCCCGCGTCGGCATAGGCCCGGGCGCGGCGGAGGGCTTCTTCCAAACCCCACCCGGCGATGAGGGCTTCCGTCCGGGCGATTACGACGAAATCGGGATTGCGCCGGGCATCCACGGCGGCACGGATTTTCCCGGCATGTTCTTCTACCGTGGCGAGTTCGCGCTTGACGCCCGCGTAGAAGCTGCACCGCTTGGGGAAGATATTGTCCTCGATGCAAATTCCGGCGATCCCCGCCCGCTCGTAATCCTGCACGGTCCGGATGACGTTGATGGCGTTTCCAAAGCCGTTGTCGCAGTCGGCGATGACGGGAATACGGACCGCTTCGGCCATCTGGCGGGCGGCCTCCAAGCTCTCGGCCATGGTGAGGATGTTGGCGTCCGGAACGGCCCGGGAGGCGCTGATCTCAAAACCGGAGGCCCAGATGCCGTCGAACCCCGCCTCTTCCACCAGTTTGGCGGAAAGAGCGCTGTGGGCCCCGGCAATGAGGACGGGGCCCGGCTGGGAGAGGCGCTTGCGGAGCGCCGCGGTAGGCGGAAGAGATGAATTGTTGCCAGCCACCAGTACGATCCTTTCAATATCCGGCCAGAACCAAACAGGGGCGGGACTCTAGCACCACAAAATCGATGGAGGGAACGACGCCGCCCAACCGCGGCCCGGCAGGGGTTTGGGGCCTATTTAAGCCTTGTCGGAGCGGCGCAGGGCGAAGGCGCCAGCGAGCGCCAAGGCCATCCCCAAAGCGCACACGTAAACCCCGGGGCCCAGCATCCCAAGGCTAAGGCGCTTTCCAAAATCGAAGGCGAGTTTCTTCAAGAAACTCTTTTCCATAGCCATCCGAGTGACGATGGCCACGAAAACAAAACCCCACAAGGCGAGCGGCCCGCCGCTCGTCACGAGATAGACCCGCTGAGAAGCCAGTTTCCCCCGGAGCAGGGAGGAAAGACCATACACCCCTCCGGCGCCGGGAAGGGTGGCCAGGAGAAATGCCCCAAGGGCCTGGGCGCCTTTTAGTTTTTGAAACGCTTGAGCGGCGGCCGCAAATCCGGAAATGCCCTTCGAGGAAAAGAGCATGGAAACCGTGAGCCACGGAAGGAAGTAACTCGCCAGGACGGCGGCGAATCCAGCGAGGAGCAAGGGGCGCGAACTCAAAGATGTTTCTCCGAATCCGCCGCAACCGGCGCTTTGGGACCAAAAACCTTCTGGAAACCGAAATAGGCAATGGAATCCTTCATGTTGGAAACGAAACGGAGGAAGGGGTTCATGTCAGAACGAGTGACGTATTGCATCGTGATGATGAACCGTTCCTCCCCCTCTCCGAGCGGAGTTACCCGGTGATAGAGCTTATCGCCGTCGAAGAAAACGAGCGATCCCGGCGTGGTAGCAACTTCCAGCTTTTTCACGCCTCTCTCCGGCTCCCGTGTATGGAGGTGCGCTTCCAGCTTGGAACCGGAACGATCCCGAAGGCCAATGAGGAGCGTAAACCGGCGCCCTCTGTAATAACTCGTATCGTAGTGAAACCCGATGTGGTCCCCCTTTTCCGTATAAGCGTAGAGGGCGCAGGAGTGGGGATCGGTGGGCGGGCAGAGGTCCATCTCGGCGCCCGCCAGATCGCGGCAGAATTTGAGAAGTGCCTGACTCCCGTAGACCGCCCGCATGGTGGGAGCATTGGCCGAAAGGGTGGCGTAATCGACGCTCCCGCCTTTTTTGTGCCGGGGAAGATAGTTGCGGTGGATGAGGGGAATGAGCTTTTCGAGTTCTTTTTCCCATGCCGCCAGGACCGGGGCCGGGAGGAATTCTTCAAGGAACAGAAATTCTCCTTGGGCGAAATACCGCTCCCGGAGCCGGGCAAGATCGAGCCCGGCGATGGCCTTCGAGATTTCAGCTTCTACATCGAGCATGGCGGACTTCCAGGTCGCCTGGATTCAGAAGTCCGCCAGTATGGGGAGCAGATGGAAAGCGGGCAAGGGGGAGTTATCCGGGGAAAAGGCCCGATCAATCAATTGGTTGGTTTGAGCGAGGAATTTTCTTTGCTACGGGCGACTCGATCTCTTTCGTCTTTAATTTTCGCAACATGCATGAATGCAAGGCTCAATAAAAATACCGATAGCCCGATCAGCGCGGAAGCCAGATAACCACTCACGGCTATTCTCCTTTTTCCCGATGATTCGCATCGGTAATTTTTAAGTATAAGCCAATTGAAGCCGCGATTAAAGAAATACCCCATCCCCAACCAACTACCATCCAATCAACTTTAGAGCCGTCGGAAGTTAACTGATCAAGCAACGGGAACACCGCCCACAAAACGCTAAATTCCGAGAACCAAGTCGCTGCCCAATCCGATAAAGATTTCTTTCTGCTAATCATGGCTACCCCTACCGGTGGCTCCGGTCGAGGCTGCGGTACTGGATGGCCTCGGAGAGGTGCTCGACGCCGATGGATTCCTTCCCGTCCAGGTCGGCGATGGTGCGGGCGACTTTGAGAATCCGGTCGAAGGCGCGGGCCGAGAGCCCCAGGCGGTCCACGACCATTTCGAGCAAGCGATGCCCCTCCCGGTCCAACTGGCAAAAGCGCGTCCGGTCCCGGGGGCCCATGCGGGCGTTGCAGGCCACCTGGGGGCCCACAACCTTGCTCCTTCGCCCTTTCCCGAAGCGCTCCCGCTGGATATCCCGGCACTTTTCGATCCGCTCGCGAATTTCCGCCGAAGGCTGGCCGCGCCGCTCGTCGGCCAAATCCTGGTAGCGGACGCGGGGGACTTCGATCTGGATGTCGATCCGGTCGAGGAGCGGTCCCGAAACCCGCGAACGGTAGCGCTGCACCTGGGCCGCCAGGCACGTGCAATCGTGCTGCGGGTCGCCCGCGTAGCCGCAGGGGCAGGGATTCATGGCCGCTACGAGCATGAAGGACGAAGGATAAGTGAGCGATATCTGAGCCCGCGAAATGACGACCTGGCCGTCTTCCATCGGCTGCCGCAGGACTTCGAGGACGTTCTTCTTGAATTCGGGAAGCTCATCCAAAAACAAGACGCCGTTGTGGGCGAGCGAGACTTCGCCGGGCCTTGGGAACGCTCCGCCGCCGATGAGTCCCGCGTCCGATACGGTGTGATGGGGCGAGCGGAAGGGGCGTTCCCGGATGAGCCCCCCTTCGGGCCCCGGGACGCCCGCCACCGAGTAGACCTTCGTCGTTTCAAGCGCCTCCTCGAAGCCCATCGCCGGGAGGATTCCAGGGAGGCGCTTGGCCAGCATGGTTTTGCCCGACCCCGGCGGGCCGATGAGGAGGGCGTTGTGCCCGCCCGCCGCCGCCACTTCGAGGGCGCGCTTGGCATGTTCCTGGCCCTTGATCTCCTGGAAGTCGGGAAGGAACTCGGAGGGAATGGCGGGGGAAACGCGAGCACCGTCTTCTCGGAATGGTTCAAGAGGTGATTCCCCGTTCAAAAACTGGACGGCGTCCGACAGTCGTTTGACGGGATAGATCGTGACGCCATCGACGATGGACGCCTCCCGGGCGTTGGCGCTCGGGAGGAGAATCCCCCCGCTCCCCAGTTCCCTGGCCATGGCCGCCACCGGAAGGGCGCCCCGGATGGGCTTTACTTCGCCATCCAGTGCCAACTCGCCCAGGACGAGAAACTCCGAGAGCCGTTCTTTCTGGACCTGCCCCGTCGCCGCCAGGATTGCCAGCGATGCTGGAAGATCGAAGGCCGAGCCTTCCTTGCGGATGTCGGCGGGAGCCAGATTCACCGTGATCCGCTTGGGTGGAAAGTGGTAACCCGAATTTTTGATGGCGGCCCGGATGCGGTCTTTTCCTTCCCGGACCGCCCCTTCGGGAAGGCCCACGGTAAAGAAAGCCGGCGCGCCTCCGGCCACGTCCACTTCCACGGAAAGCTGGTAGGCATCGATCCCTAGAATCGCGCTCGAATAGACACGGGCCATCATGGGCGGGGGCACTCCTTTTCACGGGTAGAAGCAAGGGAGGTGCCATCGCCCGAAATATGCGCAAGTAGCTGATATTGTTTGGCTTATCCCGAAAATCACGAAATCGGAGGTTTTGAATTTTGTCTGAAATCCGAACGAGCCGCGGGGTCAGGACGCGACCGCCTTCAAATGCTGGACCTTCTCACCGCTCGTGTTTCCGGCGGCGGGAAGGAGAATCTGGAAGGTGGTCCCCTGCCCCGCGGCGCTTTGCACCTGGATGGCGCCGCCGCCGCCCCGGACGATCCCGTGCACGACGGCGAGCCCCAGGCCCGTTCCCGACTTCTTGGTCGTAAAGAACGGGTCGAAGATTTTGGTCTGGGTTTCCAGGGACATGCCCGAGCCCGTATCCGAAACCTGGACCTGGACGTAATCCCCCGAAGGGAGGTCGGGCCTGGAGAAAGTCCCATCCAGAACCCCCCGGTCCGCGGTAAGGGCGTGGGCCCGGATTTCGATCCTTCCTTTCTGTCTGCCAATGGCCTCCGCCGCGTTGGCCAGGAGGTTCATCATCACCTGCCGCAGGCGGCTGGCGTCGATCTGGATCGGCGGGAGCCCCGGAGCGAGGCTGTATTC
>JBFLVN010000176.1:0-7916 GCA_040758475.1 Bdellovibrionota bacterium
CCGGATGGCCCAGCAGCTTGCGCGCCTGAACGTCGATTTGATCGAGGCCGGGTTTCCCATTTCCTCGGAAGGGGATTTTGAGGCCGTCCGCGAGATCGCCAAGGGCGTGAAGGGGCCACGGCTCATGGGACTTTCCCGCGCCGAGTACGCCGACATCGACCGGGCCGCCGAAGCGCTCCGTCCCGCCGAGAAGTGGGGCATCCACACGTTCATCGCGACGAGCGACATCCATTTGAAATACAAGCTCAAGAAGACCCGCGAGCAGGTCTTGGACGACGCCTCCCGCGCCGTCGAACGGGCGAGAAAACACACGGATTGGGTGGAATTCTCCGCCGAAGACGCCACGCGCTCCGATCCCGATTATTTGTGCGAAGTCTACAAGCGGGCCGTGGCGGGGGGGGCGAAAGTGCTGAACGTCCCCGACACGGTGGGGTACACGACCCCCTGGGAGTTCCACGAGATCATCTCCCGCATCAAGCAGGAAGTGGTGGGGAGCAAGGACGTCATCATCTCCGTCCACTGCCACAACGATCTGGGCCTGGCCGTTGCGAACTCCATCGCGGCCGTCCGGGCGGGGGCGCGGCAGGTCGAATGCACGGTGAATGGCATCGGCGAGCGGGCGGGGAACGCTTCCCTCGAAGAGATCGTCATGTCCCTCAAGGTGCGGGGCTCGGCGCTCCCCTTCCACACGGACATCGTCAGCGAGCAAATTTATCCAAGCTCGCGCCTCCTCTCTTCCATCACCGGCATCAACGTCCAGCCCAACAAGGCCATCGTGGGGGCGAACGCCTTTGCCCACGAGGCGGGCATCCACCAGGACGGGGTTTTAAAGCAAAAGCTTACCTACGAGATCATGACCCCCGAATCCGTGGGGATTCCCACGAACCAGCTCGTCCTTGGCAAGCACTCGGGGCGCCACGCCTTCAAGGACCGGCTCAAAACCCTGGGCTTCGAACTCTCCCAGGAGCAACTCGAAGAGGCCTTCGTGCGTTTTAAGCGCCTCGCGGACATCAAGAAGGAAGTCTACGACGAAGACCTTGAGCGCCTCGTGGCGGAAGAGCTCGTCCAGGCCAAGAACCGCTTCGAGATCGTCCATGCGAACGTGAGCTCCGGCACGGACATCCGCCCCTCGGCAACCGTTTGCTTGAAGGTCGATGGCGTCGAGAAAACGGGCTCGGCCTTCGGGGACGGCCCGGTGGACGCGGTACTCAATGCCATCCGGGAACTCACGGGTTTCGAAGGAAAGGTGACTTCCTACGTGGTCAAGGCCATTTCCGGCGGCACGGACGCCCAAGGGGACGTGGCCATCACGGTGGAAAACGATGGGCGCATCTCCCGGGGCCACGGCACCCATCCGGACATCATCGTCGCCTCGGCCAAGAGTTACTTGGACGCTCTGAACCGCATGGACTACCGCAGGCAGGTCCGCGTCCACGCCCAGGCGGCGGGGGTATGAGGGGAGTATCGAATGGATGTATTTGAAGAGCTAGTGATGCAGTATCTCACGAAAAATGGGCATGCACATACATTCGTGTGCCCACAATTCAGCATAAAAGCGGAAAGCGGAAAAGAATGGAGTTGTCCGGATTTCGTGGCTCTCGATTTCAAGAATCGACAAGTAAAAGTCGTTGAGGTCACGATTAATTCTGATCCAAGGAAAACACTGGGCAAAAAGTTAAAGCAAAAGGATGGACAATGGATAAATCTGCTTAGAAAGCAATTGGCACCATTGGGGATTTCTGAAGAATCGGGATGGGGATTTGGGGTCCTGGCGTTTGTGAGAGAGGAGTACGTTGAAGCCTTTGCAGGGAGCGACGGGATATCAGTTGTTGGCATTGAAACTATAGCGGTGCCATGGAAATGGGATTGGAGTGAACGCCGCTGAAGGCTTTTCTTTTATATGTCTGATTCAGCAGCAAATGTAATTATTGCATTGGGTTTGATATTTTTGGTCGTAGAGCCAAAGCGTGACCGGCGGTTTAGGACTGGTTACAAGCATAACAAGGTTCCAAGCCCCATATTTCGATGGATAGGGTTGCTCTTGCTTGCCATTGGGATAATTGCCAATGTTGCTCGTTGAAATATGAGTAAATGGATCTTTAGCAATGTGGAATCTGATTCTCATTCCTTGAAAGATAGTTCTACGAATTTTGACCGTGTGCTTCTTGGGGCGCTGGCTTTCTTTTGCCTCTTCGCCTCTGCCTGCTCGACGACCATTCGCCGCCGGGCGGATTTCCTCGAACGGCGTTCTTCCCTCAAAAAGGTCGCCATCGTCCCGCCGGTCGTAAGCGCGGTCCTCATTAAGGGAAAGGATGATTACGAGCCCCAGCCGGAAGTGGAGAGCGAACTTTCTTCTAAATTCCCCGGCGTTTACCGGATGGTTTTGCCGGAATACGGGCTTGGCATCGCCGCTGGCCCCGAAGCTCTGGCACAGGCGGACGCAGAGGGGCTCGATGCGGCCACAATCCGGTTCCTCTATGCGGTGAAGACCCTCTATAAGCGTTCTTCCATGAGCGAAAAGAAAGCTTTGAAATACGATTTCGCTCTCGGCACGGACGTGCGGCCGCTCCTCGAAAAGACCCAGAGCGACGTGCTCCTCTTCACGCTGCTTTCGTCCTACGAAAAATCGGGGAAGGAGATCGCCAAGGACTGGGGCTTTGCCTTCCTCCTCACGGCGATCACCTTGGGGCATCTCGTATTCATTCCGGCCGAATCGGACGGCTCGTACCTGACCATCGCCCTGGCGGCCGATTCCCACGGTGAAATCCTCTGGTCCAACCGGATCGAGAATTCCAAATCGGGGAAAGCCATCAAGCTCGAAAAGCTCGTTCGGGAAGCTCTGGAAGAGTTCCCGGAATACTGAATGAATGATAGGGGTGGTGAAATGTTTAGGACAGTAAAGTTGATGATTCTGGCGATAGTGGTTTGCATGGAGTTTGCTGCTTGTGCTTGTAGGCCACGCGAACAGTACCGCTTTCCTCCACTAGATAGGTCTTATCAAAAAATTATCCTCGTCCCCCCTCTGGTCCGGATTTCACGCTTCAAAATCGGAGAGCAATCGATGCTCGAGCCTGTCGAAGAGCCCCGTTTCCCGCCTCGGTTGGCGGGCGTTCTGGCCGCTTCGTTGGAGCGTTTAGGCTTCATAGTCGCGCAGCCTTGGAGTGATTTTTATACTCCAGAGGAAGCTTGGTTTAGAAAGATGGGCTTTTTCGAGGCCAATAGGAGCTTTTTGGATGTTCCGAGATTGACGCGGAAAGACCCTTCGTCGTTTTATAAACAGGAATCTGCTCCACGGGTAGATATGCAAAATCTCGTATTTAATTGGGATGGATCGGTGGCGCTTCTCGCCAATTTTGTCGGCAACGAAAGAGATCCCAGGGGACGGCAAGCTTCCTGGTGGCCGCCCGTGGGATGCCCCAAGCCTCCCTACGAGTATTCCACTCTTCGGCTCGGGCTTGTAGCCCCCGAGACAGGGCAGATTTTGTGGATGGGAACGGCCACCGAATATGCGTCTTGCAGAAAAGTTTCATTTGAAAATCTTGCGCGGGAAGCGCTCAAGGATTTTCCATTGGTGGCTTCAAAATAATTAAGTGTTTCATGGGTGCGTTTAATTCCCTCACGCCCGATCGGATTTCCCGCCTCAAGTCCCTCGTGGGCGAGGGGAAAGTCCGTTCCGACGACACGGCCTTGGAGCAGTATTCCCACGACGAGACGGAGAACCTCAGTTTCCCGCCCGAAGCGGTCGTCCTGGCCGAATCGACGGAAGACGTTTCCAAAGTCCTGAAATTCGCCACCCAGGAGAGAGTCCCCGTAACGCCCCGGGGGGCGGGGACGGGGCTTTCGGGCGGAGCGCTCCCGGTAAGAGGCGGCATCGTCCTTTCCCTCGGACGGATGAACCGCATCCTGGAAATCGACGCGGCCAATTTGATGGTTCGCGTGGAGGCTGGCGTTGTTACTGGTGAACTCCAGCGGCAGGTGGAAGAAAAAGGCCTTTTTTATCCCGTCGACCCCGCGAGCCGGGATTCTTGCCAGATCGGCGGAAACATCGCGGAAGATTCGGCGGGCCCCCGCTCGTGCAAGTACGGTCCCACGCGAAGATACGTGATGGGTTTGGAGGCGGTGCTTCCGAGCGGCGAAGTGATTCGCACGGGCGGGAAAAACCGCAAGGATGTGACGGGATACAATCTGACCCAACTCCTCGTGGGCTCGGAAGGGACGCTGGCCGTCGTCACCAAGGCGACTCTTCGGCTCCTGGCGCTTCCCAAAGCCGTTTTAACCGTCGCCCTCCCGTTCCATGAACTCTCCCAGGCGGCGCGGGTGGTAAGCGAGATATTCCTGAAAGGTTTTGCCCCCAGCGCCTGTGAGATCATGGAAAAAAGAGCGCTCGAAGCCGTGGAGAAAATTCATCCTGTTCCGCCGCAGCTTGCCGGAAAGGACGCCCTGTTGGTTGTGGAATTAGACGGCGACGATCCCGAAAAACTCCTCGAAGAAGCTGCCGGCATTTGCGAATTGGCGGAAGGAATGGGGGCAGGGGAGACCATAGTGGCCCAGCAGGCTTCCGACCAGCGGCGGGTCTGGGATGTTCGCCGCAAGGTGGGAGAAGCCGTAAAGCGGTTATCGGTTTACAAAGAGGCCGATACGGTGGTCCCGCGGGCCAGACTGGCCGATTTGGTGCTGGCCGCCCGGGAAGTGACGAAAAAGCACGGCTTGGACGCCGTTTGCTACGGCCATGCGGCCGACGGGAACCTGCACGTGAATATCTTGAAAGGTTTCCTCGACGATGCTTCGTGGATGAAAAAGCGCGACGCGGCGGAGGAAGAACTCTTCGGGCGAGTCGTTGAGATGGGGGGCATGCTCTCGGGCGAGCACGGCATCGGCTACGCCCAGCGGCGGCTCCTGCCCGTTGCCGTGGATGCCCCCACGATGGCGCTGATGGGCCAGATCAAGAAAACCTTCGATCCAATGGGAATCCTGAATCCGGGAAAAGTTTTTCCGGACGCGTAGGGGCAGCGTCTCGGGCTTGCCAGTTTTCTCGGTTCTGCATTGACAGATCGATTCAATTTTGGTTCAATGCGCAAGGCCGCCAGAAATTCATCTTGCCTTGCCATCAAAATATGACGGACCTTTTGATTTGACTGGGAGGACATGCCGTGGCGCAAGGACCAGTGGAAAGTACGGCGGAATTCGCCAAAACCTTCGTCAAAGAGGCCCAGAAAACCTTTAAAAAGCGCAGGGCTCGTTTGAACAAGATGCTCGACGGCGGCCGCAAGCGCCTCGAATCTTTCGCGGAAAAGACGCGCAACGGCTGGGGCGAGGCCGCCCAGAGCCGCATTCAGCGCACGGTGAACGCCTTGGGGCTTCCGACCAGCGGTCAGGTCGAGGAGCTTTCGGGGCGGGTCGCCAAGCTCACCCGGCGGGTCAATTCCTTGCTGAAGGGCAACGGCAAGTCCGAAAGCAGCCGGGCTTCCTGAAATCAGTTTTTGAGCAGCCGGGGAAATCGGAGCGCCGGGGGATGCCCCTGCGCTTAGAACGACCTTCCGATCTGGATGTAGGCCTGGATGCTAGGGGGGATTGGGTTTACGTCGATGCGACGGGCCCGTTGTGTAGTTGTGACGTCTAGTTGTTCCACTGTTCCCAAGCTTCGCCCCACACCTAGGCGGACGGACAGGGGGATGTAGAACCCAATCGTTCCCGTGGCCACGAGTTCCCCTCCCACCCCTATAGCCACGTTGTCTTCATCAAAAGCATCCACCCCGTCCCGTTTGTCCCATGTGACACCAGCATCCGCGAATCCTACGAGATGGAGCGTTTTGAGGAATGCGGGGAAATTTCTCCAGCCTCGCCGCGGGCGCCAGAGGGGAAGGCGGTACTCGGCGTTCGCCGAGAGAAAGTGATCCCCTCCGAACTGGGCGTCCGGATAGCCGCGCAGAAGCGAAAGGCGGGTGGAGCTTAAATTCACAAGTCCTTCCCCCAGAGAGCCTCCTAAAACAAAGGCCCGGGTAGAAGGGCGGTCGCCCACCGTCGTTCCCCCCGCCACCCGGAGGGCAAGAACGTGGTGGGGGAGACGGGGAATGGGAAGAAAGGCGCGGCCATCGCCCGAGAGGACAGCGCCCGAGAAATCGCCCCCCAGTTCTTCGTGGTAGGAATTGGCTTCAAAAAGAACCCTTGCGCCCCGTTCGTGGGAGATGGCCCGAAGCGACGTGCGAACTTTGTTGTATTCGAGGGAGCCGAAGAAGCCCGAGAGATTTCCTTTCGTCAATGTGGATGCGGCCTGCAAGGCCGCATTGGCTTCCCGGGCTTCGAATTGATAGCCGGCCGAATAATGGAATCCGTCGAGCGGTTCGCCCGTGATGGGGAGAACGCCGATTTCCAAGGACGTGCTCGTCGAAAAGCCGATTTGAGCGATGTGCCGCCGCTCGAAGAGGTCGGCGATTTGGCCGCCGGGCAGCTCTCCCTGTCCGAACGACGCCAATGTGTAGCCATAACTCGCAAAGACGAGGGGATTGTCGAGCGCCTTGAGAGCGAGGCGCGAATAACCCAGCGTGGCGAAGGCCCGCGGCTCCTCGCTCGTGAACCCGTAATAAGCGCTTAGCGAATAGAACCAATGGCGAAGAAGGTCTTCCGAAGCCGTCCAGGCACCCAAGAGCGTGTCGTTGTTGTCCAAAGCGATGTTGGGCATCCAGAAGCGGGGAAGAAGCGTCATCATGGGGTTGTAAGGGTGGAAGTCCCAGGGAGCGGGCGGCTGAGTTCCTTCCTCCTCCAGCTCCGGGCCCTCACCCCGCCGTTCTTTGTTTTCCCCAGCAGAGGGCACCCCGCCCCCAAAATTGGGGGAGGGGCCGGGGGAGAGGGCCGGTTCTTGCGGCGTGGCAATAGGAATTTCGAGTCCCGGCGCCCCGATCTTTCTCATCACGTGCCCATCGGCTTCCCAGGAGACAAAGACGATTTCCTTCCCGTCAGGGGTGAAGGTGGGTTCCAGAGCTGCGCCAAGAATGTTGGTTGTTTGCGCCTCGGCCCCGGTCGAGAGGTCGCGGACGAAAACGTTGTAGATGCCCGTCCGGTCACTGGCGTAAGCGAGGAATCTTCCGTCCGAAGAGAGGGCCGGGTGAATCTCCTGTCCTCCCAAGTCCGGCGAGATGACTGGAGCAACGCGTTTTCCCGAAAGCTCGATCCTCCACAGGCGCCAGCGGTCGTTTTCGAGCACGCTCGCCACGAGGGTTTGTCCGTCCGGGAGGAAAAGGGGATGGGCGTAGTCGAGTTTCTCTTTGGGATCAGTAAGGGGCGCGGCTTCCGCTTCGGGCCGTTCAAGGTCCAGTTTGGCGAGATAAGTGGCCGTGCCGTTTCGCCTTACGAATACGAGGGACTTCCCATCGGGAGAGAGCGCCGCTTCGCGCCCATGGGCCGCGCCCTTGATAGGCTCCAGGTTCCCTTCCGGCGGCCATTTTCCGGAATGAATCTGGTCGACGATGGAGAAGGAGTCGGGGCTCCAGGATTTTCCCCCATAAACCGTTTTGCCGTCCGGCGAGAAGCGAAGTTCCGTGGCGCGGAAAGGGAGTTTTTCCGTTTCTCCGCTCGAAGGATCGAGTTCGTAGAGACCCGAGGGGAGGTCCGGCCCCAGCCACCCGAAGGCGATTTTCCCTTCTGGCGTGAACCTGGGAGCTTCAATCCACCCTTCGCCCACCAGGAGGATTTCCCCCTCGCGAAGCCCTTCGGCGCAAAGACGCTCGGCTTGCCGGGCGGCCTCTTGTTCGACTTCCTGCTGCCACTCTTCCCAGAGCCGGTGGAAGGGCTTTCCGAAAACTTCTCTCGCGCTTCCATCGACCCAGTCGGGGATGGGGCCTAGGGCATAATCATCCACCCAGGCGGCAATTTTTTCTTTCCCGTAGTTTTTTTCGAGGTAAGCGAAAAATTCGGCGCCG
>JBFLVN010000177.1:0-7850 GCA_040758475.1 Bdellovibrionota bacterium
AGGCTCGCCTGTCCCCCTCCACGCCAGGAGAAGCATTCGGCCAGTTCCTCGGCCGTAAGCCGCGTCCGCTCGCCAAGGAGGTTTCCCCACGGTACGGCGCCCATCTGCACGAGGGTAAGGCCCGTCTCGTCGTTTCCGGCGCGGACGCCAAGGGCCCCGCGCTCTCCGGCGATAAGGCCGGGAATCTGCCCCAGCCGTTCGGAGAAGGGGCGGGCGGGGTGGAGAGAGACGGCGCTCACGGGAAGACCCCGGGCGAACTCGATCATTTTGAGCTGACCGTTTCCTTCGAGGCGCGCGCGGCCGTTGAATTTTTCCTTCCGGATGTGAAGCAGAAGCTGGTCGAATCCCTTGAGGGACTGGCCCGGGCCCCAGGCCAGGGACTTTCCGGACGGATCGGGGGAGGCCGCTACGGGCGCAGCCGGTTTTTCCGGAGCGGGTTTTGCCGGGGCCGTCAAGGGAGTCCCTCCTGGCGCTTTGGGTGGAACGGGTGCGGATGCCGCAGGCGCGGGCGGGCGCGGTACGGGTGCGCTTGCCACCGGGGGCGCGGGCCTTGGAGGCATGGCCGGTGATGGTGGGCGGACCGCTGGGATGGGAACCGGCCCAGGCGAGGGGGCCGGAGCGGGGGCGCCTGTCTCTTGGTGCTGCGCGACGGCGGAAGCGCCCGGTGAGCCTTTGGCGAGGTACGCCTGCGTCACCTGCCGGAACAATCCGAAATTAAAAGGCATCTTGAAATAGGGGCCAAGCGCAAGCTCCGCGCAGAGGCGGTCCACGGCCGCCGGGTCCTTCACGGGCGGGCTGATGATCTCGATCCGGAGCGATTGCCCTTCCGGGATTTTCCGGACGCGGCGTGCGAGTTCGGCCCCTGATACCTGCGGCAGGACGAGATCGGCGACGAGAAGGGCATAGCCGCCGTTTCGGGAGATCGCCTCCAGGGCTTGAGCCCCATCGCGGGCGTACTCAGGCGAGAGGCCCAGGGCCTCGATTTCCTGCCCGATGCGTTGCGCCAGGCGCAGGTTGGGTTCGGCGATGAGTGCTTTTCCAGCGCGTTGCACGGGGAAAAGAGTGTATCTCAACGGTAAAAAGTACGGCAATGCTAGCGCCGCCCGCCCGGACGGGGGCGGGCAGGGGTTTTATGGAAGAGGAAAGCCGCCCGGCCCGCAGGAAGGCGCCGCGCTACCGGCGCGTGGCGGCGTGGGCGCTCGCCTTCTGCCTGGGCTGGACGCTCTACCTGACGGGCCTCTTCTGGGTGGACGTCTACGCGCTCCGGAAAGGTTCGTTTTCGATCAAACGGCTTTCTGCCGACCGGAAGAAGGAACTCCAAATCCCCGTGGGGCCCAAGACCAAGAACTGGGTTCCTCTTTCAAAAGTATCCCGATATGCCAAAGAGGCCGTACTGGCGGCGGAAGACGACGCCTTTTACGAACATTCCGGCTTCCACTGGACCGCCTTGCGGAAAGCGCTCTGGGAAAACATCAAGCGCGGAAAAGTGATCCGCGGCGGTTCCACGATTACGCAGCAACTCTCAAAGAACCTGTTCTTTTCGCTCGAGCGTTCGTACGCCCGCAAAGGGAGCGAGGCCTATCTCGCCTTGTGGCTGGAACTGGTCTTCACCAAAGACGAACTTTTCGAGCTCTACCTAAATGCCGTCGAGTTCGGGCCGGATCTCTACGGCATCGGACCGGCCGCCAAGTACTATTTCGGCCGGAAAGCCTCGGCCCTTTCGATCGAACAGAGCGCCTTCCTGGCGACCCTTCTCCCGGCGCCCAAGCGCTACCACCGCTTTGCCGTGCAAGGCCTCGACAAGGGGGCCCGGCGGCGTTACCAGCGGGTCCTCGAAGGGATGCGCCAGCGCAAGGCCATTTCCTGGGATGAGTATGGCCGCGCCATAGACGCGCCGGTCGGATTTAGGCCAGGGATTGGGAAGAAGTAAAAGTTACTCTGGTACCGCCCGCGCTATGCATAGCACATCCACGCGGCGGGCCTTCCCTTCTTGAAGCAAAACCCGGGCGCATTCGCCCACCGTCGCTCCGGTGGTGAGCACGTCGTCGATCAAGAGGACGTGTTTCTCCTCGGCGGCGTTGGTTCCGTTCATCTCGAAAGCCCCCCGCACATTCCGTGCCCGGTCCGGACGGGCCAGACCCGTTTGGGATTCGGTTTTTCGGGTCCGCCGCAGGAGATCGAGTTGGACGGGGACGCCCACGCGCCGCCCGAGTTTGCGCGCCAGCAGGGCCGATTGGTCGAAGTGCCGTTCCCGCAAGCGGCTTGGATGGAGAGGGACCGGGCACAGGAGGGACGGGACGGGCCCCTCATGGTACATCTCCGCGTACGTACGCTCCAGCAAGAACACGAGGGCACCCGTCAGATCGGTACGCTTTGAAAACTTGAGCGAGAGGATCGCTTCGCGGACGGGGGATTCATAGCGAAGAGCCGTCCGGGCCAGTTCGTAGGGTGGCGGATGGCGGATGCATTCCCCGCAAAGATGGGAATTTCCTTGAGCCGTTTCTTCCAGTTTTCCGAAGGGAATGCCGCAACGGGAGCAGAATGGTGGCGTGATCCAGGAAAGTTTTTTATCACAATCGGCGCAGAACCCTTGGGGAACGCGGGAGGAGGGGAGTATCTCTTCGCAAAAAGCGCACTGGGGCGGAAAGAGGATGTCCCGGGCGCGGGCCAGCCAGCGGCGCCACGGGGGCTGGTCCACCGTCATGCCCGGATCAATCCGCCAGGAGGCTCCGGCCCGTCATCTCCTTGGGAGGAGGAAGGTCCAGGACGTTTAGGACCGTGGGGGCGATGTCGCAGAGGCGGCCGTCCTTGAGCTTTTTCCCCTTGAGCCGGTCGGAGACGAGAAGAAGCGGAACGGGATTGGTCGTGTGCTGGGTGTGGGGGCGCCCTTGCTCGTCCACCATCTGCTCGCAGTTTCCGTGGTCAGCCGTGATGAGGATTTCATAACCGTCCCGGCGGGCGGCTTCGACGACTTTCCCTACGCACTCGTCGATGGTGGCGACGGCTTTCTTGCACGCTTCGAAATCGCCCGTGTGCCCTACCTGGTCGCCATTCGCGTAGTTGAGGACGATCAGGGCGTATTTCTTCTGGTCCATGGCGTCGATCAAACGCCGGGTGACTTCCTGGGCGCTCATTTCGGGCTTTTTGTCGTAGGTCGGCACGTCCCGCGGAGAAGGGACCAGGATGCGGTCTTCTCCGGCGAAAAGCTGCTCCTGGCCGCCGTTAAAAAAGAACGTGACGTGGGCGTATTTTTCCGTTTCTGCGATCCGGAGCTGGGCAAGCCCCTCGTCCGAGACGATCTGCCCCAGGGTGTGTTCGGGCGTCGTGCTCCGGAAGGCGACGGGGAGTTCGAAACGCTCGTCGTATTCGGTAAAGCAGAGATAGCCCGTTAGTTTTGGACCCCGTTCGCGGGGGAATTCCTTGAACCCCCCTTCGACCAGGGCGCGGGTGATCTCCCGGGCGCGGTCGGCGCGGAAGTTGTAGAAGATTACGCCGTCCCGGTCTCCGATAAACCCGACGGCGTTTTTCTTTTCGTTGCAGATGATCGTGGGGGCGACGAATTCGTCCGTTTCCCCCCGGGCGTAAGCCGCCTCGACGGCTTCTCTCGCACTCATCGCCACGTGGTCGGCTTTGCCGACGACCATCGTGTCGTAAGCTTTCTGTACCCGGTCCCAGCGCTTGTCCCGGTCCATGGCCCAGAAACGGCCCATGACGGTGGCGATTTTTCCGACTTTCTGTCCGTCTAAAAACTTCTCGAAATCATCGATGTAAGTGAGCGCGCTCTTGGGCGGGGTATCGCGGCCGTCCAGGAAGGCGTGGACGCAGACGCGGGAGAGCCCTTCGTCTTTCGCCATCTGGATTAGCGCCTTGGCGTGATCGATGTGGCTGTGAACGCCGCCGTCGGAGAAAAGGCCAAGGAGGTGGAGCGTTCCCCGGGCGTCCTTCACCCGGCGCAGGAGACTCTGGATTTCCCGGTTCGTAAAGAACGTGCCGTCGTCGATTTCCTTGTTGATGAGGGAGAGGTCCTGGTAGATGATCCGGCCCGCCCCGATGTTGAGATGCCCCACTTCGGAATTTCCCATCTGCCCCTTGGGAAGGCCCACGTCCTGCCCCGAAGTGCCGATGTGGGCGTGGGGGTATTCGGCATAGAGGCGGTCGAAGGTGGGCGTGGGGGTATGGGTGATGGCGTTGCTCGGATCCTTGGGCGAGCCTTCGCCCCATCCGTCCAGGATCATGAGCAGAACGCGGCGGTCCGTCGGCATGAGAGTTCCTTCCCGGGGCCCATTGAAACCAGGGGGAGGGCGGGGGTCAAGCGGTCATAAAGGGCTAAGAGGCGATTTCTTTCAGATTTCTTCGGCTTCCGGCGGGCGCTGCTGGGCGTATTCCCGTTCGTAGTCCTGCTGGCAGTTGACGCAGCGGGTGGCCGTGGGCTCGGCGTCGAGGCGCCCTTTGGGGATCATCTCCCCGCAGTCGTCGCATTCGCCGTAATCCCCCCGGGAAATCCGCGCCAGGGCGTCGTCGATGCGGGCGACCACGCGGCGTTCTACGTCGCCCAATTGGCTGAGAATTTCCTGCTCCCGGATGCTGGCGGCCTCGTCGGTGACGTCCGGATGGGTAGTCGCTTCGAGCGAGCGGCGTTCCGTATCGGCGGCGTCTACTTCCCGAAGGATCGATTCCCGCCGTGCAAGAAGCTTCTTGCGGATTTTATCCAGGAATTGCTGATCGGCTGGCGGCATGATTTCACTCCTCGTTTCAACGGGCGCCGTTTTCAGTAATGGTACGTCTCGCCGCGGAGGATTGTCCAGGACCGGTAGAGCTGTTCCAGAAGGACAACCCGCGCCAATTGGTGCGGCAGGGTGAGGGGCCCCAAAGAGAGCTTTTCCCGCGAAACCTCCAGGATTTTTGACCCGAGTCCAAAGGGCCCCCCGATGGCGAAGGCCAAGGGGCGTCCGGCCTCGAGTTTTTGCGAGAGCCAATGGGCCATTTGCTCCGAGGAGCGGCTTTTTCCTGTGACGTCCAGGGCTACGAGATGGGCGCCGGAGGGAACTCGCTCGAGCAGCTTTTCTCCCTCCGCCTCCAGAATTTTTTTCTTTTCTTCCTGGCGCGCACTCCGGGCAGGGAGCTTTTCGTCTTTCGTCTCGATCACTTCGATGGGGGAATAGCGCCCGAGCAGCTTTACGTAATGGGCTTCGATTTCCCGGTAAGGGGCATCCTTCAAGCGGCCCACGGCAAGGACGAGGGTTTTCATGAAACGAAAAGGGCGATCGGAGGTGGAATCTTACCGGGCTTTCGCGGCCGGCCGGACGGCGGGTTCGTCCGTAATCTCTTCCCGGGGGGCGTCGTGCCAGAGATTTTCGAGGTTGTAGTAGGCCCGGGTCGCCTCGTCGAAGACGTGGACGACGAGATCGCCGGTGTCGATGAGAATCCAGTTCCCCGGCAACTGGCCTTCCATGTTGACGAATTTCTCGCCCCGGTCTTCGAGGGCCTTCACGACGGCGTCCGCGATGGCCTGATTCTGGCGCGGATGGGTGCCCGAGCAGACCAGAAATGTATCGGCATAGCCCGCCACCTTGCGCACGTCGAGAGCGACCACTCTTTCGGCTTTCTTGGAAAGAGCAGCGTAGGCGCAGGCGCGAATTTTTTCCTGGAGAGCTTTGCGGGAAGTCGTGCGGGTTCGTCCCATGCAGTTATCGGCAAGATTACCGCGTGGTGGGCGGTAAAGCAACTTACGGGTGTTACGGTGTCCCACCCGTCAAGAGTTTGTCGAATTCTCCGGCTTCCGTGACGGGCCGCTCGCAGGCGTAGCCTTTGCAGACGTAGGCGGCTGCGCGCCCCCCCACGAGTTCCTTGTAGGCGAGGAGCGGGAGTTTGGAAGAGCCGCCATCCGCCGTTTCTTTGAGAAGGATCGAAAGCGCCCTGCCCGGAAGGAACCGTCCGCGCAGCTTTTCGAGGAACGGTTCGATTTCCTCTGTGTTGCTTCTGCCGACGAGGGCGATTTCTTTTGGAGAGCCCGCCAGCATCTCGTACGTGAAAAACAAACTGGCGACGGCCGAACCCGCCCGGTCGATGGCTTTGCCGTTGGCTTTCACTGTCTTTTCGGCTTTTTCCGCGAGGGCTTTGTCGCCCGTGTAAACGGAAAGGCGGGCGAGGGCGTAAGCGGCCACGCCGCTCGGGGAGGGGGTAGCCCCGTCGAAGAGTTCTTTCGTGCGGACCAGGACGCTCGGGTCCTTCCCGTCGGTGCTGAAGAACCCGGCGCCCGCTTCGTCCCAGAAATTCCCGACGAGAAGTTCCGCGATCTTTTTCGCTTCTTCCAGCCACTTCATCTCGAAGCTCGCTTCATAGAGATCGAGCAGGGCGGCCAGGAGGAAGGCGTGATCTTCCAGATACCCACTCGTGTGGGCCTTCCCTTCCCGGTACGTATGGAGGAGAGCGCCATCAGGAGCCCGCATGGTGGTCAGGAGAAAATCGGCGCCGCGCCGGGCGGCGGCAAGGTACTTGGCGTCTTTCAAGGCGAAGCCTCCCTGGGCCAATGCGCTCACCATCAAGGCGTTCCAGGAGGTGAGGACTTTGTCGTCCCGCAGGGGATGGATGCGTCCGAGGCGGGCATTAAAGAGTTTTTCCCGCTGGCGGCGGATGGTCTCGCGCTTCGCCTCGTCGAAGACCGTTTCGAGGGGCTCGACGAGGTGGAGGATGCTCGTGCCGTGCTCGAAGTTCCCCCGGAGAGTGACGCCGTAAATCCGGGCGAACTCTCCCCACTCGGTTTCACCCAGGACGTCTTTTAGTTCTCCCGGTTTCCAGACATAGAACTTCCCTTCTTCCCCTTCGCTGTCGGCGTCCAGGGTGGAATAGAAGGCGCCCGTGGCCGGGTCCGTCATGTCCCGGAGCACGAAACCCAAGGTTTCCTCCACGACGCGCTGGTAGAAGGGCTTCCTTGTCACCTGCCAGGCCTGGAGATAGCTGGTGGCGAGCAGGGCGTTGTCGTAGAGCATTTTTTCGAAGTGGGGTACGAGCCATTCATCGTCCACCGAATAGCGGTGGAATCCCCCGCCCAGGTGATCGTACATCCCGCCCAGGGCCATCTTGTCGAGCGTCAGAGTGGCCGCTTCGAGATAGCGCTCCTGTCCGGTCCTCTGGTGAGCGCGCAGGAGAAGTTCGATGGCGAGCGTTCTTGGGAATTTGGGCGCCCTCCCAAAGCCGCCCCAGTCGGGATCGAGCTGGGAGCGGAGTTGGTCGGCCGCGTTCTTGAGGGCCGCTTCGAAAGGAGGCGTGGCGCCTTCAAGCCCTCGCCCGGCCGATTCCCGCACGGCTTCGATGAGGCGCTCGGCGTTCTCGGCCACTTTGCCACGCTCGTTTTTGTACGCATCGGCAAGGGCGTGGAGCACCCGGATGAAGCCCGGGCGGCCGAACTTGTCTTCCTTGGGGAAGTACGTCCCGCCGAAGAAGGGTTTGAGGTCCGGCGTGAGAAACACGCTCATGGGCCAGCCGCCGCTCTGGGTCATGATCTGGACGGCCGTCATGTAGATGGCGTCCAGATCGGGCCGTTCTTCCCGGTCCACTTTGATCGGGATGAAATTCGCGTTGAGTAGCTTGGCGACTTCCTCATCCTCGAAGGACTCGTGCTCCATCACGTGGCACCAGTGGCAGGCGGAATATCCGATGGAGAGGAAGATGGGTTTGTCTTCTTTTTTCGCGCGTTCGAGGGCCTCTTCGTCCCAAGGGCTCCAATCCACCGGGTTGTAGGCGTGCTGAAGAAGGTAAGGGCTCGTCGAATGGATGAGCCGGTTGGCTTTTTTTCCTTCAGCGGCCCCTAGGGGTTTGGCCCACTTGTTAGAGGGAGGCAGAGGGCTCGA
>JBFLVN010000178.1:0-7833 GCA_040758475.1 Bdellovibrionota bacterium
CCGGCCTCGTAACGGCGGCTACGGCTCGGGTGAACGGCCCGGGCCGGGGGGGGGCGGGTGAGGGGGGCGCTGCTCCGGTTTACGATCCGCGAGAGGAGGGCGATTACGAGGTCGGGCTCGCCGGGCTTTCCGCTCTTTACCCAATCGGCGAGCAGGTACCTCGCCCGGTATTCGATCTTGCCGTCCGTGTCGGGCGGGCAGGCCATCAAATCCTGGAGGTCAGCCGCCTGCTGGGCGGAGGAGGGGATGGGGAATGCGAGGAGAACAAAAAGAAGAGCGAGGGGGGAGACTTTCATCGGGCCGTTCCTTTCGGCGCGCTTTCCGGGCGCCCCGCCACGGCGATCAGATAGAACTTCCAATCGGGGTCGGGGTGCCACGAAAAGCGCTGGTGGACCCGTTCAAGGTGGCTTTTTTCCTCGATCATTTCCAGCCCCGCCCGCTCGACGAGGAACCGGACCTCTTCGGCCGTGTGGCAGCGCACGGCCCCCCGCTGGCGCCCTCCCTGCACGATCGTCTGGTCGGCGGCGTGGATGAATTCCCGGAAACCCCCTTCGTGGAGGAGGTTGTAGAACTGGAAGTAGGCCCGCCCCCCGGGCCTTAGCACCCGGCGCGCCTCGCGCAGGTAATTGAAGACGTCCTCCGGGTCCAGGTGGATGAGGACGTGCTGGAAGAAAACCTTGTCGAACGATTCGCTTGGGAAAATCCGAAGGTCGCAGGATTCGAGCCGGTGGAGGGATAAATTGCCGTGGCCCCGGAGCCCCGCGGCCGCGTGGAGGAGCATGGCCGTCGAAATATCGGCCGCGTGGTACTCGCGGACCAAAGGGAGAAGGTGCCGGGCGATGCGGCCGATGCCGATCCCCACTTCGAGGAGTTCGTCGTCCTCCGAAAGGTCCAGGTGCTCCTGGATGAATTTCGCCACGGCGAGGCCCTGCCAGAAGAGGGAGTAATCGCTCGGGGGTTTTCCAAAGGGATAGCCCCCCACGCCGTAGCGGGCCCCTTCGATCGTCGCGGCCGTCTTGTCCCAGAACTCCCCGTATTCCTGGCCCAGGGCGGGGGAGAAGAACTCGGTTTCTTCACTCATCGCTTAGAAACCCGCGCGGGCCCGGCGCTTGGGCCCGAAGGAGAGGGTCTCGATGGCGGCCAGCGTATCCGCCGGGAGCCGGTTGCGTTCCAGGTATTCTTTTTCCAGTTCCTCGATCCGGAAGAGGTCGAGCCCCGAGTTCTCGAAGAAATCGATCCGCAGGGCTTCGTTCCTCCGGTCGATGATCTCGGGGAGGACTTCGTTCGTGTAGAGGTCTTCTTCGAGCACGTGCTGGAGGGCTGTGTGGAAGCGGTCGATGGGGAGCATTTCCTTGATGAGGCCGCGGACGAAGAGCTCGGAATTTACCTTCTGGTGGATGGCCTCGATAGGCTCGCCGGACTTGTAGAGGCTCACGAGCTTCAGGTTGTTGCGGAAGTAGATGGTGAGCAGGTTGTAGTGTTTTTCCTTGAGGGCGATGGCATCCAAGCGCCGGGCCGCTTCGCCGGCGGTCACGTCCCCTTCGACCATTTCGGAGAGGGCTTCCCGGAGAGTGGCGATCTTCTGGCGGCCGAAAGCCGAGAGATAGAGATTTTGCGAGACGGGCTCGAAGAAGCATTCCTCGAAGAGGCCGGGGCGGACCTGATCGAAGGCCTCCCGGTGGTTGCGAAGGGAGCGGACGCGCTCGCTTGCGAGCGAACTCTCCCCGATGAAGGCGAGGCGGTTCACCATCTCGCTGCACGCGTCGTAGCGGTCGAAGTAAGTGATGATGGTGGAAAAGTGCTCGATCCCCGAGAGGTGGGTTTCGCCGCGCCCCGAGGCTTCGTCGATCCGGCGGCCCGTTTCGAGAAGAAGGCCCTCGAAGGCCGCATCGCGCGTGAGGCTCGCCCGGTGCTTGGCGCGGATGAGGGTTTCGAGGTCGCCCGGTTCGAGCGGGCCGTGGGTGCGGGCCGAGAGGAATAGCCCTTCCAGGACCGAGCGGATCTGGGAAAGGTAATCGGGCTCGCCCCCGCGTTCCTCTCCTACGACCTGCAGGGGGAAGCGGTAGTCGAGCTTCTTCAAAATCACTTCCGGGATGCGGCGGCGCACCGAGAGGGTTCGAAGGCGCGCCAGCCGCGCGACGAGTTCCGGCGGGACGATGGGGAGCGTACTCGCCTCGACGAGGAGTTTCTTGTACTCGTCGATGACGAGCTTGTTGTCGGGGTGGCGGTAGATCGTGTCGATCTTGATCCGCTCGCGGGTGTACTGGTCGATGCCAAGCGCCTGGGCCCGGGCGACGAGGCCCACTTCCCGGGGGCCGGCCAAATCGTGGTGTTCGAGGAATTCCTTGTGGCATTCGGCCGCGTATTTCCCGTGCACCTTGTGGACGAGCTGGACGACGAAGACGGTCGGGTCGTAGTCGATCATCCATTCGAGGAGGGAGTGGGCCACTTCCGAGAGGACGGCCGCCCGGTCCCGCCCCAGGGGGAGGCGCTTTAGCTTCTTCCCCGCGAGGCGCAGGAGTTCCCGCTGGATGTCGAAGACCTGGAGCTTGGGATCGGCCGGAGAGACGAAATAGAAATAATTGGTGACGGCGTTTCCGTTGAGGAAAACCGAATCGTAGGACTCTTTCCCCTCCGTGCGGGCGGTAAAGCGGAGGCCCTCGCCCCCCAGGTCTTCGAGGGCGCCGTGGAGGGTGAGGCGGTTGCAGACGTCGCTCTTGGTTAAATCGTCGTAGGGGAGATCGACCCCGAACATGTACTCGCAGAGCGATCCGCCCGTGCCCCGGTAGGCGACCCCTTCGGACTGGAGCGTTAATTCCTGGCCGCGGGAGAAGAAGCGGATGGCGAAGGGGTCCTCCCGGCCGCCGAGTTCGAAGGAATAGAGCTCCCGGTCGAGGTTGCGCCCGACGATCGTGGCGTAATAGGCGATCTTTTCGCCCAGCTCGCCGTGGAGAGTGAAGTCGCGGATCACGGAGGCGCCGCCTCCTTCAAGGAATCGGCCCGGGCCCTGTTGGGGGGCCCGTCCGGGTACAAGTGCCAGCAACAGTGCAATTCTAGCGCTCGCGGCCCGCGCGTGGCAACATGGGCGCCCAGCGCAAGGAAGGCGCCTCGCCAGCAATGATCCGCATTGAAATCGTGGAAGGGCCCGGGCGCGGGGAAGTGCGGGATTTCCGCCAGGACATCGTGAACCTGGGCCGGGCCGCCTCGAACCACCTCGTCTTCGAAGACCCCTACATTTCGAGCGAGCACGGCCAGATCTATCTCTCCGGGGAGCGGGTCTTCTACTGCGATCTGAATTCGACGAACGGGAGCGCCATCCGCCGCCAGGGAGAGGATCGGTTCTTTCGCGACGCGCGGGAGGAACTAAAGCCCGGCGACCATCTCGTGCTCGGGGGCAAAGAAAAACCTTTGGTGATCCGCTTTTTGGGCGCGGACGCCGGAGATGGCGATGAATCGGAGCGGACCATCGTGGCCTCGCGCTCCGTCGCCCAGGCGCGGGAGCTGGGAGAGCGCCTCGGAGGTGATTCAAAAGCGCTCGCCGCCCTCTACCGCCTCGCCCGGGACCTGGCCACCGCCAAGGTGAGGTCCGAGATGATCGAAACCCTGGCCGAAGCGCTCCTTACCGCCTACGAGCGGGCGTTCCTGGTGGCCGTTTATGAATTAAAGAGCGGCCGCTTTTCGGTCCTTACCCACCGCTCCGTGGGGGAGCGGAGCGGCCCGCCGGGGGACATTCCCCCCGCCGCCCGCGAGCGCCTTTCCACCGAGCAGGAGGCCATGCTCCTCGAAGTGACCGGCGGAAAGAGCGCCCCCGGCACCGGGACGGCCCTCTTCGCGCCGCTCCTCTCCCAAGGCAAACTCTCCGGCGCCCTGCGCGTCGAAGTCCGGTCGGGGGCGGCGGTTTTCGGTTCGCGCGATCTGGACCTTCTTACCGTCTTTGCGGCCCACGCCTCCAAGAGTCTCGAAAATCTCGAACTCCTCGAAGCCGTAAGGGCCCGGGCCCAGCGCCTCTCGACCGAGAACGAGTACCTGCGCGAGAAATCCCAGGCCGCCTCCGACATGGTGGGGGAATCCCCCGCCATGAAACACCTGCGCTCCCAAATCCAGAAAGTCTGTCCCACGGACACGACGGTCCTCATTCTCGGGGAGACCGGCACCGGCAAGGAACTCGTCGCCCGGGCGGTCCACGAAGGGGGGCCCCGGCGCGAACACCTCTTCGTCGCCGTGAACTGCGGGGCGTTTCCCGAAAATCTTTTGGAGAGCGAACTCTTCGGCCACATGAAAGGTTCCTTCACCGGCGCGACGGATACGAAGCGGGGGATTTTCGACGTGGCCGACGGCGGCACCGTGTTCCTGGATGAAGTCGGAGAGTTGCCGCTGGCGATGCAAGTAAAACTCCTGCGCGTCCTTCAGGAAGGGGAGATCACCCCCGTGGGCTCCTCCAAGCCCAAGCGGGTGGACGTGCGCATCCTTTCGGCCACGAATCGCGACCTCGAAAAGGAAGTAAAGACCGGCCGTTTCCGCGAGGATCTCTTCTACCGGCTCAACGTGTTCCCCTTGAAAGTCCCGCCACTCCGCGAACGGCGGGAGGACGTGGCCACCTTGGCGGTCTTTTTCCTCAAGAAAATCGCGCCGCGCCTGGGACGCTCCTCCCTGGAAATCGAACCGGCCGCGCTTACCGCTCTTTCAAATTACCACTGGCCCGGAAACGTGCGGGAACTCGAAAACGAGATCGAACGGGCGGCGCTTACCGCCGACGCCGACGAGCCGGTGGATGCCTCCCACCTCTCCGAGCGGGTGCTCTCGGCCGCCCAGGCGGTGAGTGGCGGGGCCTCCGGCCAGCCGCTCGGGGCGCTGCACGCCCGCCTCGAAGAAAAGGAAAAGGAAATCATCCGGGAAACCCTCACCCAGACCGGCGGGAACCGCACCCGCGCGGCCGAAGTTCTCGGCATCTCCCGGCAAGCGTTCATGAAGAAGATTTCCCGGTACGGGATCAAGTAGGCTGCGGGCGTCTCCCCCCGTTCTTTAAATCATGTCCCTCTCCGCTTCCGAGATCGCCCTCGCATTGGAGGAACTCTCTCCCTGGTGCGAGGGGGCGAAGATTTCCAAAATCCGGGGGCAGGGGGATTGGGACCTTTATCTAGAGCTCCGGAAAGACCGGGAGACGCGCCATCTCCTCTTGTCGGTCCATCCGAAAGCCTCGCGGCTCCACTTCGCGAGCCGCCCTCCCGGCACGGGGGAAGACCCCTCCGCCTTCGTCCAACTCCTTCGCGCACGCCTCGAAGGGGGATGGGTCGAAAAGATCTGGCAGGTGGAAGGGGACCGGCTGGTGGAGATTTCCTGCCAGGGCCGGAGTGCCCGGGGGGAAGAGGCGCCGGTTTCCTACAGCCTCTTGTGCCGGCTCATGGGCATTCGTTCCGGCGTGCTCCTGCTGGAACCCTCGGGCCGCGTGCTGGGAAGCTTGGGAAAGGCGGAAGGGGCCACTTCCAAAGGGAAAGCGGTTTCGCTCAGATCTTTTCCGCCCCGTGATTTTTTTGAGAAGGGGGAGGGGACCCTTTCGGAGCGGATCGCCGCCCATTACGAGGAACTCCTCTCCCGCGCCCAGGAAGAAGAAGAGCGGGCCTCGTGGCTCCGGGCCCTGGAGCGGGAGCGGGGGCGCGTCCGCCGTCTTCGGGAAAAACTCTCCTCCGGCCTGGAACGCACCGGCGACCCGGCGGTTTTCCGCGAACGGGGGGAACTCCTCAAGGCCTACGCGGCCAAAATCCGCAAGGGTGAAAAAAAAGCCGTCCTCGAAGCCTTCGAGGGCCCTGGCCGCGTGGTGGAGATCGAACTCGATCCCAAGCTCTCGGCCGGGGAGAACGCGGATGAGTATTTTCGTCAGGCCAAGCGCGCCGAACGGGCGAGGCGCGAGATCGGCGCCCGGCTTTCGGAACTCGAAAAGCGGGACGCATCACTCGGAAATCTGGAAAAGGACTGGGAGAAACTCTCTTCCGAAGAAGTGAGCGCCCGGGCCCGGGAACTCTCCCTTTCCCCCGGCAAGGGGGGCGCCCCTTCTCAAAAATCCGCCGCCCCGGAAGAAGAGCCCAAGACCCGGCGGGCATTCGATCGCCTGCGCATCCGGCCCCAGGAGCATGTTTCCCCGGCGGGAAAGAAAATCTTCGTGGGCCGGACGGCCCAGGAAAACGACGTACTCACGACGAAGTTCGCCCGGCCGCACGACTACTTCTTCCACGCTGTCGGCACTTCCGGGGCGCACGTCATCGTGCGCCTCGAAAAACGGGAAACCCTCGATCCCGAGACCCTGCGCCTTGCCGCCCGGCTCGCCCTGGAGAAGAGCGGTTTTTCCAAATCGGGGCGGGGGGAAGTGGGGTACGCCGAGTGCCGCCACGTGCGAAAGCGCCGGGGCGATCCTCCCGGCGCCGTTCACGTCGTGGGTCCCATGAAAACGGTGTGGGTCGAATTGGCCGCCGGCAAAAAGGCGTAAACCAGCGATCTCGTTGACTTTTACGGCCTTCCAGGAGTACGGTTCCAAACGCGTTGGGCATGCGAGCATCCGCTACTTGAAACCCCGGCCGTTTTGGCCGGGACGCACGAAGGACCGCAGTGGGGAAGGGCCTTCGCGGCGGGAGCGGTGAATCTGGGGCCGCAGGCGCCCACAACGAGAATGGCCCTCTTTCCTAAAAAACCCTCGTCGCCGCCGTCCGGAATTCCATCGCCGGGACGGACCTCTCCCGGAGGCACCAATCCCCCCGCCGGCGGTTCGGGGGGCCAAGGACAGTGGGTCCGGCTCGGAGAGCACTTCGACGTCCTCAAATTTTTCCTCGAAGACCCAGCCCATGGTTTGAAATGGGACAATCCAGCCTTCAAGGCCTACGTCGCCAAGATTTCGAGCAAGCCGCTCGAATTCATGCTGGGGCCGGGCGAGAAGGTCCAGGCCCAGGTCGTCCAGATCGTGGCGGGCGGGCGGGCTTCGATGCACGGCTTCCACCTCCTCCTCAAGACGGCCGGCCGCGAGAACCTGCGGCGCCTCTCGGGCGCAGAGGGGGTCGCTTCCCGCCACTTCCCGGCCGAAGTACTCAAGAAGACCAAACTGGCGGCCGAAGCCCGGGCCAAGGGATTGCAGCCCCCCGGGGCGGCTCCCAAACCCGCCGCCGCGCCGCCAGCCGCCCGGCCCGGACCCCCCAAGCCTCCGCCTCCCATGGCGGGGAGAAAAACCGCCCAGACGGACCTTTCGGATTTCGGTGAATTTTCCAAGACGCCCAAGGGTGCTCCTTCGGCTACGCCCCCTTCAAAGGGGGCCGATCTGGGTGGTGATTTGAGTGAACTCGGGCCCTCGCCCGAAGAGTTCCAGAGCTACATGAACTCGGGCCGCTCCCCGGGCGAGGAGCTTCCTTCTGTCGAACACAAGGCCGCCGCGCCCGCCCTGGCGAAGCCTTCGGCGGACCTGGGGGGAGACTTGAGCGAACTGGGGCCCTCACCCGAAGAGTTCCAGACCTACATGAACTCGGGCCGGGCACCGGGGGAAGAACTTCCCGGAACCGCTCCCAAGCCGGCCCCGGAACCGCCCGCCGAAGTGGCGGAAGAATTAAGTGACGTGGACATGATGGAGCTTACGGAAGCGGCCGACGCGGCCGAATCCGCCGCCGCCGCTCCTCCGCCTTCTCCGCCGGCCGACGAATTCGCCGCGCCTCCCGGCTCGGAGTGGCTCGGCGGCGCGCCCGAGATCGCCGAATCGCCGCCGCCTGCTTCCCCGGATTTGGGAGAAGCCCCCACGGTTCAGGCGCCGGAGGAAGACTCCTTTGCCGGCCTCGATGCCGCCGGGGACGCCGCCGGTTT
>JBFLVN010000179.1:0-7801 GCA_040758475.1 Bdellovibrionota bacterium
TCGAAGGAGGAAAACTCTTCGAGCGGCGAGGCGCTCTCCGAGAGATCGACCCCGTAGCGCCCGCAAAACCAGCGGAGAATCGGAAGAAGCAGCCATTTGGGCGCCCGGTGCCGGGAGAGCCAGCCCATGAAGCCCGAAAGGGCGTGCTGGGGCAGAAGGCGCTGAATCCAGAAATTGAGCTTGTCCTTCCATCCGGCTTCTTCCATCGCGCAAAACCTCAGGGCCGCTGCCCATTTGGCGGGCGAGCCTAGTCCCCCGCGCTACGCCCGGCAAAAAAGCCCCACGGCTAGATCATTCGTCATATCGCCGCCGCCGAAGCGCTCTTGCGCGTGGAATCCACCGCGGGGAACTGGTGATTTATGACATCCCAATTTCCTTTTGGTTACGAGGAATTGCGCGCTTGCGCAAGCGGGCCCAGAAATCACAAACAAACTCCAGGGGTTGCGCGGGTTTCTTCCAGCGCCGCCGCAGCTCTGCCCGCATCGCAAATGATTCCGGGTACATCCACAACTTTACCAACAACTGTTGATAAGTTCTGTGAAAAACCGCTCCGCCGTTTTCCTCCGCAAGATCACGGAGTTAACAAAAAAGAAAAAATTTTCTTGCATCGCCTTCGTTCCCAAGTAGACTGCGCCCCACTAACGGTTTGGGTGTTTGGGGTCTCTGTCGAAATTAGGGTTTAGCAAGTTGAAAATTCGCGTCTTCCAATCACCGAAGAGGTGGCGGGTTGGGCGCGGGTCGTTTCTATCGGTCATGCCTTGCGCAGGAGAGGCGCAAGGCGGGGAATTTGAGGCACGGGGGAGGGGGCAGCGCCGGGGATGTCTCGATGGTGCCGTCGGCCACTAACCACTCGAAATTACTTAGCTTTTTCGGTTATCCACACCTGTTGGGAAGGTGTGTGTAAGTCGGGATGCCCGGTACAGAACTGATGGACAACGTTTGGGAAAAAGCCCTGCCGTTCCTCCAGGACACCATCAAAGGGGCGGCCTTCGAGCGGTGGGTCCGGCCGATCCGTTTCGGCAAGCTCGACGGCGAACGCCTCCACTTGGAAGTCCCCACGAACTTTTTCCGGGAATACCTCCAGCAGGAATTCCTTCCCGAATTCGAGCGCGTCTTCCGCGATAATCTGGGCTCGGTCTACCAGATCGTGCTGGAAGTCTCCGAATTCTCCTCTCCGATCGCGCCGGTGGCCGCGGAGCGCAAGCCCGCTCCCGCGCCGGAATTCGAGCCCACCACGGTCCGGGGCACGCGGCTCAATCCCAAGTACACCTTCGAAACCTTCGTCGTCGGCAAGTCCAACCAGTTCGCCTACGCGGCCGCCCGGGCGGTGGCCGAACGCCCGAGCGGCAACAACTACAACCCCCTGTTCATCTTCGGGGGCGTGGGCCTGGGGAAAACCCACCTCGTCAACGCCATCGGCACGAGCATCCTGAAAAAGTCCCCCCGGACCCGGATCATCTACGTTTCGAGCGAGAACTTCACGAACGAAGTCGTCTCCAGCATCCAGCACAACAAGATGGAGGACTTTAAGCGGAAGTACCGCTCCGAGTGCGACCTCCTCCTCATCGACGACATCCAGTTCATCGCCGGCAAGCAATCGACCCAGGAAGAGTTCTTCCACACGTTCGAGGAGCTCCGCAACCAGGGGCGCCAGATCGTCGTTACGTCCGACAAGCCCGCCCGGGAAATTCAGGGCCTCGAAGAGCGCCTCATGAGCCGCCTGGACTGGGGCCTCACGGTAGATATCCAGGCCCCGGACCTGGAAACCAAGATCGCCATTCTAAAACGCAAGGCGGAAGTCGATCACTTCCCCCTCACCGACGACGTGGCCCAGTTCCTGGCCACCCATTGCAGCGGCAACATGCGCGAACTCGAAGGGTCGCTCACGCGCGTGAAAGCCCACGCGGACCTGGGACGCGGCCCGGCCACCCTCGAAGCCGTCCGGGAGCTCTTCCAGCACACGCTCGAAGAAAAGAGCCGGAAGCCCACCATCGACATGATCCAACAGGTGGTGGCCGAGAAGTTCGACGTCAAAGTCACGGACCTTCGAAGCCCCCGCAAGCACAAGGTGATCGCGCTGCCCCGCCAGATCGCCATGTACCTCTCGCGCACGCTCACGGGCGCTTCCTTCCCCGAGATCGGGGACAAGTTCGGCGGTAAGGACCACGCCACCGTCATCCACGCCTGCCGCAAGATCGAAGGCCTTCTCCAGGAAGACACCCAGCTCCGCTACCGGGTCCACACCATCCAGAAGGCCCTGGGCGTCGTTACCGCCTGATTTCCCCCGTCTTTCATTCTTCCCTCCCTTTTCCGCCCCAGGTCCCCGTTTACCCACAGCCCCCTGTGCAATCCCCCTTGGAAACCAGTTGGCGTGCGCCTCCATCCATCCCCGGCAATTCACAGGGATTGGGCCTTCTCCAGTATCCAGGCCGGAACCTCACAAAGAAACCCCGCTTTCCTGCACAACCCAAGCACCTGAAAACACCGTCTTTTTCCTTGAAAACCACGATTTCACAAGCTCTACTCCTTCTCCTAATTCTTTACTAAAACCCTTCCTGAGGGCGGGGGACGCACGGTTCACAGTCCCAAGGAAAAACTGTCTATGGAACTCTCCATCTCCAAGCAGGATCTTTTGAGCGCTCTGAGTGCCGCGCAAGGCATTGTCGAGAAGCGCAACACGATGCCGATTCTCTCGAACGTCCTTCTGGACGCCGAGGAGGAGGGGTTCACGCTCATCGCCACGGACCTGGAAATCGGGGTGAAGATTCGCGTCAAGGCGAAGGTCAAAGGGAAGGGGAAGATCACCATTCCCGCGAGAAAGCTTTTTGACCTGGTCCGCGAACTCCCCGACCAGGACGTAAAGCTCAAGACCTCCGAGAACAACCGGGTTGAGATTTCCGTCGGCAAGTTCCGCTCTCAGATCGCGGGCCTAGCGGCCGACGAATTCCCAAATCTTCCGGCCTACGAGGAAGGGAAATTCCTCACGGTCGAATCGAAAGCTCTCTCCGAAATGCTCGGGCGGACAAGCTACGCGGTTTCGACGGATGAAACTCGGTACAACTTGAACGGCATTTATTTCGAGAAACTCGACGGCGGGAAGAAACTCCGGCTCGTCGCTACGGACGGCCATCGCCTCGCCATGGTGGACCGGGCCGTCGAGGGCCTTGGGAAATCCTGGGGGGACAAGGGGATCATCGTTCCCCGGAAGGCCGTGGGCGAACTAAAGAAACTTCTCGACCAGACGGAGAAGATCGAGCTCTCCTTCCAGAAGAACCACGGGATCGCCCGGGCCGGGGACACGGTCCTCCTCATGCAGCTCATCGACGGGGAATTCCCCAAGTACGAACAGGTTATCCCCGCGAAGACGGATGAGAAGCTCACGGTTTCCCGCGCTTCGCTCCTCGCCTCGCTTCGCCGGGTCTCGCTTGTGTCGGATGACCGCTCCCACATGGTGCGGCTCGCCCTCTCCAAGGGGGGCCTCACCCTCGAAGCCGACAGCATGGGCGTGGGCGAGGCGAGCGAAGAGTTGCCAGCCGAGTACGGCGGCAAGGAGCTCACCATCGGCTTCAACGCCAAGTACCTGGCCGACGCGATCGGCTCGCTTACCGCCAGTGACGTGCAGGTCGATTTCGTCGACGAGGTGAACCCCGCCATCATCCGCGGCGCGGGCGAAGAAGGGGCCCTCGCCGTCATCATGCCGATGCGGATCTGATCCGCCGGGCGCCGGGGCTCTTCTTGCCTGCTTTCCGCGCCGGCGGCCTTCGGTAGAGCCGGTGAAACTTCTCTGGTGCGAGCTTGAGGATTTCCGCAGCTACGGCCGCGTGCGGCTTAACTGCCATCCCCGCGCCAACCTCCTCACGGGCGAGAACGGCGAGGGGAAGACGAACCTCCTTGAAGCCCTTTATTTCCTCGCCTCGGCGACGCCGCTGCGCGGCCACCGGGGGGCGGACCTCATCCGGCAGGGATCGGAAAAAGCGGGTGTCTGCGGGGAAGTGGAACTCGACGCCGGAGGCCGCGCGGAGCTTCGCGTCGTTCTCTCTTCCGAAGGGCGCGAACTCTTTCTCCGGGGAAAGCGCGTGGAACGGGCGGTCGAATACTTCGGCAACCTGGAAATCGTCGCCTTCACGCCCACGGACATCCAGCTCTTTGCCGCCTCTCCCGCCGAGCGGCGCCGATTCCTCGACCGGATGATCTTCAACCACGACCCGGCGTACTTGGATACGGCGAGGAAATTCCGGAGAACGCTCGCCCAGCGAAACCGCCTCCTTCTCGAAATCGCCCGCGGCGAACGGGGCGAGGCGGAACTCGACGCCTGGGACGGCCCCTACGCAGAGCTCGCGGCGGAAGTGACGCGACGGCGCGCCGCCCTCGTCCGGAGCGTGGGCTCGCGCCTCGCGGATACGTACCGGAAGATTTTCGGAAGCGCTCCGGACGAGCCCGTCGAGATGCGGTATCGCTCCGAAATCCGCCTGCTCGAAGAGAACCCCGCCGCCGAGACCCTCCGCCCGTGGCTGCTCGAAAAGCGCCGCGGCGACGTACGCCGGGGGACGACGCAACTCGGCCCCCACCGCGACGAAATTCTCTTTGAGATCGGTGGCCGGCCGGTGGTCTCCCACGCTTCCCAGGGGCAGCGGCGCATCCTCCTCCTCGCCCTCAAGCTCGCCGAAGTCCTCTCGCTCGCCGAAGAGCGGTGGGAGCGGCCCGTCGTGCTCCTGGACGATCTCTCGAGCGAGCTCGACGCCGCCCGGGCGGAGCGGGCGCTTTCGTGCCTTTTGGAATTGGGGGCGCAGCTCTTCGTGACGACGACCGCCGAGGGGACGTGGGGGAAAGTTTTTGGGAAAGACCTCTCCCGTTTCCGCGTAGCGGGAGGAACGATCGAAGCGGCCTAGGAGGGGTGAAAAATGACGAAGAAAAAGAATTCCTCCAGGAAAAAACCCCTCAAACTCCGCTCGGGGGTTCACCGGCCCATCCGCGCCCACGAGAGCCGCAAGTCCTACAAGCGCTCGCGCGAAAAACAGGTTCTCCGAAAGAGCCGGAATGGCGGGTAGCCCCGGGATTTTTGAGGGCCTCGCAAGCCCTTGAAAACGGGGAGGTTTTCGGACGTAAAAACCGCCTAACCCCTCAAAATCATTCTTGTTTTGTGATTTTCCTGTGGTATTGAAATCCCGTGCTTGGGCCCTTTTCCCCTGAAAAGCGGTTCCAAGCCCCTGGGCCCCCTGGCCCACCCCCTTCCATGGCAGAAAGCGCGGCGGAAAAGAAAAAACCCGGTGTTTACGACGAGTCGTCCATCAAGGTCCTCGACGACATCGAGGCCGTGCGGACGCGGCCCGGCATGTACATCGGCGACCCGGAGGACGGCTCCGGGCTCCACCACATGATCTGGGAGGTGGTGGACAACTCGGTGGACGAAGCCATCGGCGGCTTTGCGAACCGCGTGGACGTGACGATCCACTCCGATAACTCCGTCTCCGTCGAAGACAACGGCCGCGGCATCCCGGTGGGTCCCCACCCGGAAATGGGGATTCCCACCTGCGAAGTCGTCATGACGGTCCTCCACGCCGGGGGGAAGTTTGACCACAACTCCTACAAAGTCTCGGGCGGCCTCCACGGCGTGGGCGTCTCGTGCGTCAATTTCCTCTCCGAATCCCTCGACCTCGAAGTAAAACGCGACGGCAAGGTCTACCACCAGCGTTTCGAGCGGGGCGTGACCGCTTCCAAGCTCAAGGAGATCGGCGTCACCGACAGGACGGGCAGCAAGGTTACCTTCAAGCCCGACTCGAAGATCTTCAAGAACATCGACTTCAACCACGACACGGTGACCCAGCGCCTCCGGCAGCTCGCGTTTTTGAACAAGGGCCTCACGATCAAGTTCGCCGACGAGCGCAAGGGGAAAGAGCAGGAGTTCAACTACCCGGGCGGGCTCAAGAGCTTCGTCGAGTTCTTGAACAAGGGGCGCCAGGTCCTCCACTCCGAACCCGTTCATATCGTGAGCGAACGCGATGGCACGACCATCGAGATCGCACTGGCCTACAACGATTCATATAACGAGAACCTCTTCTGCTTTACCAACAACATCTACAACCGGGACGGCGGAACCCACGTGACGGGATTCCGCAAGGCCCTCACGCGGACCATCTCCGCCTACGCCGCCAAGCAGGGGATCGCCGAGAAGCTCAAGGTGGATCTCCAGGGGGACGACGTGCGCGAGGGGCTCACGGTCGTCCTCTCCGTCAAGATGCCCGACCCCAAATTTTCCTCCCAGACGAAGGACAAGCTGGTCTCTTCGGAAATCGCGGGCGTCGTCGAATCGGTCATGGGGGAAAAATTATCCGAATACCTGGAGCAGCACCCGGCCGACGCCAAGAAAATCATCGCCAAGTGTTTCGAAGCGGCCCTCGCGCGCGAGGCCGCTCGCAAGGCGCGGGAACTCACGCGCCGCAAGGGCGCCCTCGACGTGGCGAACCTCCCGGGGAAACTGGCCGACTGCCAGGAACGCGACCCCAAGCTCTGCGAGGTTTTCCTCGTCGAAGGCGAGTCGGCCGGCGGCTCGGCCAAGCAAGGAAGGAACCGCGCCAACCAGGCGATCCTTCCCCTCAAGGGCAAAATCCTCAACGTCGAAAAAGCCCGCTACGACAAGATGCTCTCCTCCGAGGAAATCGGAACGATGATCACGGCTCTTGGCACCGGGATCGGCGGGGACGAATTCGACCCGGCCAAGCTCCGCTACCACAAGATCATCCTGATGACGGACGCCGACGTGGACGGCTCCCACATCCGCACGCTCCTCCTCACGTTCTTCTACCGGCACATGGAAGAACTCGTAAAAAGGGGCCACGTCTACATCGCCCAGCCCCCCCTCTATCGGGTGAAGAAGGGGAAAGTGGAGCGCTACATCCAGACGGACCTGGAGATGGAAGAATATCT
Source organism: Bdellovibrionota bacterium (assembly GCA_040758475.1). Lineage (GTDB taxonomy): Bacteria > JAGRBM01 > JAGRBM01 > JAGRBM01 > JAGRBM01 > JBFLVN01. The sequence continues at coordinate 6,925 of JBFLVN010000179.1, forward strand.
TCTCGACCTGGGCCTGGAGGGTTACTCCCTCCAGGGCACGGGCACGAAGGAGAAATTCTCGGGCAAGGAATTGAAGAAACTCGTCCGGACCATCTCCCAGTACGACGCGGTCCTCTCGCGCCTCGAACGCCATCATCTCGATCCCCGCGTCGTCCACGCTTTCGTGGCGGTGACGCAGAAGGCCGGCGCCGTGGACCCGGAAACCTTCAAGAGCGAGGCCAAATCGGCCCAGGTCCTGACGGAAGTGGCCAAGTTCGTGATGAAGAATTTTCCAGCCGCCGCCCCGGTGGACCCCTACCTCCCGCTCGACACGGAGCACGGCCTCTATTCCTTCAAGATCGTCACCCAGTACAAGAACACCCGGTATACGTCGCTCATGGACCAGCAGTTCTTCAGCCTCCCCGAGTACCGCCAGCTCCAGGACCTCTCCAAGGAGATGGGCCGGGCGGGGCAGGCGCCCTTCGCGCTCGCCCACGGAGAGCGCGGGTCCCGGCAGTTCTCTTTCCTGCGGGACGTGAAGGAAACGCTCCTCTCCGAAGCCAAGAAGGGCTTTACGATCCAGCGCTACAAGGGCCTCGGCGAGATGAATCCGGAGCAGCTCTGGGAAACGACCATGGACCCCACGAAGCGCCGGCTTCTCCAGGTATCGATCGAAGACGCGGTGGCCGCCGACCAGATCTTCAGCGTCCTCATGGGCGATCAGGTCGAGCCCCGCAAGGATTTCATCACCCAGCACGCTCTTGAGGTGAAGGAACTGGACGTGTAGCCGGGCGGCGTTTTTTTTCTTCATCAAAAACGTTTCGGGAGTTCCGCAAAATGCATTCTGTCGGCACGCCCCTGTTCTGGACGGGATTTAGCGTTTTCGTTCTGGTGGCCC
>JBFLVN010000180.1:0-7790 GCA_040758475.1 Bdellovibrionota bacterium
GCCGGCGGGGCGGCGGGGCTCTACCGCTCCACTTCGACCGGCATGGCCCGGCACAAGGTCTGGTATAGCCCTTTCAATACGGGTGCCGGATACGCCATGGGCCTTCGCGCCGGGGCGGAGATGACGACGTTCGAATTCCGGTTCATCGCTTTGCGCGTCAAAGATTTCCTCGCCCCCACGGGCGTTCTCGCCCAGGGCCTTAAATGCCCCCAGATCAACGCCCGGGGCGAAAAGTACATGGACAAGTATTACGGCCACCTGGGCGGCGAGAAGGCCACGACGCCGAACCGGCTTCTCGCGACGCTCCTCGAACACCGGGCGGGGCGGGGGCCCTGCTATATGGATACATCCCATTTGACGGAAGAAGGGATCAAGACGTTCAAAGTCTCCTATCTCGACATGACCCCTTCCATGCTTTGCCGTTTTGGCGATTCGCGCCTCGATCCCAAGCTGGCTCCCGTGGAAATTTGCGGTAGCGAGCCCTACGTCCAGGGCGGCCACGGGGCGGCGGGTTACTGGATCGACGTCGAGCGCAAGACGACTCTGCCGGGCCTCTGGGCCATCGGGGATGTGGCCGGTGGAGCGCCCAAGAAGTACGCCTCCGGCGCCTGGGCCGAGGGGCAGATCGCCATCGAGTCGATCCTCGCGGAACTCAAGAAAGATGGGACGCCCGCTGGCAAGCAGGTCGAAGCCCAGGTCGAGAAAGAAAAAGAAAGAGTTTTTGCTCCCTATGAACGGCGCGAGCGGAGCGGGAAAAAGGCCTGGGAATTCTTCGAACCCCAGGAAGGGGAGGACCGGCTCCAGAAGCTCATGGACGAGTATGCGGGCGGCATCGGTTCCCAGTACGAGACGAACGAAGAGAAGCTTTTGAAGGCCCGCGAAGACCTTAGGGTTTTGGAAAAATCCCTCTCCTATCTTTCCGCCGGGACGCTTCACGATCTTCTATTGGCCCACGAACTTGTGGACCGGGTGCTCGTCGCCCGGGCGCTGGTGGAGCATCTCCTCTATAGGAAAGAAACCCGCTGGCCGTGCTATCAGACCCGGCTCGATTATCCCAAACAGGACGACGCGAATTGGAAGAAATTCATTAATTCTGCATACGATCCGGCGAGCGGGGATATCCGGGTGAAGGAGATGCCCTTCGAGCCTTACCGGGCAGGGTGAACGGCGATGAGCATCTTTGTTGATGAAAAAATATGCAACAGCTGCGGGACGGCCGAAGAGCCCTTCTGCGTGATGACGTGCCCGGGCGATCTCATGTTCTTGAAAGAGAATCGCAAGGCCGACGTTCGCCCCGCGGCTGATTGCTGGGATTGCGCCGTGTGCGTCAAGCACTGCCCGGTAGGGGCCATCGAACTCCGATTGCCTTTGGAAATTTCGGAAGCCGGCACGGCCCTTCGGGCCCGCGCCATCAAGACGCGCACGCGCTGGTCCCTCGAATACCCGGACGGCCGCGTCGAAGACCTGGACATTCCGATCGCCGATACACGCGATCCGAACATCACCCTGCGAGAGGAAGGAACAAAATGAGCAAGGAAACCCTAAACCCACCCCACGGCGGACAGCTCGTCGAGCGCTTAGCGCCCGAAGGCGAGCGCAAAGCGCTGGCGGAGAAGGCGAAGAAACTCGTCCAGATCGCGATGGACGAGCGGACGGAAAACGACATCGAGATGCTGGCCATCGGCGGCTTTAGTCCCCTCGAAGGTTTTTTGGATCGCCGCGAGTACGAATCCGTCGTGGACGTCATGCGGCTTACGAGCGGAACGCCCTGGCCCATCCCTCTCACGCTCATGGTTTCGGAGGAAAAGGCCAAGGAAATCCAGAAGAAGGACGAAGTAGCCCTCATGGGGCGCGACGGGGCAATCAAGGCCATCCTGTCGGTCGAGGAGACTTTCCGCCCGGACAAGGAGAGGGAAGCCAAGTCCGTCTACCGCACGGACGATGCGGCCCATCCCTCCGTCGGCTACTTGCGCCAATCGGGCCCCGTCTATGTGGGCGGTAAGGTGACGGTGATCGAGCCCGCCTCTCACTCCGATTTCCTCCAGTACCGCCTTCCGCCCCGGAAGATCCGGGAGATTTTCCAGCAGAAAGGGTGGAAGCGCATTGTCGCTTTCCAGACGCGCAATCCCATCCACCGCGCCCACGAATATCTGACCAAGTGCGCCCTTGAAAACTGCGACGGCCTTTTCATCCATCCCATCGTCGGTGCCACGAAGGAAGGGGACATTCCCGCCCCCGTCCGGATGAAGTGCTACGAAGTGCTGATCGAGAAGTATTATCCCAAAGACCGCGTGCTTCTTGGCGTCAATCCCGCCGCCATGCGCTACGCCGGGCCCCGGGAAGCTATCCTCCACGCCATCGTCCGCAAGAACTACGGTTGCTCCCATTTCATCGTGGGGCGCGACCACGCGGGCGTCGGCAACTACTACGGCACCTACGACGCCCAGAAGCTCTTCGACGAATTCGCGCCGGGAGAGCTGGGAATCGACACGCTCCGGTACGAAAACACGTTCTTCTGCCGGAGTTGTGGGGGGATGGCGTCCACCAAGACCTGCCCCCACCCGGCCACGGATCAGGTGGCCCTTTCGGGTACGAAGGTCCGCGAGCTTCTCTCGAAGGGCGATATCCCTCCCGTGGAATTCTCCCGTCCCGAAGTGGCGAAAGAACTCATGGCGGCCTACCGGAGCTGACCCAAGGGAACCCAAGGAAACGCGCGCCATGCTGGTCAAGGTCCACGAATCGGTCCTGGGACTCATCGGGAAAACCCCGATGATCCGGCTCGCGCGCCTCGTGGAAAAGAATTCCGCCGACGTCCTCCTCAAGCTCGAATTCATGAATCCGGGCGGATCGGTCAAGGACCGCATCTGCCTTTCCATGATCGAGGACGCCGAGCGCCGGGGCATCTTGAAGCCCGGCATGACCGTGGTCGAGAGCACGAGCGGCAACACGGGGATCGGGCTTGCCCTCGTGTGCGCGGTGAAGGGCTACCGCCTCATCCTCACCATGCCCGACACGATGAGCGTCGAACGCCGGAAGATGCTTCGGGCCTACGGGGCCGAACTGGTCCTCACGCCCGATTACGACGGCATGAGCGCCGCCGTGGCGAAGGCAGGGGAGATCGTCAAATCCTCTCCCAAGTATTTCATGCCGGATCAGTTCGGCAATTCCGCCAACTCCGAGGCCCACCGCCGCACGACGGGCCCCGAGATCGTGGAGCAGACGGGTGGGAAGGTGGATGCCTTCGTCGCCGGAGTTGGTACCGGTGGAACGATCACCGGAGTCGGTGAAGTCCTCAAATCGAAGGTGGGTTCCCATGTCCAGGTCGTGGCGGTCGAGCCTGAGGAATCCCCCGTCCTCTCCGGGGGCAAGGCGGCGACCCATCCCATTCAGGGTATCGGTGCGGGATTCGTTCCCAAGGTCCTCAATACGAAAGTCTACGACCGCATCGTCAAAGTGAGCGGCCCCCAGGCTTACGAGATGGCTAGAAGGCTCGCCCGGGAGGAAGGCGTTCTCGCTGGGATTTCCACGGGCGCCAATGTCCACGTGGCCCTCGAACTCGCCAAGGAACTGGGTCCGGGAAAGACCATCGTGACCGTCGCCCCTTCGGCGGGCGAGCGGTACCTTTCAACCGGGTTATTTGGGTAAGCGTTCACTTAATCTGTTGTCCTGCCAGCCGCCTTCTTTCCTTCCAATCCCGGGGTAAACTTCCGGCTTATGAAGGTCACGATCCTGGGTTCCGGCACGTCCATGGGCGTTCCCGTCCTGGGCTGCTCCTGCGCCGTGTGCCGGTCCTCCGATCCCAAGAACAAGCGCCTGCGGGTTTCCGTTCTCGTCGAAACGCAGGCGAAAAAAATTCTCATCGACACTTCGCCCGATCTTCGGCAGCAGGCTCTCCGGGCGGGGGTTTCCTGCGTGGATGCGATTCTCTTCACCCATGCCCACGCCGACCACGCCCACGGCGTCGACGACACGCGCCTCTTCAACGTGAACAACCGCTTCCAGACGATCCCCACTTTCGCTTCCCCCGATACGGCGGAGCTTCTCCTCGCGCGCTTTGGTTATTGCTTCGGACTGTCGAGTTATCCGGGGGCGCCCAAGCTTTCCATGACGGCTGTTTCGGGAAAGTTCGAAGCCGTGGGCGTTCCGGTGGAAGCCATCCCTTTGCCCCACGGGCAGGGAGGGATGGTCTACGGCTTCCGGTTCGGGGCTTTTGCGTACCTGACGGACTGCAACGATGTTCCTCCGGCGGCGGTGGAACGCCTCCGGGGCTTGGACGTCCTGGTTCTCGATTGCCTTCGCAAAGAGCCGCACCCCACCCATTTGCACCTCGCCCGCTCTCTGGAACTCGCCCGGGAGATCGGGGCCCGGCGCACGCTTCTTACTCATCTTTCCCACGACATCGACGCCTCCGAGGCGGCGGGGCTCCCGGCGGGCATCGAACTGGCGTGGGACGGAATGCAATTTGAAGCGGCGGAATCGGCTGCCGGGGAAAGAGCGGGCGGCGTTTCCAAATCTGCTTCCCTGCTCAATTGACGGCCATCATGGCCTTCTTTTGGGAAACCGGGTGACAATGGCGGCGGGATGGACATTCTCATGAAACCCACCAGGCTTTCCATCGGTGTGCCCAAAGAAATAAAGGTCCATGAAGGGCGGGTTGGCCTCACTCCCGAGGGAGTGCGCCACCTCGTCCGTCTCGGGGCGACTGTCTGGATTGAGCACCACGCCGGTGAAAAAAGCGGACTTCCCGACGCTGAGTACCGCCGGGCGGGGGCGAAGCTCGCGAGCGCCGCCGAGGTGTGGCGCCGCGCCGGTCTGATCGTGAAAGTAAAAGAGCCCGTGGGACCCGAACGAAACCGGCTTCGGGAAGGGCAGGCTCTCTTTTGCTATCTCCACCTGGCGCCCGATCCGGCGCTCGTACGCGTCCTGCTCAAAAAGAAAGTAACGGCCATCGATTACGAGCACGTGGAACTCTCCGACGGTTCGACCCCGCTCCTTTTCCCCATGAGCGACATCGCGGGAAGGCTGTGCATCGTGCTCGGAAGTTATTACGTGGCGTGCCATCCGGCGGGAAGCGGCGTGCTGCTGGGAGTCGGCGGCGGCCTTCCGGGTGGCGAAGTCGTAGTCCTGGGCGCTGGCACCGTGGGCCGCGCGGCCGCTGAGGAAGCGGTGGCCATCGGGGCCAAGGTCACGGTACTCGACATTTCGGAGAAATCCCTCGCCCGTGTGCGCCGGATGTTCGGAAAGAAAGTAAGAACGCTCCGGGCCACCTCCGCCGCCATCACCCGGGCCGTTCGCGATGCCGACCTGCTCGTCGGCGCCGTCTATCACCACGGTGAGAGTTCCCCCAAACTCGTTACCGAGCGCATGGTTCGATCCATGAAAAAAGGTTCCTTGATCATGGACGTCTCCATCGATCAAGGGGGGTGTGTCGGCACTTCTCGTCCCACCACCCACGACGATCCCGTTTTCGTCCGCCACGGCGTTCTCCATTACGCGGTGACCAACATGCCGGGGACCGTTCCCAAGACCTCGACCCGGGCGCTTACTTCCCGCACTCTTCTATACGTGGAAAAGCTTGCACGTTATGGCGTGGAGGGAGCGCTCCGCCGGTTTCCGGAGATAGCCCGGGCCCTCAATACGAGGGATGGCCGCCTCATTCATCCAGGAGTACGCCGTTCTCTCCCACAATTCGCATAAGCGGGCCGAGCCCTTGCGCCGCAAGGCCGCGCGCGGCGCTTGGTGCCCGTGGTTTGACAAGGAACGAGCCTGTCCCGTAATGTAAGCATCCGAATTTGTTAGGGAAAAAACGAGCACGCCAACGGCGGAGGCGTGTTCATGCGACGGCGATCGGAATGACAGCCCGGCCCCTTTTCATTATCGACAGCGATCAGGCTTCCAACAGCCTGCTCTCCGAGGTCCTCGCGCCCCAAGGGTTCGAGGTGACCACCTTTTTGAGCGGGAAGGACGGCCTGCAATCGGTCCTTTCGACTCCTCCCGCGCTCGTCATTCTCTGTCTCGAGCTCTCCGACATGTCCGGTTACGTCGCCTGCAAGAAGATCAAGGAAAACGCCGAGACGGCCGAGGTCCCGATCATCATCCTGAGCCGCGACGCGACGGAGAAGGATTTCGAGCGGCACCGCAAGCTCAAGGTGGCCGCCCAGGATTATCTCAAGAAACCTTTCGAAAACGCCGAACTGCTCCGCAAGATCGAGAACCTCGTGGGCTTCAACGTGCCGGCGGGGGACATGCAGTCGATCGAGGCCAAGCTCGACGGCCTTTTCGAGCAGCACGCCACCGACGACGAAGTAAAGCTCAAGCAAAAAGAGATCGAACGGCTCAACCGGGAGATGGAAGCACTCCGGGCCGAACTCCTCAAGGTCAAGCAGCAACTCAGCGGTGGCGGCGGTTCGTCCGATGCAGCCACAAAAGCCCTCCAGGCCGAGCGGGATCAGCTCGCCAAGAAAGTGCAGCAGCTGGAAACGGGCGGAGGGCCCAGTAACGCGGCACTTGAAAAACAGATCGCCCAGCTCACCCGCGAGCGGGACGATCTCAAGTCGAAATTCGAATTCCGCGAGAATGCCCTGCGTGAACTAAACGAGTTCAAGCTGAACGCCGACCTCAAGATGCAGGAGCTTGCTTCCGAGGCGGAACGCGCCCGGGCCGACCTGGAGCAGGCGCAAGCCGAATCTCAGCAGGCCCAAGCCGACATGAACCGCTACGCCGAAGAGATCGGCCAGTGGGAAGCCCGTTTGAACGAGTACCAGACCGAGCTTCAGAACCAGATCGAAGCCTACCAGCAACTCGAGCAGCGCTATCAGGCCGACCTGGATCAGGCCCGTGAAGAGATGACCCACATCGAGAGTGAGGCCGCCCAGAACCTCCAGCAGCTCCAGCAGCGGGAAGCCGAACTCACTCAGGAACTTGAGGCGCTTCGCGAGGATTACGAAAAACGCCTGGCGGAGACTCGGGAAGCGGCACGCCGGGCCCTCGAAGAAGGCCTTGCGGCTCTGGCGAACTGAACCTTTCCCCTTCTGCCTGACCGCAACGATAGGGATTGCGCTCCATGCATCTTGGCATTCTCACGAGCGGCGGTGATTGCGCGGGCCTGAACGCGGCCATCCGGGGCGTCGTGCGCCGCGCCGTCGTCGCCTACGGGGACCGGGTGACGGGTTTCCGGGAGGGCTGGCGGGGGCTTCTCGAAGACCTCGCCATGGAACTCACCATCGACAACACCCGGGGGCTTCTTCACCAGGGAGGCACGGTCCTCAAGAGTTCGCGGAAAAATCCCTACAAGGTCGAAGGGGGCGTGGAAGCCGTCCGCAAGACGCTCGCCAAGCATGGAATCGACGTGCTGCTGGTGGTGGGCGGAGACGGGAGCCTGCGCCTTTCCCACCGGCTCTCCAAGGAAGGCGTCCACCTCCTCTGCCTCCCCAAGACGATCGACAACGACGTTCCGCTCACGGATTACTCTTTCGGATTCGATACCGCCCTTGGAGTCGTCGTCGACGCCCTCGACCGGCTCGCCACCACGGCGGAGAGCCACGACCGGATCATCGTATGCGAGGTAATGGGGAATGAATCCGGCTGGCTCGCGTTCCAAGGCGGGCTCGCGGGCGGGGCCGATTACATTTTCATCCCGGAAGTGCCGGCCGACCTGGAGGGCTGCGTGGAAGTGATCCGCCGCCGGCACGAGCGGGGGCGTGATTTCTCCGTGGTGGTTGCGGCGGTAGGGACGAGCTTTCCCACCGGGATTTCCGATTTCCCCCCGCCGCCCTTTGGCCCCGACCCTG
>JBFLVN010000181.1:0-7748 GCA_040758475.1 Bdellovibrionota bacterium
GCCGCTCGTCTCGATCCGAGCGGCCATCCCTTCCAGGACGTCCAGGTTTTCCTGGCGATGGGTCCGGCGGATCATGCCGTCCCGGTAGAGCTTGCGGCAGCACTGGACGCGCGAGCTCCAGACGGCGGGCCCCTTGCTCCGGTTCAAAATCCGGAAGTGGATGCCCGCTTCGTCCGTGTTCCGGCCCATCTCGCCCCCGAGGGCGTCCACCTCCCGGACGAGTTGGCCCTTCCCCTGCCCCCCGATGGCGGGGTTGCAGCTCATGAGGCCGATGGCCTCCCGGCGGGCGGTAAGCAGGGCGGTCTTGCGGCCCATGCGGGCCGAGGCGAAGGCCGCCTCGATGCCAGCGTGGCCACCGCCCACAACAATGACTTCGTAAGAATTGGACACGATCGTGGAATACGCTCCCAGGCGCGCCAAACGGGCCAAAGGGTGCCCTGAGAGCGCCAGAGGGGTCAAGGGAGAAGCCCCCCGGGGCCTGCCCGTTTTCTTCAAGGAGTTCGCTGGCTTGACCCGGGTGCTAGCAGCGAAATAGATATACGCCCCGCTCGCAAGCCGCCCCCGCGATGAGCCGGGGCGGCTTGTTATTCAGGCGATTGGGATACGTAATGACCGACATGATTGCCGCCCTCAAGAAACTCCACATCTTCGACCGGCGTCTGGCGCGGATCGAACGGGACCTCAAACTACTGCCCAAACGGCTCGAAGCCATCGAAGCGGGGTTCGCCGGACGCAAGGGCGCCATCGACCAGCAGCAACGGAAAAAAGACCGGCTCGAAGCCGGGCGCAAGCAGAAGCTCGATTTCCTGGCTCAGGAGCGCGAACACCTCTCCCGGATCGAAAAGCGCTTTCCCCTCCTCAAGACGGAGCGGGAAATCAGCGCCGCGGGCCGCGAGATGGAAGCCTCCAAGAAGCTCATCGCCAACGTCGAAGAAGAAGTCGCCAAGTTCGCCCTCGAGATCGAAGAAGTCGGGAAGAAGTTCCTCGAATTCCAGGCCCAGCTCGAAGACGCCCGCAAGGGCGTCGAGGCCGAAATCTCCCAGATCCAGGCCCGGATGGAAGAATGCCGCAAAGAGCTTGCCGACAAGCAAGCCGAGCGCAAGCAGATCGCCTCCGGCATCGACAAGGTCATGCTCGGGAAATACGAACGCGTCCACCGGCATCAGGGATTCGCCCTCGCCATGGTCAAAGACGACCTTTGCCACGCCTGCTTCATGCACATTCCGCCTCAGACCTACAACCTCGTCCAGAAGGGGCAGGTTCAGCTTTGCCCCTCCTGCCATCGCATCCTCGTAATGCCCGACGACGATCTTCTCGAAGTCGAAAAGGAATTGGCGGAAGCCGCGAAGAAGACCGAGGAAGTCCTCGCCCCCGCGGCCGCTGTACCGGCCGAGCCGGCTGCCAGCGCGTAAGACAGCGGATCGTTTCCGCCTTCCCACTCCATGCGTATTTATTACTTACTTCTCGGCCTTTCCGTCGCCATCGGACTGGCAGGCCAGTCTCTTCTGAAGATCGGCATGCGCCGGTTCTCGGGGACTGAACTATCTTCCGCGGAAGCGGGCCTCTCCATCCTCTTCAAGGCGATTTTCAGCCTTCCGATCCTCGTGGGGGGGACGCTCTACGTGATCGGTTTCGGCGCCTGGCTGCTCGTTCTTACGCGGCTCGAAGTGTCGGTCGCCTATCCCATGCTCTCGATCAATTACATCCTGATCACGATCGTCGCCTGGTTGTTTCTGGGCGAACCCCTCAACGGCTACAAGCTGGCTGGATGCCTGCTCATCATGGCCGGTGTCATCGTCCTTTCCCGGGGGATTCCGGCCGCCCCAAAACCGCAGGCTGTGGCTCCCCCGGCCATGACGAGCCCCAGCGAGTAATTTTCCCGTGAGCCAGCCCCAGCTTGGCGTGCTCGTGAACCTCCTGGCCGGACGCAACCGCCGCCGGCCCGCCGAGGTGGATGCCCTCCGCCAAGCAGCGGGGCCAAGGGCCCGGTTCTTCGTAACGCGCAATGGGGACGACCTCTCCGGTGCCATCACGGAAATGGCCCGCTCCCGGGTCACCCACCTCGCCGTTTCCGGCGGGGATGGATCGTTCCAGAACCTCGTCACCCAGTGGCTAAACGGTTCGCCCGACGCGCCCCTCCCCCGGATTGTCCCCCTTCTTGGCGGTTCCATGAACATGCTTTCTCAAGATGTGGGCAATGGGGATAATCAGGTCCGTACGCTGGAACGCCTTCACGGCCACCTGGGCGGAACAGCCGACTCCAAGAACCTCGAAATCGTCCGCCGGAGCACTCTTCGGGTGGAGGATTCGACGGCCGAGCATCCGCTCTTCGGCTTTGTCTTCACGGACGGGTTCGTGATCCGTTTTCTGGATCACTATTACAAAGGCGAAAAAGGCCCCTGGGCGGCTTTCAAGAACGCGGCTTTCTTCGCCTGGGCCGCTTTTTCAAACGCCTCCGAGCACCGGCACTTTTTCGAGCGGTGCAAGGCGCGGCTCAAGATCAACGGAATCGAGCGGACGGAGTACATCTTCACGAGCGCCGCCACCCTCGAACACGTGGTCTTCGGCTTCCGGATGTTCCACGACGGCCCCGCTCCGGGCGAGCACTTTTCGGTGGTCAACTACAACGTCCCGTGGCTTCCGCTGGCGGCCCTGGACATGCCCAATATTTTCTACCTCGCCTCCCGGACGGGCCGGTATCTGCCGGGCGCCAACGTCTTGAACGCAGCCACACCCCGCTTCGAGATGAGCGGTTGCGAGGGATATTCCCTGGACGGTGAGATGTTCACGGCCAAGGCGCCGATGGACCTCACCGTAACGCTCGGCCCCACCGTCGAATTCGTCCGCGTCCACTAAAATAAAAGTCTTGCCGCGACGAAAAGCAGGAATCCTCCGAAAATCCGGCGGAGGGGGCCGGGTTTCGTCTTGGCCGCGAGGCGCGCGCCAAGCTGCGCCGTCAAAACGGCGGAGACGGAAATGATCAGGGCCGAAGGCCAATGGACGTACCCGATGGCATAGGGAATGGCTTCCTTCCCGGCGGGTACGAGCATGTGGGTGATGGTTCCAAGGAGCGCCGCGAAAACGCCGACGGCCGCGGAAGTTCCCACCGACTGATGGATGGGAAGCCCCAAGAGCAGGTGGAAAATCGGAACAGCGAGCGATCCCCCTCCGATTCCAAGCACGCCGGCCGCGATTCCAATGGCGATACCGGCGGCAAGGGCGCCAGGGATCGGGATTTCATGAGGCTCGGGAGCTTTGGATGGAGCCTCTCCACCGTTTTTCTTTTCCGGCTTTAGAAGCTGAATGGCCACGGCGATGAGGAAGAGACCGAACCCCCGCTTGTGCCACTCCCCGGGCAGGTACTTGGCGATCCAGGCTCCGCCGATGCCGCCGAATGCCGCCATGGGTCCCGCGTACATTACGAGGCGCCGCACGACGTTGCCTTTTTTCGCGTGAGCCCGGCTGCTCGAAATGCTCGTCAGCAAGACGGCGGCGAGGCTCGTCGCCACGGTGAGGTGCATGACTTCTTCCGGCGGGGCGCCGAAGCGGGGAAGAAGTTCGACCAGGACCGGGACGATGATCACGCCCCCGCCGATCCCCAGGAGCCCTCCCATGAGCCCCGAAGCGAGGCCGATGGCGAGCAGAATGGCGATTTGAGCGGTGCTCATCGAATTCATTTCCCCGCCCGAAGGCGCGGCCCGATCTTAGGAACGCATATTCTGGAAGGGAATTACAGGGAGATCGGAAAAAGCGGGACGGAGAATGGCGGCCCCAGCAGGACTCGAACCTGCGGCCTAGCGTTTAGGAAACGCTTGCTCTATCCAGCTGAGCTATGGGGCCCGAAGGCGAACATGGCGGCCCCTCCGCCCGGAATCTCTCCGGCCGGAATGGCCGCCATGCCCGCCAACGTAATTGGCAATTAACGGATTAGATGTCCTGAGGCTTCACCGTCACGCGGCCATTTTCCTTGGCGCGCTTGACGGCCTTCTTGACGGCCTCTTCGACGAGGTCGCTGAAGGACTCGATGGCATCGGCGCTGCACTGAGCCTGCTGCTTCTTGATGAGGTCTTTGACCTTCGACTGAACGATGAGAATCTCCTTCTCGGCCATGATACGTAAACTCCTTCCTCTTCCCCTTTTTTCGGCGGGGTGACCGTATTTTTTCGAAGCGGCCTTGATCTACCTCGCCTCGAACTCTTTTGTCCAGTCCTTTTGGGAGTTTTGCGGGCTTATAAGCCCCCCTCCCGTGCCCCCACTTATAATGGCCTTAAACCCGGCTGGCAAGCCGCTAAAAGCGGATCACCGAATGGATCGAAAGCGGCGAGAGCTTATTCCTTCCCTTGAGAAATTCAAGTTCGATGAGAAAAGAAGCCCCCAGGAGTTTGGCCCCCGTGGCTTCGATGAGCTGGACCACGGCGCCCACAGTCCCACCCGTGGCGAGCAGGTCGTCCACGATCAGAATCTTTGCCTTCTCGGGGATGGCGTCCATGTGGATTTCGAGCGTGTCTTCCCCGTACTCGAGGGCGTAACTCACCTTGCGGGTTTTCCAGGGAAGCTTTCCCGCCTTCCGGACCGGGACGAACCCCGCTCCGAGGCGCGCCGCCACAGCGCCGGCGAAGATGAACCCCCGGGCTTCGACGCCCAAGACGATGTCGGGGCGGCTCAGCCCGCTCACATACGGCGCGGCCATCAGGTCGATGGCCTGCTGGAGCAAGTCCCCCCGTTGCAGGACGGTTGTAATGTCCTTGAAGACGATCCCCGGTTTGGGATAGTCGGGGATGTCGCGGATGGCGGCGCGGATTTTATCGGCCGCCGAAGATGATGTCGTCACGTAGAAGTCCCCAGGGGAGGCAGCCAAAGCCCTTAATAGCCGCTTCCAGGGTAAGCGGCGGCATTCTATGGGAGGTATTCCGTGGGGTCAACGGCCTTTTTGCCGCGCCGGACCTCGAAATGGAGGTGCGGGGCGCTCGCCCGCCCCGTCTCACCCACGGTGCCGAGCACCTGGCCCGCCGCCACGAAGTCGCCCTTCTTCACCCGGTTTTCCTTGTTGTGGGCGTAGACCGTGGCGAGGTCTCCGGCGTGCCGGACGATAATGAGATTTCCATAACCCGAAAGACCGTCTCCCGCGTAAAGGACCCGGCCATCGGCGGCCGCCTGGATGGGGGTTCCCTCTTCGGCCGAGATATCGAGGCCGTCGTGGTGCAAACCTCCCCGAAAACCATAACCCGAGGTGACGCTACCCCGTACGGGCCACCGGAGATTCTGGCGTTTTCCGGCGGTGGGGACCGGTTTGGGAGATAGATTGGCTTCCCGCCGCTCTTCCCTTGGTTTTTGCCGGGCTTCGTTCTTGGTTCGAGAAGTAGATGGTGCTGAAAGCGCCACGGAGGAATTCTTTTTACTTTGGGGTTTGTAGTCTTCCGTCGAGGCGCCCGGGATATAGAGCTGCTGCCCCGCCCGGAGGGAGGCCGGATCGTCGATGCTGTTCCAACCCAGGATGTCGTCCTGGGAAACGCCGTAGGCGAGCGAGATCCGGTAGACGTTCTCGCCGGGGGAAACCGTGTGGTAGATGCCCCGGTGGGTGCCGCACCCTGTGACCCAAAACAGAATACTCAAGGAGAGAAGAACAAACTTCTTCATGAACGGATTTCCGCTGTTGTGGGGAAGAAGGAAGCGAAGGCAGGAAGAAGAATACCGAAAATCCCCTCTTTCGTCCAGGGGAAAATTAACGATAACTTGTTAAATAAGCACGCGGTCATTTCTCGAGAGGTTTGATGAACGGGAGCGCGTCGGGGGCCGTCAGTTCGAGCCGGAGCGGCGTGATGGAGATGAATTTTTCCTCGATCGCCCTCAAGTCAGAGTTCGGGTCTTGCTCCGGTACGATGCGGGTACCGCTCACCCAGTAGTATTTCTTGCCCCGGGGATCGATCTTCTCCGAGACGATGTCGTCGAAGTGGCGCTTGCCCTGCACCGTGATCCGGCGGCCCCGGATTTCCGCGGGCGGGATGGCGGGGACGTTCACGTTCAGGATCGTATCCTTGGGAAGACCGTGCTTTAGAACCCATTCGGTCACGTCCCGCGCCGCTTTCTGGGCAGCGGAAAAATCGGACGGGTCGTGGCTGGTAAGGGAAACGGCGATGCTGGGAATGCCGTATTGGATTCCCTCGAAAGCCGCCGAGACGGTGCCCGAATAGGCGATGTCGTCCCCCAGGTTGGGTCCAGAATTAATTCCGGAGACCACCACGTCGGGACGTTTTCCCTTCAAGGCGACGTGGACGCCAAGGAGTACGGCGTCGGTCGGGGTGCCGTCTACGGAGTAGAAGTCCGGTTCGATCTCCCGGAGCCGGAGGGGACGGTGCAACGTAAGGGCGTGGCTCTGGGCGCTTTGCTCCGTGTCCGGGCAGCAGACGACGATGCGCCCGAGGCCTTCAAGGCACTCTCGCAGGGCCTTGATACCGGGGGCGTAGTACCCGTCGTCGTTGGATAGAAGGATGAGCTTTTCGGACATGGAAAACCCGTACAAGAAAAACGCCCCAGGGCCGGGGCGGCAAATCCTGCCAGGCGGCGGGGGTCGAAATGGTCGGGGCGACTGGATTCGAACCAGCGACCTCACCCACCCCAAGGGTGCGCGCTACCAAACTGCGCCACGCCCCGACGCGCTCAAGCGAGCGAGTCTTTAATAGATTGGACTTTTGAAATCAACGCGCCGATCTGGGCCTTGGTATCGGCCTTGGCACCATAGGGCTTTGGCGCCGGAGCCGCCTGGAAGGGCACCACCGGAGGCCCAGGCTTCTTGGGGGCGCCTTCGATCTGGGCAAGTTCGCGCTCGAACCCCTTGGCCAGAACGCGCCTCGCCCCGTCGATGGTCAGGCGCTTTTCGTAGAGCAGGGTCTTGAGCCGCAGGACTTTCTCGACGTCGGAGCGGCTGTAGAGGCGCTGGTTCGAGGGGCTCTTCTGGGGCCGAAGCGTTCCAAAGCGGCTTTCCCAGTAACGGAGGACCGAAGGCGCGATCCCGGTAAGGTCCGAGACCTCACCGATGCGGAAGAAAATCTTGTCCGGTATGGAAACCTGTTCCACGGCAAAGGGCGCGAATGCCGGGACCCCTCCCCCACCCGCGCGGAGCGAATCCTAGAGAAATTTTCAGGAATAATTCAACTTGAAAAAAAAGAAAGGTTTTTAGCTGCCGGACTGGGAGGCATCGGCGGGTTTGGTGGTCCCGCCCGAACGGGGGTGTTCGGGGTTCAGGGCGTTCTTGAGAACCTGGCTGGGTTTGAACGTGAGGACCCGGCGCGGAGTGATCTGAATGGGCTCGCCGGTGTGGGGATTTCGCCCCAAGCGGGCGCGTTTTTCCTTCACGACGAAGTTCCCGAAACCCGATACCTTGAGGCGGTTGCTGGTCTGGAGGGTCTGCTTCATGATCTCGAAGACCGCTTCTACCACGTCCGTCGCTTCCTTCTTGGAAAACCCGACTTTCTGATAGATGCTTTCGATGATGTCGGCCTTCGTCATGGCGAGCACCCCCTCACCTGCCGTCCCCAAGGGACCCCCTGCGGGCCGGCCCGACTTTCCGTGCGATTCACTTCCCAAAGCCCCCTGACGCTAGAGGTTCGGACTGTAAAAAGCAAATGATATTAAAGGGTTAACGAGGCTCGGGGGCTATCCCCGAAGGCGGGCCTTGAAGCGGCTTTCAAGGGCGCTAGCCACCCCCCGCTCGGCCGAGGCGACTTCCTCGTCGGTTAGGGTCCGGTCGC
>JBFLVN010000182.1:0-7711 GCA_040758475.1 Bdellovibrionota bacterium
CCGAGGAAGAGACGTGGAGCGCCCTGATGCAAAATCCGCCAGCCCTCCTGGTGGCCGATTCGGCTATCGCCTCCAGCGGCCTTCTCGCCCGCGTGAGTGGGGAAGAACGCTTCCAGGGCCTTTCGGTGCTGATCATCGGGACCGGAGAAGCGAAGACCCTTGCGGGCCTCAAAGTCGAATACGCCCTGCCATCGGCCGCTCAGAACGAAGTCCGCGACAAAGTGCTGCGGCTCGTGCGCGGCGGCGCCGAATCACCGAAAGCGGCTTAGAATCAAAGAACCGGCGAGAGAATTCGCGCCCCTGTCTCGAAGTAACGGGAGAGGAGGGGGCGCTGGGAGAATCTTTCGAGGGTGAGCCGTTCGCTCGCTTTGGTGTCTTCTCGAAGTGTCTTTTCGATCTGGCCCGCGAAGGCCGCTCCGTGGACGATCAGGTTGAGTTCGAAGTTCAGGCGGAAACTCCGCACGTCCATGTTGGCGCTTCCGACGCTCGCTATGTTTCCATCCACCACGACGGCCTTGGCGTGGAGCATCCCGCCCAGGAATTCCTGGATTTGGACCCCTGCTTCGAGAAGCTCCTCGTAATAACTGCGCCCCGCCCACTCGGCCAGGAGATGGTTCGAACGGCGCGGGACGAGGAGGCGGACGTCGATGCCACGGAGCGCCGCCGTGGCAAGGGCGGCCGCGAGCGCCGGATCGGGGACGAAGTAGGGCGTGGCGATCGAAATGCTTTTTTGCGCCCCCGCCAGGAGGGCAAGCGTGAGGAGGTGGAGCCGGCCGAGGGATTCATCGGGACCGCTTGCCACTACCTGAACGACGTCCTGGCCGGCTGGCGCGGCGGGAGGGAAATAGGATTTCGCGGCGAGGCCTTCTCCGGTCGCGAAGTACCAATCGGCCGCGAAAACCTCCTGGACGAGGGCCGCCGCCGGGCCTTCCACTTCGAGGAGGATGTCGCGCCACGCGGGCCCGTCCTTGGGGGAGAGGCCCGAATATTCGTCTCCCACGTTCATGCCGCCCGTGAAGGCGAGGCGGCCGTCCACGACGGTGAGCTTGCGGTGGTTGCGGAGGTTGAAGAACGACCAGCCCCGCACGAGGCCCACGGGAAGGAAACGGACCATCTGGCCGCCCGCTTTGCGGAGCGGATCGAAGAAGGATTCTTTCGTTTGTCCCATGAAAAGCCCCACGGCGTCTACGAGGAGGCGGATTTCCACTCCGCGCCGGGCTGCGGCGCAAAGGGTTTCGAGAAGGCATCTCCCCGTTTCGTCCTGCCGGAAAAGAAAGAATTCGAGGTGCGCGTGGTGGCGGGCGGATTCGATCCGCGCGAGCAGGGCTTCGAAAGCCGAAGGCCCATCGGTGTAGACCATTACCCGGTTCCCTGCCGCCGGGGGCGGGAGGCCCAGGTTTTTCGCCGCGGCGAAGAGCGAGGGTTCCACGTCCGGGAAAGAATCGAAGAAACGCTCGCGAAGACGTTCGATCGAACGCCCGAGTTCCGTATCCGACCGGCGCTTGGCCTCCCGGCGGCTATGGACCCGGTTGTTCCCGAAGACGATGTAGAGAAGAACTCCCACGTAAGGGAAGACGATGATGGCAAAAAGCCAAGCGAGCGTCGCGCTGGGCTCGCGCCTTCGCAGGAGGACGCGGGGGACGTAGGCCGCCGAAAGGACGTAGCCCCCCGCCGCGAAGAGGAAGGCAAGGCCCACGCCCGATTCGCGAAGCTCCTCGATCAGTTTGGCCAGCAGTTCCATCCGCCGAACTATTGCCTTGTCTGTTCCCGGAACCAATGGGCGTAATTCCGCCAAACAAAGCAGCCCGGCGGGCGGGAAGGGGCCTTGAGAAACCCGGGCGGGTCGTCTAAACCCCTGGCCTCTCTGGGCGCCTCCCGGCGCCCGGTCGCTTGCCGCGACCCCGTCGTCTAGGCTGGTCTAGGACACCGGGTTTTCATCCCGGTAACACGGGTTCAAATCCCGTCGGGGTCGCCACTTCATCCTTAATTACCCCGCGGGGAAATCCCGCTACGGAGTGTGCCGTGATCACTCCTTCCGCCGATGCCGCACGGGTCCGTTTTCCGCCGCCTCTCCTCTATTTGCTCACCGTTCTGACGGGGGTTTTGCTGCACGCCTTCGTGCTGCCGCTCCCGCTCGCGGCGGGTGGCACGTTGCGGGTTTTTCTGGCGGGAGGGATGGGACTGGCCGCGGTTCTATTGATGTGGGGTGCCTTCGGCCGGTTCCGGGAAACGGGCCAGAATCCCAAGCCGTGGACGCCGAGCCCCGAACTCATCACGAACGGCATTTACCGTTACACCCGCAATCCCATGTACGTTTCCCTGGCCTTGCTCCAGGGGGCCATCGGCGCAGCCTTGGCCAATCTCTGGATCGTGGCCTTGGTGCCGGTTTCGCTCATCGCGGTCTACTTCGTGGCCGTCCGGCACGAAGAGGCTTACCTGGAAGAGAAATTCGGCGAACCGTACCGGCAATACAAGAAATCGGTCCGGCGGTGGTTGTAGGGAGGATTTGTGGGAGAAGCGAAAAAATACTCGGGAAGCTGCCACTGCGGGAAAGTCCGCTACGAAGTGATGCTCGACTTGGGGCCGGTACTTTCGTGCAATTGCTCCATCTGCTCCCGCAAAGGCCATCTCCTGGCATTCGTTCCGGTGGAGCAATTTACCCTCCTGTCCGGCGAGGGTGCTTTGACGGACTACCAGTTCGGCAAGAAACGCATCCATCACCTTTTCTGTTCGACTTGCGGTATCTCTTCCTTTTCCAAAGGAATGGGGCCGGACGGCAAGGAGATGCGGGCGATCAACGTCCGGTGCCTGGAAGGCGTGGACCTTTCTTCCCTCACGATCAAGCCTTTTGACGGAAAAAGCCTCTAGCCGTTCCTAGTTTGGCCGGATGTTCGGAAGCATCGCGGGCTCCGTGGGGTAGGGGACTTCCTTGTCCAAGTCCTCGACGATCACCCGGGAGATGGAGATGTCCACGCTCGGGGCCGTGTCCTGGAGGCAGTTGAGGGCGGCCCCCAAGAGGCCGTCGGAAGTGACTCCCACGGGCCAGGCGGTCGTGGCCGTGGCGATCCGGAGGGCGAGTTCCGAGAGGGCGCCGTCGGATTTCGTGGCGGCGCCGATTTCCAAGCGGATTCGGCTCGCCACGGTGTGGGCGTTTACGCTTCCCGCCTCGGGCAGGATCACGGCGAACTGGTTCCAGGCGAGTTGTCCCACCGTGTCTTCCTCGATGCGGATGGATTTGAGTACGGCGTTCGCGGTTATTTCCACCGCCCGTTCGTAAACGGGGTCGTCGGGCTCGCGGTCGCTCGAAAAGAGATCGCCCACCTCCACGACGATCACCGAGAGGCCGTCGATCTCCCGCTTGGACCGCTCGATCTCTTCCTGGAGTTGTACGAGAAAACGGCCGCGGGGAAGGATCCCGTTGGGGGTGCTTCCCGCGTCCGCGGAATCGAAACAAGCCGATACGCCGGCCCAGGCGCCGGTGCTCGCCCGCCCCACGGCCAGGGAGGCGATCAGGGGGGCTGCCACGAAGGCAAAAAGCCACGGCGCGGTCGCGGAGGGCATGGCGTGGAAGGCGGGGGCGAGGGGATGGGCCGGGGGATCGCCGCCCGCAAGGCTGGCCGCCAGGAGCGCTCCGTAGGCTACGAGAAGTGCCGTGGCGTACTGGACCGCGAGGCGCCGGGGGGTGAGGGTGAAAACCGCGACACCGGAGGCCAGGCAGGCGGCCATCAACCACACCGAAGCGGGGCCGGCCGCCCAGGCGAGGAGACCGAAGTGCACGAGGTCTCGGACGAGGGCGAAGATGAGAAGGGTTTTGTATTGGGAAGCTTCCTTGCGCCGGAACCGCTCGGCCCAATGCCGGGATTGGAGGAGGTGGAAGATCGCCGCGGTAGCCAGGCCGTACTCGATGAGGAGGAAATGATAGAGGAGGGAGAAATCCCCTTCTTCCGGCCAGAGGTTCGAGGTCCGCACCCAGAGTTCGAAGAGGATGGCCGCTGCCAGGGCGGCGGCTCCGGTGGCTGAGAAGCAGTAGAGAGCGATGCGGTAGGAGCGGATGTGCGGAGGAAGCGTTTTCGTCCAGGCATCCGGACGGGCGGCGGCGGCCGCCGTGGCGGTGGTGCTTTTCACGATCGTTCCCTCCCGAACTCGCGATACTTCAGATTGTCCGATGCCGTTTCAGGATGCTTTCCGGCGCTGTCCTTTCGAGGTGCGAATCAATTTAAAAGGTTACCGGGGCCCCTTGCGGGAGGCAAGCCGCCTACTCCGCCATCTCCGGCGCCGGTATCGGTTCGATCGCGGACGGCGCCTCTTCTACGTGTAGTTTTTCGGTCAGGAACAGGCCCGCCAGGACGCAGACGAGCCCGCCCAGGAGCACGGTGGCCTGGGCACCGATTTTTTCCGCGAGCGCCCCTGCCAGTAGGCTTCCATAGGGAAGGGCCCCGATCACGGCCACGCCGAAGAGGGCCATCACCCGCCCCCGCATTTGATCGTTTACGAGCGTCTGGACGAGGACGTTCCCCGACGTGATGACGACGAGCATGGAAAAGCCCGTCACGGCGAGGAGGACCATGGAGAGGGGAAGAAGCGAAGAATAGGAGAAACCCATGAGGGCAGCCCCGCCCGTCACGCAAGCAGCGCGGACCAAGCGCGCCGAAGGGGCCTTGGCGCTCCGGGTGGCGAGGAAGAAGGTTCCCAAAAGGGCCCCCGTCCCCGCCGAGGCCACGAGGCGGCCCAGGGTGTTTGCGTCCCCGGCGAAGATTTTCGTGGCGAAGATGGGCATGAGCACGAGGTGGGGGAACCCCAGAAGACTGATCACCCCGAGGAGGACGAGCACGGCCCGGATGTTCGGGTGGCTCCGGGCGTAGGAAACCCCTTCCCGGAGCCCCTGCCACACGGAGCCGTTCTTGTGCGCGGCCGCCTTTGGGACGAGGTTCATGGCGAGCAGCATGGCGATGACGGCGAGGAAGCTGACGCCGTCCACGAGGAAGCACGTCCCTTCCCCGACGGCGGCCACGAGCACGCCCGCGATGGCCGGGCCCACCATCCGCCCGCCGTTAAAGAGCATGGAGTTGAGTGCAATGGCGTTGGGAAGGTCTTCGCGCCCCGTAAGCTCGACGGCAAGGGATTGGCGCGCCGGGATTTCGAAGGAGTCCACCACTCCTTGGAAGAGAGCGAGGGCCGCCACGTGCCAGACCTGGATTTTCCCCGAGAAGGCGAGGGCGGCGAGCGTGAGGGATTTCATCATGGCGAGGATTTGCGTCGCGAGCAGCATCTTGCGCCGGTCCCACCGGTCGGCCAGCACCCCCGCCGGGGCCGAAAGGATGGACGTGGGGACCTGCATGCAAAAGCCGATCAGGCCGAGCCAGAGGGGGGAGTTCGTCAGGCGGTAGACGAGCCACTGCTGGGCCACGCGGGTGATCCACGTCCCCACGAGGGAGACCGCCTGGCCCATGAAATAGAGCCGGTAATTCCTGTGCCGGAGGGCCCGGCCGGCGTGTCTCAAACCGGAGGATTGATCGGTGGCCACGGGGGAATTGGGGCGGGTCTCTTCAAAAGCACGAAGCGCCCGCCAAGGGAGTTTGGAGGGAGGGGGCGGCGGTTTTCAAGGAGTTTTAATATGCCTATACGGATGGCTGGTCCACTACTGGGCCGCTGGATGCCCTGGTCCGTTTTTCCGCCTGTGCCTTTCCGGCAAGCACGCTGACGTAAGTCATCGCGATCGGAAGAAAGTCGACTTTGGGCATGTGCCTTTCCAGGGGGACCGGTGCCGTCGCGAGGACCCGCCCCAGCATCGCGTAGTGCTCCGGGACCGCGGCGATCCGGTGCTGTTCATTCAGTTCCCACAACTCCGCTGCCATCTTGGCCAGATTGAGGCGGAGATGTTCGATGATGTCCGTGCCGTCGCGGAAAAAACCCAGGATCTCGTCCGTGATCTTGATTCCCTGCCGGACCCACAGGTCGAAGGATTCGCGCGTTTGAAGCTTGGTACGGAAGCCTTGCTCCCAAAGGGCTTCCGTAATCTGGGAGTACTGCTTGGTCAGGTACCCGTTGATAACCTGAACCACGCCTGCGCGGAAGCCTTCGGGGAAGTCCTTGGTGCAGCCGAAATCCAGCATGACCAGCGTGGCCGCCGGTTCTGGCGAATGGGGGGCGGCGTCGAGGACCATGAAATTGCCGGGATGGGTGTCCGCCTGGAAAAAGCCGTGGTACGCAATCGTAAAGAACAGGCATTCCACCATGCACCGGAATACCCAATCCTTCTTCTGGGATGGGACTTGCGGGTCCACATACCAAGGTACGATCTTCCGAGCTTCGATGTATTCCATGCAGATCACGTTTTCCCGGCAATATTCCGTGTAGAGCCGGGGAACGTAGACCATGCCCTTGGCCTGCATGCCCGCTAATTGTTCGTGCATCCGTTTCTGATTGTAGGCCTCGTTGCGGTAATCGAGCTCCCGGCCGATATATTTCACAAATTCGTCGATGAGGGTGATGTAATTGATACCCGTGCGCCCCCGGTAGAGGCCGTATTCCAGGATACGAATAAACCAGGGAATCATCATCTGGATGACTTTTAGATCCGCGAAGAAGAACGCATCGATGCCTGGGTACTTGACCTTGATCACCGCTTCCCGGCCGTCCTTGAGCGTGGCGCGATGGACCTGGCCGATGGAAGCGCAAGCGAGGGGGACGAAGGAAAACGACTGGAAGACTTCCTCCGGAGGCCCGCCGAATTCTTCCTCGACGCGCTGGCGGATGGCTGATTCCTGGGCCACCGGATTCTGATCCTGCATCTTCACCATCTCGATCAAATAGGCTGGAGGAAGGAGCGCGGCCTGGGTGGAAAGAAATTGACCGATCTTGATGTAGACGCCTTTCAACAGGACGAAATACTTATACAGGCGCCTGGCATTGATCTCGTGGAGGCGCTCTAAGCGCCGCCGCCGCATTTCCTGGCCCGGCGGCAATCGCCGTTGGGTAACGAGCCCAAACCAGACGTAACTCAGCAGAATCCGCGCAAAAAGCAGGACGGAAACGGCCGACCGGATGACGCGGTTATGGAGCATTCATTGTTTCCAGAAGCTAAAGAGAAAGACCGCCGGGATTCTACCCCCGGCCTTTCATCCGGCCGGTAAGGAACTTCATCCCCGGCTCCAGGAGCGGCATGGCGATCATGGCCAGGGTCATGGCGATCGACATGTCGCCTTCGAGCCGGATTTTTCCCGCCATGAAGGCCTGCTGGGGAGTTAGTCCCAGCTCGATCATCTCCCGGAACTCGTCTTCGGTCGTCTGGATCGTGCAGGTGGGGGCGCCGGGGTCCACGCTGCTGAAGCCCAGAAAGAGGGCTTCTTCCATGCCGTCCCCCCTGGCCAGGGCGAACTTGATGGTGCCGCGCACCTGCTCGCGGACCGAGTCGGCGAGCTCCTGGGTGAGGGCCTCGGCGATGGCGCGAGCGGGGGCGGAAACGTCGGTAGCGTCCAGGTCTATTCCCGCGACGCCGGAGCGCCCCAAGCCCGCCTCGATCGCTTTGGCGCTCAAGGCGAGGGTCAGCAAGGGATTGTCGGCCGGGCCGCTCGCGACCAAGGGCTTGCCGCCCTGGATCCGCGCCGTCCAGGTGCCGGCACCTTCGATGTCGATCTGCACCGAGTCGCGCAGTTCCACGAAACGGACATCCGGGAGCTTCGAGGCGATGACCTGAGGCAGGAACGAGTTC
>JBFLVN010000183.1:0-7684 GCA_040758475.1 Bdellovibrionota bacterium
TCGCAATTTTCTAAAAAACAAAGGCGGCCCCAAAGGGCCGCCCTTTTCAATAGGAACCGGTTTGGCGGCTACTTCTTTTTCTTGCCGCCCGCTGCGACGTTGATGCTCGTTCCCGTCACGCCCGCGAGCTGGCCGCTCACGATGTCGACGGTGATCGTCTCGGCCTTGTCGTACGAGAGGTCCGAGAAGGTCGCCACGCCGCCAGCGGGAACTTGGGAGAGCGTTCCCTTGAGGGCGCCCGTGCCCGTGGCGAGTTTGATCTCGACCGGATCGGTGGCGCCGGTGACGAGGTTGCCGCCCGCATCGAGAATCTGCACCGCGATGGCCGGCCAGGTTTCTCCCGTCTTGCTTTCGGCAGGCGCCGCGCCCGCGAGGGCCAGTTTCACGCCCGTGTCCACGGCCACGTCGAACGCCGCGCTCTCGGCGCTCTGGAGGTTCGGCGCCGAGGCCACGAGGGTGTAACCCGTCCCCGCCTTGTCGATGGAGAGCCCCGCGAAGGAGGCGGTTCCGCCCGCGGCGGCCGTGGCGGCGCTGCCCGAGAGCGTGGCGCCCGCGGGATTGGCGCCCAAGGCGAGCGTCACTTCGAGGGTCGCCTTTTCCACTTTCTTTCCGTTTTTGTCCTGAATTTCGACGGCCGGTTGCGAGGCGAAGGCCGAGCCCCCGTTCGCGCCGCCCGGCTGCGTGACGAACGCCAGCTTGGCGGGTTTCTGCTCGCACGCCGCGAATCCTGCCACGAACGCGATCGAAGCCGCCGCGCCCAGCCACTTTCTCGAAATCACCGGCTTATCCATGATTCTCTTTTTCTCCTTGGGCCCCCCGGCCCTGATAAAAAGCCCCCGGTTTCCGGGGGCCCGATGGGCCGCCATTTCAATTCACCCCGGGGCAAAGTCAATGGCCGCAGCCGTCAGGGAGAGGGACCGCGGAGCGCAAACCCCGCCAAAACCCAAACGTTTCTGGGCACTTAGGTTCCCGGGATTCTCCTGATTGCGGCTCCGGAAGGGCCCGGATATGCTCGCCCGCCATGACGAACGAAGGTGTTTTCTCGAAGCTCCTCGCTCCTTTCACGCACCGCCAGACGCAGGAGCGGATCGCATTCCTCACGGAGGTGCCGATTTTCCGGGGGCTCTCTTCTCTCCAGGCGGGAAAACTTCTCACGCACTGCACGGACCGGAAGTACGAGGCGGGTGAGACGATTTTCGAGGAAGGAGATCTGGGCAAAGCGCTCTTCGTGGTTTACGCGGGCCGGGTGAGTATCTACAAGCGCGCGGGCGGCGACCGGGAGATCGTCCTGGCGACGCTCGGGTCGGGGGCCTATTTCGGCGAACTCGCCCTCCTCGACACCCTTCCCCGTTCGGCGGGCGCGCGGGCCGCGGAAACGGCCGAGCTTCTCATCCTCTACCGCACGGATTTCGACGACCTGGTGAGCAAGCGGGCCGATATCGGTCTGCCCGTCATGCGGGGGATCGCTCAGACGCTAGCGGGCCAGCTCCGGCGCACGAACGAAGAACTCGCCAAGGCTCGCAATGGTTCCGGAGGCGAGAAACGGTGAACGCCGCCGAAGCCCAGATCCGGCTGGAACGCTGGGTCCGGTGGGGGCTCATCCTCTTTACGGCCGTTCTGGCCGGATGGGGCCTGAGCCACCTGGAACAGATTTTCATTCCCTTTCTCGTTTCGATCATCATCGCTTATCTTCTCAACCCCTTCGTGCTGGCTCTTGAAGCACGGGCCGTCCGCCGCGAATCGGCGGTGATCCTCCTCACGCTGGTTTTCGGCGGACTGGCGGCGGCTCTTCTTTATTTTACCGTTCCGGTCGTCGTCGATGAAGTAACGGAGCTCAAGCGCATTGTCCCCGGGCGCCTCGAGGAAACCCGGAAGACCCTCGTACAAATGGAAAAGGCTTTGGCGGAAAAATACACGTTCCTCGAAGGGAAGAATTTCGCCGATTCTCTCTTCGAGATGGTCGGCGAACGGGCCGGCTCCGTCCGCATGGCGGCGCCGGAATGGATCGCAAGGCATTCGACCGCCCTCGTCATGACGGTCCTTCTTCCGTTTTTTGTCTTTTTTCTCCTTCGCGACGGCGGTAAGTGGCTCGACGGTTTCTTCGCTTCTCTCTCGCACCGCTCCGTGGAAACGGGGATCAGCCTCGTGCGAGAGTTCAACGCCGCGCTGGGTGGCTACCTGCGGAGCCTCGTCGTGGATGCCGCCGTGGTGGGCGGCATGGTGGCGGTCGGCCTTCTCTGGATCGATTTGAACTACGCGGTCCTCATCGGCATCGTCACCGGCATCGGGAACTTCATTCCCTACTTCGGGCCCGTCCTGGGCTGGGGGATCGCTTCGCTCGCCGCTTTGCTTCAAGGCGGGCCCGATACCGGCTGGATGCTCGTCAAGGTGCTCGTGGTCTTCGGGGCCGTGAAAACGTTCGATGACTGGATCTTTCAGCCGCTCATCGTGGGACACGGAGCGCACGTCCACCCGGTGCTCGTCGTCCTTTCCGTCTTCGTGGGCGGTTCCGTACTCGGCATTATCGGGATGGTGGTGGCCGTGCCGGTGACGGTTATCTGCCAGGTTTCCATCCGGATCGCGGTCGAACGCTCGCGCTTCGCCCACGAACAACCCCGGGGCACGCCGCTGCCGGCCGAACGCTTGATCGTCTAGCGAAGGGCGGCCCTGGGTGAAGGAGTAACAGGTTGTGAAAAGAATCCGTGGAATTCTCGTTTTCTTCGCCGTTTTCTTCGCCGCCGCTCTTTCCGGCGTATCCCCTGCTTCCGCTTCCCTGGACCGGGAAGGAGAGTGGGAGGGGGAAATCGGTGTCGGCGTTATTTTCCTGGAGGACGAATCGGGCCCGGCGGTGAGCGGCCGCTTCCGCTATTGGTTCACCGATAATTTCGGGTTCGGCCCGTCCTTCCAGATGGGCTTTACGGATACGACGAACCAGTACTTGATTCGCGGCCTTTTCCGCGTGGGGGCCGAAGTGGTCGAGGGGCGAAGCCCCTTGGAAGTCTACGCCGAAGCGGGTGCCGGCGTGATCATCCTGGACGTGGAGGGGCAGGACACCGAATCGGCCCTGGACATCCCTTTCGGTGGAGGGTTCAACTGGGCGATTTCCCGGAACTTCGGCATTTTCGGCGGCGCCCTGGTGAACGTGACGAATCTGGAAGACGAGGAATTCATCCCCGAGTTTTACGGCGGCGTCCGGGTGCGTTTCCGGTAGAGCGTAGTCCCCTTTTTCTCCGCTATACTGGCTCCCTTCTCCGGCGAGGGGCCCGTGGTCCAATACCAGACCCAGAACAAGTTCAAGCTCGTGAGCCCCTTTGAGCCCAAGGGGGACCAGCCCCAGGCCATCGAAGCCCTGGCTCAGGGCCTTGTAGACGGCCGCGAGGCCCAGACCCTTCTGGGGGTCACGGGGTCGGGCAAGACCTTCACGATGGCCCAGGTGATCGCCCGGGTGAACCGGCCGGCGCTCGTCATGGCCCACAACAAGACTCTGGCGGCTCAGCTCTTCGGAGAGTTCAAGCAGCTTTTTCCGGAGAACGCGGTCGAGTACTTCATCAGTTACTACGACTACTACCAGCCTGAGGCCTACATCCCCTCTTCCGACACCTACATCGAAAAGGACTCGGCCCGGAACGACGACATCGACAAGATGCGCCATTCGGCCACCCGCTCCCTTCTCGAACGAAGCGACGTGATCATCGTGGCCAGCGTTTCCTGCATCTACGGCATCGGCTCCCCCGAGGCCTATCACGACATGCTTTGCTTCGTGACGAAGGGCGAGGAGATCGACCGCGATTCCGTTCTTCGGAAACTCGTGAAAATCCAGTACGAACGGAGCGACTACGACTTCCGCCGGGGGACGTTCCGCGTGCGGGGGGACGTGGTGGAAGTCTTCCCTTCCTGGGAAAAGGAGCGGGCCATCCGCATCGGGTTCTTCGGGGACGAGATCGAGCGGATTTCCGAGGTGGACGCCCTCACGGGCCAGCGCCTTAAAGACTTAGAGAAGATCGCCATCTATCCGGCGACCCACTACGTCGTCGATCCCGTCATGAAGAACCGGGCCATCGATTCGATCAAGGCCGAACTACGGGAGCGGCTCGAAGTTCTCTACAAGGACCACAAACTGGTCGAAGCCCAGCGTTTGGAGCAGCGCACTCTGCACGACCTGGAAATGATCGCTGAAGTGGGAACATGCCCCGGCATCGAGAATTACTCGCGGCACCTGACGGGGCGGAAGGCCGGCGAACCCCCGCCCACGCTGCTCGATTATTTTCCTGAAGATTTTCTTCTCTTCGTGGACGAATCCCACCAGACCGTTCCCCAGGTGGGGGCCATGTACCGGGGGGACCGCTCCCGGAAGGAGACCCTCGTCGAGTACGGCTTCCGTCTTCCTTCGGCTTTGGACAACCGGCCTCTCACGTTTGAAGAATGGGAAGAGCGGATCGGCCAGCGGATTTTCGTTTCCGCGACGCCGGGACCCTACGAACTTGAGCAGTCGGGCGGCGAATTCGTCGAACAGATCATCCGCCCCACGGGCCTCGTTGATCCGGTGATCGAAGTGCGCCCCGCCTCGGGCACCGTGGGACAGGTCGAAGATCTCCTCGGTGAAATCCGCAAGGTGGTAGCCAAGGGGAACCGGGTGCTCGTCACGACGCTCACGAAGAAGATGGCCGAGAATCTGACGAAGTATTACGGCGAAGTGGGGCTGCGCGTGCGCTACCTCCATTCGGACGTGGAGACTCTGGAGCGGGTCGAAATCCTCCGCGCCCTTCGGGCAGGGGAGTTCGACGTGCTCGTCGGAATCAACCTGCTTCGGGAGGGGCTCGATCTTCCGGAAGTGGCCCTCGTCGCTATTCTGGACGCCGACAAGGAAGGGTTCCTCCGGGGGGAGACGGCCCTCATCCAGACCTTCGGCCGCGCTGCCCGGAACGTGGAGGGCCGCGTCGTCCTGTACGCCGACAAGATTACCAAGGCCATGCGGAAGGCCATGGACGAGACGGACCGACGCCGGGAAAAACAGCTCGCTTACAACCAGGAGCACGGCATCACGCCCGAGACCGTTCGCAAGGATATTCAGAACCTTCTCGGCACGATTTACGAAGCCGATTACGTGGATGTGGCGGGCCCCGCCCAAGCGGCGGAGGAGCAGGAAGAGTACGTCGAACCCAGGAAGATTCCGCGCCTCCTCACCAAGCTCGAAAAGGAAATGAAGAAAGCCGCCAAGGACCTGGATTTCGAAAAAGCCGCCCAGCTCCGGGACAAGATCGCGCGGCTTCGCGAGATGGAACTGCGGGTGGGCTAGAGGTGATTGCCCTGCCTGGGCCGGGGCGTTCACTATAAAGTTCTTGGGATAGATAGCATGCACGTCGACCCCCTTTCGGCCGGCAAATTTCACGCGGCGTTCTTCGATGCGACCGAGTTCGTGGATACGTACACCCGCCAGATCATGCAGGGGACGCTCTTTCTGCCCGGCGAGGAAGGTTTTCCCGCGAAGGGAGCCGCCTGCGCCGCGATCCTGATGTTTCCGGTGAACAACGACCGCGTGGAGCTTCAGGCCACGGTGGAAAGGATTTCGGAAAATCCTCCGAAAGGGGCTCATTTGAAGCTTGCCCCCCTCCCGCCCGAAGTGAAGAGCGGGATCGAAGCTTTCTTGACCGAAGTCCTCCGGGGCGAATCCCCGCCAGTCCGGTTCCTGGGCACTTCCGACAAGGATATGTCGGACATCAACAAGGCCCTCCTCGAAGACGATCCGGAGAAAGACCAGGCGATCCTCCAGCAGCAGCAAGACGGCGGCGCGGCTCACAAGAGCCGGGGCGTTTACGCCCAAGTGCAGGAGATGGCCATCCCGCAGAAAATCAAACTGGCGCTTACAGGCGGGAAAGCAGCCCGCGCCGTTCTGATGAAAGAGGCCCAGCCCGTCGTTCACCAGTACGTGCTCAAGAACCCCCGTATCACGAACGACGAGATCACGGAGATCGCCCGGAACCCGGGTTCGGGAACGGAAGTGATCCGCCTCATCAGCGTGAACCAGCAATGGATGGGCGATCCCACGATCCGCTGGAACATCATCCGCAATCCCAAGACCAACACCCAGCTCGTCCTCTCCTTGCTGCCAAAGCTCCAGGTTTCCCAGCTCTCTCAGCTCGCCAAGAGCGACAGCGTCAAGGGCGCCATCAGCCAAGCGGCCCACAAGATTCTCGAAGCCCGCGGTAAGCGCGGTTAAAGGAAAAGACCCATGACGCTCGAACCGCTCTCAGCCAAGAGGTTCGCGCGGATCGAAGCGGCTTGGGCCGCTCTTTGCGGCGCTGGAATTTTCTGGGCCCTGGCAAATCTGGGCGAGGGGGCACTTTTCATTTTCTGGTTGCTGATCGCGTCGGGCCAGATGGCTCTTTCGGGCTTGGCCGCGTGGACGATCGGGACCGGCCGCAAAGGGGGCCTTCTCTCCTGGAGTTTCGGCTTGCTTCTGGCGGCCGGTGGGCTCGCTGTTTTGTTGGTGACGCCCGAAGGGGGTGTCGCCCGGACTCTTTGGGCCCGGCTGCCGCTCGCGGTTTTCCAGATTTTCCTTCTCGCCCGGAAGGGAGAGTGAAAGCTGCGGATTATTCCTTGGGAGCCGGGGGAGGTTCCGGCCCGTGCATTTTAGGGCGCGGGGGCGGCAAGGCGCCCAGGGGGAGTGCGTTTTCCGGCGACAGGTCTTCGTCGTAGCCCGTCCCGCCCGGGACGCCGTCGGCTCCCAGACTTTCATAGATGTAGTCGGCGTCCCAGCGGCCGAAATCCGGACGTGGCGATCCTTCCATCATGGCCCGGCTTTTCTGGAAACGATAAGGTTTTCCCCACGGGTCGTGAGTAACGGAGACGATGCCCAGCCACAAGAGTTCGCGTGGCGTTACGGGAAGGTCCTCGATCGAGCGGAGATATCCCTTGTAATCCCCCTGTCCCGGGCGCGTTCCATCCTTGCGGGCTTGGATAAAAATATCCATGTAGCGTTCCCGGGCGTTGTGGAACACGCGGATGACGCGCTTGGCATAGAGCTGCCGGACGGGATCGGTGAATGGCGCGGCGAGGAAAGCCACCGCCAGCATGCCGGCGACGCGCCAGCGCGTTTCCCGGCCGCGCCACGCCGCCGCGGCATGGGGCAGAAGGGCCAGCGTCCCGAGCGCCAGCACTTCGAGCACGTGAACGGCGAGCGCCGCGACTGTTGTGGAAAGCACTGCACCCCACAAAGGCCAACGCCTCTTTCCTTCGTGGAGGAAAGCCTCCCTCACGACGCCTAGGCCGCCGTTGGCAAGCCCCAGAAAGACAGCCGCCCCACAGATCGTCATTGAAACGGCCATAAAATGTTCTTTGGGCTCGAGCGTTACTTCGTAGAGCCCCAAGTGGAGGATTTCGATCGCTTGCAGGGGAAGGACCACGCCTGCGAACGCGGCCGCCGTCACCGCAGCCGTGGCAAGCCACCGGAACCAGTGGATTTTTTCTTTTTCTTCCACGAGGGTAATTGTACGGCCGTTGGATGGATTGCGCAAAAATAGCCAATCGGCGGCCTGTAGGCGGCGGCCGCGAAGGGGGAAATTCGTGAGAAACTTTTCGGATCGATCGGCCCTGGTGACGGGGAGTGCCTCGGGGATCGGCCGCGCTCTGGCGGAGGAACTCGTCCGGCGCGGCGCCCGCGTCTTTCTGGCCGACCGGGATGGAG